>DASZEU010000041.1:0-14905 GCA_035940535.1 Candidatus Angelobacter sp.
AAGCTATCTGTGCTTGCTCCGCGGGCGCTGGTCTCTGTGCATAGCTTGCACAAGTTGCGACTAGGGTCACGGGGACCAAAAAGACTTTCCTGGAAATACAGTGAAAGAGGGAATACATTTGTGTGTCTCCATGCAGACTGACCGGTCGGGATGCATTTGGTTCCAGACCAACTCTTGTCCCAAGATACTGCAAAAACATGGATTAATCTAGCACTGTTGAATAAAACTAAACGCAGCGAACTAGAGAATTGAACAATCCATACGATAAAATCAAACTCATTGGCATTGTCGCCATAAGCTAGCTCCAGGCCAGACTCAAATAACTCCATGAACAGCAACCCGCGAAAGCACAGCCACCAACTATATGCCCACCGGACGACATGGCAAGTTGTAAACTATTCCTGAATGAAGACCCAACTCATTCTTCTGCTGGCCTTTTGCTCTCAGCTTCTTGGCCAAGTCTCCAGGCTGCAGCCGCAATGGACTGTTAATCTTCATGAGGACCAGGGTCTTCAGAGTTTTGAGAGACCAAGCTATCCCCTGTGGCTTCGGCAGCAAGGAGTGGTATTCATTACCCCCGACCGGCTGGCCGTTTATCAAGTGAACAAGAGGGTTTCGCCAACGCCGCTTGCCCGCCGCGATCTGAACGGCGGAGCCGGAAATTTCTTTTTGGATTTGAAAATCTTCGACGCGCATGACGGTCATGCCATCAAGTCGATGCGCTTTTCGACGAGCGCTTCGTTCTCCCAAGTAGCTCCCGGCCGGGCTGGAAATTTCATTGTTCGCACCGGAGATATTCTTTATCTCATCTCGCCGGATTCCAAAGTGCTGGCTTCGAAATTGCTGCCTTTGGAGAGAGTGGCTCCCTTTGAAGGATGGCAGGTTGATGTGCCACCTTCGGGTGCGGAGATCGTTCTCGTTCACCAACAAGTATTTGTCCATGAGGTCGCGCTGTCCGATGGCACGATCGCGAGCCCCGGAAGATCCAAAGCCGACATCGAGATATTGGATCCGGATACTCTCAAGGTCATTAAAAAATTCACTCTACCCAACTACCTGGCACACTGGTCGGCAGCGGATCGGTTCCTGGTTGGCACCCATCCCAGCCAACCTTACCATGCTGAAGAATTCGGGATTCTGGATTTCGAGGGCCGGTGGAAAAGCTTGAAGGTTACGTTTAAAAGCAAGGAACATTGTTCTTTGATTATGGATGCCCTCGATCATGAGCTTGTTGCAGCTTACGGCTGCAATGGCATTGTTGTGCTGTCGGAATCAGGCGAGCAAGTCTTTTCCACCAAGGTCCGATCCAATGAACTGCCCATCTTCGTAGTCAGTTCCGGGAACAATCTTGCAGTTGAGTTCGCCTCGGTGCCTGGTCCCGCCGATACCAAGTTGCACCTGTTGCACATTGATGTGTTCGACCTCAAGCGCGGCGCTGATCTTATTTCCATTCCGCTGGAAAAGACGGTCGTTTATTGCGACGTGTCCCAACAGGGATTCGTTGCAGTCTTGGAAGGGGCAACACTCAAGATGTTTGCGCTGGGGAATTGATCGCAGATTACCGGCTGCTTTGGTCCAGTGTCACGCCCAGCCTCGATCCTTTGCGGCGAGAGCCGCGGTTCTTGGATCTCATGCGCTACACGAAGTTCGCAGCCTCATCATCAATTGTGTTCGCCCGGATGATAGGTCTTTTCCAGGTGCGCTTTGATTTCTTCCAGCGTGAAATATGCCGGTTTGAACTCCTGCCGGGCATAGAGTTCCGACTGATCGAAGTAATGGGGTGACGATGGATCGGAATTCTCCCCAAATACCAGGATGGATCGCGCCTTAGGCGCAGGGCCGAAATCTACAACGCTGATGAAGGAATGTCCGGCCACACCGTAACGCCTTTTCTGCTTTTTCTCAGGCCGGGCATAAAAGTTAAAGACAATGCCGACATCACCGGGCGCTCCGGCCACCGGCAGGCTCTTTAGCTCGTCGCTAAAAGGCTCTTCGCCGCTGGAGGCGCGGCGCTCCAAACGATTGAGATCGCCCCAGGCCACCTGCCACGTTCCGAAGGTGGCGCTGAGTTCATCGATCACCTGTTCCATGGACCGCACGGGATCCTGTGGTGTTTTATCAGGCCGGATCACCGCAGTACCGTATTGCTTTTCGTGCCACAGCATGAACAATGTCATGGGAACGGAGTTGGCGCGGCTAATGTGGTCCCAGTTCTGCAACTCGGCCACGGCATCGGCGGCCTTGGCGCTGTGGTCCTTTTCCCAGGCTTTGACCAGTTCAGGTATCTCGGTCTCCGCCTGAATTACGTAGGTGTCAAAGCCGGCTTTGGCCCACTCATCCCAGGTGAACTTGTCTTTGTTGAAGAGAATCCGGCGGGAAACGCGGGCCCTTGCCGTATCTCCTTCGCCAATCATGTATTTCGGAAAGGCGCTGGGATCGGGGTTGTCGAAGATCGTGGTCATGAACGGCGTGGAGTTGCAGTTTTGCAGAAAGCCGGATTTTGGATTGGTCATCTGCGGAAGTTCGCTGAACGCATGATAACCGTGCCACTCGGTTTCGGAGGTGCTGCCATCCACAGGTTTGGACCAGTCAAACTTCTGCGAGCGGCGAGGGACCGCGCCATTGTAGACGTAGAAGATATTTCCTTCGCGATCGGCATACATCGCGTTAAACATAGGTACAGCTACAGCCGACATAGCCTTTTTGAACTCTTCGAGGTTGCGCGATTTGGTCATTGCATACCACTCATCCACTTGGCCGCCCTCTTCGAACTGCGCCATTTTGATGGTGAGCCACTTGCCATTACGATTGGCCACCACCGGCCCATGATGGGTCTTGCGGAAGGTGAAGGTACGCTCGGTCAAGCCATTGTCGGTTTTGATCTTGATGCTGTCCTTCCATTCGGTGGCGTGACGATAGCCGCCGTCGTAGCGATAAGCAAGCGG
The DNA here is from genome assembly GCA_035940535.1 of Candidatus Angelobacter sp. GTDB lineage: Bacteria > Acidobacteriota > Terriglobia > Terriglobales > Acidobacteriaceae > Angelobacter. The sequence continues at coordinate 2,946 of DASZEU010000041.1, forward strand.
ATCGCTGGGTTTATCGAAGCTCTCTTCCCAAACGTCGAGAATATCGGGAACGTTCACGGTGTGGCTCCAGCCCAGAAACTCGTTATGGCCGATGGTGGGAAAGGCTGAGCCAAAGAATGATGCGCCGGACATGTCCCACCCCTCGTCGCTATGCACATGGCCTTCATACCATTGACCTGTGCCAAAGAAGGGCTGATGGGGATTGATGAACAAGAGCGCATGACCGGAAGCGCTCTTGGCCGGCGTTACAGCCCACATGTTCGACCCTTGGGCTACGAGCAGGTTTTTGAATTCCTCTGCCGGGTCCTCAGCAGGCCCGCCCCGTAATCCGCTTACCTTGGCGTTTTGCGGTTCAGTAACGGTCTTGATTTCTTCGGTCCTCAGCCCGCTGCGCCGGTAGATGAACTGGTAATAAAGAGCATAGCGATTGAAGGCCAGAACGTACCAAGGCTCAAATTTGGTGATGAGCCGGGGCTTGACCTGGGGATTATGCTGGAGAAAATAATTCAGACCGTCGGCCGAAGCCTGGAGCAACTCCTTGGAATGCGGCGAGGAGCGTTCATACTCGGCCTTCGCCAACTGTGGAATTTCCAAGGCGCGCACCAGTTCGTCGTCTTCCAGGGTGCGTGCGCCATAGATCTCCGAGGCGCGTCCCAGCGCGCGGATATAGCTATCCTCGATCTGCCAGAAATTGTCTTCGGCGGAAGCGTAAATATAGCCAAAGGCGCAACTGGCATCTGTGGGACCGTAAACATGAGGCACACCATAATTGTCGCGGTAGATGGTGACGGATCTGGCAATCTGTTCCAGGTCGGCTGCATGCAGCCAAACCGATGCGGCGCACACGAGTGCGAGGGTAAGCAAAATATGTCGGCGAATCATCGGCGAGATTTTAACAGAATTTAGATATAAACTGTGGCTACTTGACATGCTGACAAACTGGCACACTGTGCTCCAGATTATGGCGCGCACATCGGTCGTCTATCTTCTGGTGCTGATCGGAATCCGGCTTACGGGCAAGCGCGAGGTAGGGCAAATGACTCCGTTTGACCTGACTCTCCTATTGCTGCTCAGCAACTCCGTGCAGAATGCAATGACCGGACCGGACACTTCCCTGCTGGGCGGAGCCGTGGCCGCCGTAGTCTTGCTGGTATTGAATTACCTGCTGGCAGAATTGTCGGGACTCAACCGAAGATTCAGAGCCGTAATTCAAGGCTCGCCCACGCTGTTGATCCACAATGGAAGCCTGCTGCCCACTCATCTTTCCAAAGAGCACGTCACCCTGGATGAAATCAAGCGCGCACTACGGGAACATGGAGTGAACAGCATTGAAGATGTGGCCCTGGCGGTGCTGGAGGTGGATGGCTCCATCAGCGTGCTGAAATACGATGATGTCCAGAGTCACCTTAAACCACAAAAGCGGCTCAGGTTCTTGCACAAACATTAGACCCCAGAATTTTCAGACGAGGCAGAGACGATGAATCCAGAAGAACTTAAAGAATCAACTGAACACGCCCATCTCAAGGGCGAAAAAGCGATTGGCCTGACGATGGCAGTCGTGGCCGTATTGTTGGCGGTAACCACTCTCCTTAGCCATCGCTCCCACACCGAAGAGATCCTGTTGCAAGGCAAAGCGAGCGATAAGTGGAACTTCTATCAGGCCAAGCACATTCGCGCTTACGAATTTGCGATAGCCGCAGAAGAGACTTTCTTGTTGCCGAATGGCAAGGAGGTGGCCCTCCGCGACTTCAAAAAATCAACCGAAGAAGAGTGCGGGATGCCGATCGAAAAAGAATGCAAGAGCCCCTTACTATCAAAAGATAGCCCGATCCTGTCTCAGCTCGCCAAGGAAGCGTTCCCCGATCACAACAAAGACCAAAAAACCGAAGATAACGCGGCGCAACCCATTGAGTCCGAAGGCGAAGCAGGACACGCTGCAGCGTCCGGGGAAAAGCCTGACAAGCCGGGGAAGCAAGGTGCTCCCAAAGAAGGAGCCAGGAAGATTCAAGAACAAGCTTTCGAGTTCGAACATGAAAGAGATCAGGTCCAGCACCGCGCCAATTTTTACGACGCTGCCGAGTTATTTTTGGAGGTTTCCATTGTTCTCTGCTCAATCTCCCTGCTGGCAGACGACAAGCTCTATTGGAGATTGTCTTTCGCCAGCACCATTGCCGGCATTGCCGTGATTCTGGCGGGAGCGTTGCTCAAGTAGTCATCTGGTTGTATCGAGGGCGATTCCAGTGGCGGTAAAGGGGCCAGTGCCGCCAGCCGAGCGCGCCAGACCGGTATTGGCGCCACTGATGTTACGGGCAGGAGTGATATTTCCGTTCGCAGAGCCTATGTTGGTAAACACCAGCACCGCTGCGGACTTTCCATCAGCGACATGCAGGTCGCCGGTGGTGGTTGCATTATTCAAGATCATCTGGGTTGGCGCACCCAGGCCGGTATTGGATCCGGCAATCGTAGCCACTGGGGTAACGTTTCCGCTAGTGGTGGCCGCACTGGAGTAGATGGTAATGCTGGGTGTGCCAAAATTACTTACGATAAGCCTGCCGGCGGTATCCACTTGCAGGCCTGCCGGCTTGTTGAGTTGCGTAGCTGCACCGGAGATAATTCGATTTGCAGCTACCGCGCCATTGAGAAGACTTGCTCCATCGTAAACCCGTACTGTATTTCCGGTTGTGTCAGCAGCAAACAACCGGTCATTCGCGGGATCGAAGAAGATCGCTGACACGATGAATCCTACTCCGATGGTACGCACCGGAGGTGAGTTCCCATTGATGGTGGAAGCACCACTAAAGGCAAGGATGTTGCTGCCATCGGCAACGTAGAGCAGGTTCCGTCCGCTGTCGAGGGCTACGTCAACCGGCGATACCAGCAAGGTTGCACCGCCGGAAATGGTTCGTTCTGGAGTTACGTTCCCTGTCTTGGTACTGGCGTTTTCAAAAACTACCACCGAACTCGCACCCTGATTGGCCACAAACAGCCTGTTGTTCGTGGTGTCGAGTAGCATATACTGCGGCGCCGACAACTGAGTGGAGGCGCCGGAGATAGTAGCGCCAGGGCCGGTATTTCCCGTAACGGTCAGCGCATTATCAAAACGGACGATGCTGTTGCCAGCAGCATTTGAAACGTAGATCTTGCCCAGGCTCGTCGGGGGAGGGCCTGTGAGCGTGCCTCCCCTCGTACCACCACCACCGCAACCGCAAAGGACGATCAAAAGGCTAGCCGTTATGAGATAAAGACGTCGAAGCATACTCTCATCCTTTCCAATCATAAAGGTAAAGGGCCTAAGAAACGAGTAGGCTAACCTGCGATACGTTTACCGAGTAGTGTCCAGGGCAATTCCCTTCGCAGTGAACGGGCCAACTCCCCCCGCACGCGCCAATCCGGTATTGGAGCCGCTGATGGTGCGCGTAGGAGTAATGTTCCCGTTGGCAGAGCCTAAGTTGGCAAAGATCAAAACCCCGGCGGCTGCTCCGTCGGCCACGTACAGATCTCCCGTGGTGGTCGCATTGTTCAACACGATCTGCGAAGGAGCAAGAATCCCCGTGTTGGTCCCTCCGATCACGGCCACTGGTGCGACGTCGCCGTTGGCGGTGGCAGCGTTTGGATAGATGGTTATGTTGCCGCCACTAAGATTACTCACCACAAGACGGCCGGAATTGTCGACCTGGAGGCCCGCAGGCTGATTGAGTTGGGTGGTGCCTCCGGCAATAATGCGATTGGCGGTTACGGCGCCGTTTAGAGTGCCAGCCGCATCGAAGACGCGAACTGCATTGCTGCTATCGGCTACAAACAACCGATTGTTGGCGGAGTCTGAAAAGATTGCCGTCGGCACAAAGCCTAACGTCAAGGAGTGCAGTGGCGTTACATTTCCCGTTGCGGTGGAGCCGTTGGCAAAAACCACGATAGTTCCAGCCGCATTGTCGGCAACATAAAGCAGGTCTCGAGTTCGGTCTAATGCTACGTCGACCGGGGAGAATAATTGCGTAGCTGGCCCGGAGATGGTCCGCGTAGGAGCGACGTTGCCGGTCATGGCATTTGCGTTGTCAAAGATCAGGATATCGCTTCCACCCTGGTTCGCGACAAAAAGCCGGTTATTCACCGTATCCAGAAATAAATATCCTGGTGAAGAAAGCAGCGTAGCAGTGCCGGAAATGGTTGCGCCCGGAGTCGCATTGCCGTTTACGGTCAACGCATTATCAAAACGAACGATGCTAGGCGCGGAAGTGTTACTAACATAGATTCTGCCGAAGCCTCCACCACCACCCCCTCCTCCGCCACCACCGCCTCCCGTGCCTCTCCTGGGTGAGATAACACAACCGTTCAGGGAGAGGAGAATCACCAGCGCGCTCCACGCCAACACGCTCAACGAAAGGCCTTTGAGCTTGGAGGGCATCGGATGAATCGGGCGCTCGGGCAATCGGGTAGCCGGACGATCAATAGTCAAGATCGAACAGCGCTCATTCTGAAAGCGTTCTTGTGTAACATTTCTTAACAAAGAGCCTGAATGCGACCACAGCAACATACGTCGTTCATCCTTTCAGCTATAGAACGCGCCACCAATCTCTTTTTGCGCCCTGCCCTGTTTATCATGATACATAATGCACTCCCCGATCTATGTCGCCACCTCGAATCCTGGAAAGCTGCGCGATTTTCGCGCGGCCGCATCCAGCATGGGCATTGAGGTCAGCCCCCTGCCTGGTTTTAAAAACATCCCCTTGGCAGTGGAAGATGGCCAGACCTTCGAGCAGAATGCGCGCATCAAGGCCGAGCATTACAGCCGATTCCTTCCAGGAGAGCTGGTTCTGGCCGACGACTCCGGGTTGGCGGTCGACGCTCTGAATGGAGCACCGGGCGTGCATTCCGCCCGATACGCTGCCCTTTTGCAGGGCGCTGCAGGTATTCACCAGAACTCAGATGATGAAGAGAATAATCGCGTTTTGGTCCAGCAACTGGAAGGTTTACCGGATGAGAATCGATGGAGCCAATTTGTGTGTGTGATCGCCGCCGCCCAAGACGGAGTGACCCTCCAGCTATTTAGCGGCGAAGTTCGAGGAAAGCTGCTGACCGTGGCCCGAGGAAATCAGGGATTTGGCTACGATCCTCTATTTTACTTTCCTGCCCTGGACAAAACTTTTGCTGAAATCCCCGCTGAGCAGAAGGCGGAATATAGCCACCGTGGTAAGGCTTTTCGGGCGTTTCTGGAATGGTATGGAAAATCGGAGTGACGGACGATCCTTCGCTGCCGCTCAGGGTTTCGGCAGGAGGCTCCCGCTCCGCTCACGCCTCCTGTGCGCCTCAATTTTGTGATTGTAGTACTCTGAAAATACAATTAGATTCATTAACTTCGCCGTGAAACGACCAACAGAAACAGCCACTAAACTGGCCAACGGAACCTCGGATAAGTACCAACGCATCCTCGATGCAGCCATCGAGGTAATTGCCGAGCATGGCTTTTTCCATTCGCGGGTTTCCGAAATTGCCGACCGCGCCGGGGTGGCCGATGGCACGATCTACCTATATTTTAAGAATAAAGACGAACTGCTCATGGCGGCCATCGATTCCGCCTTCCACCGCTTTATACAGAGGGCCCGGGCGGCGCTCAACGATATCTCCGATCCGCGCCAAAAGCTCCGGCGAATGGCCTATCTCCACCTGGAAGCCCTGGGCTCCAACCGTGACTTGGCCATCGTATTTCAGACGGAGCTGCGCCACAGCGCCAAGTTCCTGGGCCAGTTCTCCCATAAATTGCTCGTCGAGTATTTTGACTTGATCAAGAAAGTGCTGCGCGAAGGCCAGGAGGCCCAGGTCTTTCGTTCGGAGTTGTCTGTGACAGTCGCCGCTCACTGCTTCTTCGGCGCAGTGGACGAGATCGTCACTACATGGATACTCTCGGACCGGGATCGAGACCGTGATTATCACATCTCCAGCCTGGCGGACGTGATCGTTGACATTGTTCTGAAAGGTATTGAGCCAGGGACCAACCATGGAAGCTAAGACTTTAGTTGACGTTTTTTTCGCCTCCGTGGGCTACAACCTCGATCACCACGTTACCTACAAGATCGGAGGCGACTGGAAAGCCATTTCTTCGCGCCAGTACTACGGCTATGTCGCGGGTGTGTCGCGAGCCCTTCAGCAGTGGGGCATTCAGCGAGGGGACCGGGTCGCCATCCTGAGCGAAAACCGCCCGGAATGGATGATCATTGATTTTGCCTGCGTGACCAGCGGCATCATCGACGTCCCCGTTTATACGACGCTTACCGCAGAACAGACACTTTATCTTCTTCAGAATTCCGGAGCGCGGGCGATCTTCGTCTCTAACCTGGAGCAACTGCGCAAGATTCAATCGATTCAGAAGCAGACCAAGCTCGAAAAGATCGTGGCTATGGACGACGTGCAGGAGCCTGATGTCATTCCCCTCTGGTCCATTCTGAAGAGCGCCTCCCTGGAAGTTGATACGGTCTTCGATGAAAAAGCGCGCACGGTCCAGCCCGATGACATCGCGACTCTTATCTACACCTCAGGAACCACCGGCGCCTCCAAAGGCGTGATATTGACCCACTTGAACCTGACCTCCAACGCCGCCACCTCAGTCAAGAATTTTGAGTGGAAAGCCGGCGACACCTATCTATCGTTTCTGCCTCTTTCCCACGTTACTGCGCGTCACCTTGACTATGTTTGCTTTCTGAATGGCGTGACCATTGCCTACTGCCCGGCCTTCGATCAACTCCCGGTGATGCTGCAAGAAGCCAAACCCTCCATCATCGTTGCCGTTCCGCGTGTGTATGAAAAGATTCGCCAGGAGGTAGAACACAAAGCGGCCCGCGGAGTGTCCCGGCGAATCCTGAGCTGGTCGCTCAAGGTTGGAGAGCGGCACAAGGAAGAGGTTGTACGCGGAGAGCAGCCCTCCAGCCCGGCATGGAAGCTGGCCAACAAGCTCGTCTATTCAAAAATCCGCCACCTGTTTGGTGGAAACAGCAGGGTCTATGTGTCGGGCGGCGCTCCGCTGGGCCACGAGATGGCTGAATGGTTTTGGAAAGTGGGTATCCCGATCTTTGAAGGCTACGGACTGACCGAGACTTCGCCGGTCATCGCTTCCAATCGCCGCTTGGCTTATAAGGTGGGAACCGTGGGCAAACCGGTGGAACATATCCAGATGATACTAGCGGAAGACGGCGAAATCCTGGTCAAAGGCCCGTCGATTTTCAAAGGCTATTGGAACATGCCGGAGGAAACCAAGGCCGCCTTTACGCCCGACGGCTGGTTCAAGACCGGCGACATCGGCCAGGTCGATAGTGAAGGCTTTCTGACCATCACCGACCGCAAGAAGGATCTGATCAAAACCTCGGGCGGGAAATTCATTGCGCCGCAGCCCATTGAAAATGCCTTGAAAAACAATGTGCTGGTCGCTCAAGCTGCTGTGATTGGTGAAAAGCGCAAATATGCTTCCGTGATTATCTCTCCCAACTTCCCTCTTCTGGAAGATTGGGCGCGAGCCAATGGCGTGGCCTTCTCGAATCGTGAGGATCTGGTACACCACGCTCAGGTGCACAAACTCTACCAGGGAATTGTCGAGGAACTTAACAAGGACCTGGCGCATTTTGAAACCATCAAGAAGATCCTGGTGGTGCCCGACGAATTCTCCATCGCCACCGGTGAGATCACTCCTACCCTGAAGCTGAAGCGCCGCGTGGTTGAAAGCAAGTACAAGCAACAGATCGATGAACTCTACCAGGAGCCACATCCGGTGGAAATCGCGCCGGTGGGATAGGCCGGAACGCAATTTGCCGCTGATTTTGCGCTGATGAAACGCAGATCAGAACTGATCTCCCAGCGTATTCATTACAATAGAACGTATGGATCCGCTATTTCTTGCAGGCCGGCAATTCCGGTCCCGGCTGATCGTCGGCACAGGTAAGTACAAATCTGGAGAAGAGACAGCTCGCGCCATAGAGGCGAGCGGGGCAGAGATGGTCACGGTGGCCGTCCGGCGTGTCAATCTGGACCGCAGCAAAGAATCGTTGCTGGATTACATCGACACTACCAAGTATTTCCTGCTCCCGAATACGGCTGGCTGTTACACCGCAGATGAGGCCATCCGCACAGCTCGGCTGGGGCGTGAAGTTGGGCTTTCTGATTGGGTCAAGATCGAGGTGATCGGCGACCAGCAGACCCTCTATCCTGATGTCCAGGCGACTATCGAAGCCACTCGCGTATTGGTAAAGGAGGGGTTCATAGTCCTTCCTTATACTTCTGATGACATTGTTGTTGCTAAACGCCTAATTGATGCCGGCGCCAGTGCCATCATGCCCTTAGGAGCTCCCATCGGAAGCGGTATGGGAATCCAAAACACCGCGAATATTCAAATCTTGCGCGAGATGATTACCGATGTCCCTCTGATCGTGGACGCCGGGGTAGGGACCGCCTCCGATGCAGCCATCGCCATGGAATTGGGAGCGGACGCCGTGCTCATGAACTCCGGCATTGCCCACGCTGAAAATCCTGTCTTGATGGCTGAGGCCATGAAATACGCTGTGCTTGCTGGCCGGGCTGCTTACCTGGCAGGCAGAATGCCCAAGAAGCTTTATGCTACGGCCAGTTCCCCGCTTCAGGGCGTTGTGCGTTAGAAAGATTTTTTGACATGGCCATCGACACTCTTACACTGACAGGTATGGACAGTGCGTTGTAGAGGGAGAAATTGATACTCAGCCGACGCAAAGTTCACGCAACCATCCCGGCAAGGATGGTTGGGGCTGTACACGTCTCGACCAAATATGGTTTGTTGAATTTGAGAATTAAGACTCTGTGTACTCCGATTCCTCGGGAGCATCGGTTGGGCTTTGGAAAGAGAGCGCGTAGCCATCTGGGTCTTTGACGTTCGTTACCCACATGTGATTGCCGACAAATGGACGCGTGGCCTCGATTCCTCGTGATTTGAACTCGTGGTAGAGGGCCAGCGCATCCCTGCATGTAAAGCATATAGATACGCCTACACCCAGCTTGCTCTCGGGCAAATTGGCGTGGCGCCCTTCTTTCCAGAACTCTTGCAACATGACGGCGGTTGCGCCTAACTCCAGCCAGCACCACCGAAGCTTACCCTCGGGAGTCCATTTTATTTTCATCTCGAAGCCGAGCCCCTCGACGTAGAAACGCAATGACGCTTCAATATCATGCACCCAAAAAAATGGTACAGCCTGCTGTACATTGACCTCTGTCTTAGGTTGAGATTGGCCTTCCCCCACACGCTCTCCTTTTACTTCTTCTGCGTGGCTGAGACGGTCGCTGGGTTTACTGCGGGCAGGGTGTAGATGACCTCGCCGGGCCGGGCATAGCGAAGCTTTTCTCGCGCTTCTTTTTCAATGGTTTGCGGATCATTCTTTAAGGCTTTGATTCGCTGATTGAGCAAGTCATTTTGCCGCCGCAAGGTCTCGATCTGTTGTTGCAGGTCATGCTGTTCCTTGCGCTTTTGCGCATAGACCAGGACGCCATTCGCTCCAAACACCACATGCCAGGCCATGAGACAGGCCAAGACAATCACGCTGCACGTCGCCACTTTGCGCCTGGTGCAATAGAGCCAATCAAGAACAGTATGGATCATAGAGTTCAAGCTATTAGTGAACTTCTCTTCCCTTGCTCGCGTCAAGAGTAAATTGTCGCCTTCACAGAAAAGGAACCAACTTTGCTATATGGCCAGCCACATCTTGGTTCTTGTTGGCTGCTCAATCGCAACAGTGTTTAGGTGCATTTCTGACGCGTTTGGTTTTATGCACGCTTTGAGAAATGGAAAGGGAAATTGGACAGACTCGCATGTAGTTCGAAGAAATTAGCCAACTACCAGATTCTCCTCAATCCACCGCAAGTATTCCTGGCTACCGCCGTTGATTTCGAGTTTGATGCACTCCGGGAGTTCATAGGAATGGAGCTTCTTGATTTCTTCACAAACCCGGGAAAAATTTGTCTCCATGGTCTTGATCACCAGCAGCCATTCGTTGGCGCTCTCTACTTTGCCATGCCAGCGGTAGACGCTTTCGATCTGAGGAACAATATTCACGCAGGCCACGAGCTGCCGCTCGACCAGCGAGTGAGCAATCCTGCGGGCCTCTACCTGCGAACCCGCCGTGGTTAGGACGATGCATGCCTGGTTCATGACTTCCTCCAATGCATTTTTACGACACTTCATGAGCCTGGTACATGAAGCAGCGTGGGGATTCTTCGGCCAAGAGCGGCCTCCTAATGAACAGCAGCGATACTTTTGTATAGTGCTCTTATATGGTTTGTGCTAAGGGAACCAATGTGTAGCCCATCTGATGGGCTTTGCGTTTAAGCTTGCTTTCCATACGTTTGCGCTGGCGTTGCTCTTCGGCGGCAAAGATGCTTTCGTCATAGGGCTGTTTGGTCGTTATCATATGGAAAAGAATGCGTGCCAGCTTATGGGCAGTAGCGGTGATGCCAGCCGGCTTTCCTAATCGAGCACACATCTTACGATAGTAGTTGCCAAGATGGGACTTATCTCTTTCCAAACTCTGGGCGGCCACACGCAGCGCACGATTGACCCGGTTGGCGCTCTTGCGGGTCTTGGCTGAGAGGATTTTCCCTCCGCTCTTCTTATTGTGCGGACAAAAACATGCCCAGGAGGCGAAGGCTTCCATATTGCGGAATTTGGTGAGCCAATCGGTTCCCACCTCCGCCAGCAGCGTATATCCGGTGAGGGCGTGAATGGCAGGAACGGCCGTCACATCCACTCCCAAGATACGATAGAGTTCGCTCCGCATGTCGAAGTGAAACTCATTCTTACGCCGCCGGTGCGCATTCGGGTCGGGCGGCAAAGGCGGGGCCTCGGGAGGGAGCGGGCGATCAAAGGTTTGTAGTTGTTCCTCAATCTCCTCATCGCAAGTGGCCATCAGACTTTGATAATAACGAAAGGCTTCCAGGGACTGACCCAAGGTAAAAAGATGCTCGCGGCGATAATCGCCCACCAGCGATTTCACGATCACTTCCTCACTGGCCTTGACCCGGTAGTCGCGTAACTGCGCCAGCACCACGGGATTACGTTCGCCCTTCACCATGGCTTGCAGAATGGCGAGTCCGCTTTGTCCGGTGATATCACTGAGCACGTGATGAATCTGAAGATTCATCTGGGTCAGGGCTTTCTGCATATGCTGCACATGGACGGTCGCCATTTGCACCAAGCTGTCGCGGTGACGCAGTAGGGAGCGAATGGCGCATACGCGATCCTCCGGACGAAATGAGGCGCGCAATAGCCCCACCGAATGCAGATACTGCAGCCACTGGCAATCGATGATATCGGTTTTGCGTCCCGGGACATGCTTCACATGATGAGCATTCACCAGGCATACTTCGATACCCGCTCTTTCTAATATCTGAAACAGCGGAATCCAGTACACCCCGGTCGATTCCATGGCCACCGTCGTAATTCCATGCTGTCGCAGCCAATCTTTCAACCGATGCAGATCCTCGGTAAACGTCTCAAACCTGCGAACCGGGCTAGGATCTCGGTCCTGCGGGAGGGCCACGAAGATTTCCGTTGCCCCTATATCGATCCCTGCTGCATTGGGTTCGATGCAACTGAGACTGGGAACTGCACCCCCTTGACCAGCGTGCTTCGGCTGCTTCTTCTTACTTTTCTTCCAGGCCATCGTCATTTCTACTAGGTCATGGAGCGGGCCAAGTCGTCTTTATTCGGGGTACTCTCCTAAACGGGATCGCAGTTGTACAGCCAACCGCGTCACCAATGTCTCAATCACGAAGCTTGGGAACCATGCTCAGAAACGGGCTCAAAGGCACCACTGGACGTCCGGTCTACTTCCCGTAACCATGACGGCTCCTATCATACAACTCCCGGCCGCTCCTACTTACACCGCCCATGCTCTCTGCGTGTTCATTGCTTCCTTAACCCGCTGCAAAGCGGGTCACGGCCTCAGAATGACAGGGGG
>DASZEU010000042.1:0-15618 GCA_035940535.1 Candidatus Angelobacter sp.
ATTTCTTCGTTTTTTGCGCAAATTTTTTGCTGCGCATCTCGAACCCCATTGTTTTCAGTTTGTTATCTGTTCATACCGCTCCATCACTTTTTGTTCGCCCGTGAACCTGCCTTCGATGATTTCTCTCTCCTGATTTTCCAAATCTTCTCCGTGTCTCCGCGTCTCCGTGGTGGGTTTTGGTCTTTGGTTGTGGCTCTGCCACGCTGTGAACATAGCGGTGTAAGAGGCTTCCAATCAGTGTTTGGTAGGGCATTCCCAATCGAGCTGCCTCGGTCTTATACTCAAGCAAACCAAGAATGGAGAGCACATGGAAGGCGATGTCCCAACGATCAGCCAGAATGAGTTGAAGCAAAAGCTTGACCAGAAAGATCATTTCCTTCTGGTTGAGACGCTGGCTCCGAACTACTACAACCATGCGCATCTGCCGGGCGCGATCAATTTGCCGCCCGACCAAGTCCGTGAACTGGCTCCCCGGCTGCTGCCGGACAAAGCGGCGGACATTGTCGTCTATTGCGGCAAGCTTACTTGACACGCTTCAGAAGAGGCCGCCCGTGAACTGGTGGCCATGGGATACATCAACGTGCGTGACTATGCCGAAGGGAAACAGGGCTGGATCGAGGCCGGACTGCCCATAGAAGGCAAGCATGCTGACCGGCAGAACCAAAAAACCGGGTAAGAACGATAAAACCAAAATCTTACCGCTGATTTGCGCGGATCAACGCTGATACATCTTTAGTTCGTTTCTGAGCGCTTATTTCGGTTCGAGAGTTTGGGGCTGCAGAAAAATCGGGTAACTGAAAGCTGGGCGCGAATCGTCCCAAATTTCAAATTACCCGATTACCAGATTACAAATTCTCCCTGATTCCATCCATGAACGCCCGCAACTTGCGTGAGCGCGAAGGATGGCGGAGCTTGCGCAGCGCCTTGGCTTCGATCTGGCGAATCCGTTCGCGAGTGACTGCGAACGATTGCCCGACCTCTTCCAGGGTGTGCTCCGATCCGTCTTCCAGGCCGAAACGCATCTTGATCACCTTTTCCTCACGCGGAGTGAGCGTACGCAGCACCTGCGCGGTCTGGTCTTTCAGGTTCACATTGATGACAGCTTCAGCCGGAGAAACCATGGAGCGATCTTCAATGAAGTCGCCCAGATGTGAATCTTCCTCTTCACCAATGGGCGTCTCCAGGGAGATAGGCTCCTGGGCTATCTTGAGCACCTTGCGCACCTTGGCCACAGGGATGTCCATGCGCTTGGCGATTTCTTCAGAAGTAGGCTCGCGGCCCAGTTCCTGCACAAGCTGCCGCGAGGTGCGGATCAGCTTGTTGATGGTCTCGATCATGTGCACCGGAATACGGATGGTGCGGGCTTGGTCGGCAATGGCCCGGGTAATCGCCTGGCGTATCCACCACGTTGCATACGTGGAGAACTTATAGCCACGGCGGTACTCGAACTTATCTACGGCCTTCATCAGGCCGATGTTGCCTTCCTGAATCAAGTCAAGGAATTGCAGGCCACGGTTGGTGTATTTCTTGGCAATCGAAACCACCAGCCGCAGGTTAGCCTCGATCAGCTCGCGCTTGGCGGCCTCAGCGTCGACATCTCCCTGAATGATCTCGCGCTGAGTACGCTTCAGCTCCTGGTAGCTGACCCCGGCTTCCAGTTCCAGTTTTTCCTGGTCGGTCTTGTGCTGGCGCTGGAGCCTCCGGTATTCCTTCTTGGTCTCTTCGCTGCGGGTGCCCTCGATCTTCTTTTCCAGACCGTTGATCTGGCGATCGAGCACGCGCATGGAATCGACAGTTTTGTTGACCCGTTCAATCAGCCGCTTGCGTTCGGGATTCGTGAATTTCAGGTTACGAATGCCCACCGAAACCATGACCTGCGCGCGGCCCAACGCCCAGCGGCACTTACGATATTCCTTGGGTTTTTTCTTGGGCTGGATGGCGTTGAGCTTCTCTTCAAGCATCGGGACTTTCTTGTAATGTTTGGCGACCTCATCGATCTGCCCAGTGAAGTCCTTCAGCCGCGCTTGCACGATTTCGTCGGTAATCTCCTCTTCATCAAAGGCCACCAGTTCCTTAATGGAGCGGACGCCTCTCTTAAGGTCCTCTCCTAGGGACAGGATTTCTTTAATGACGATCGGAGAGCGGGAAAGCGCCTTGAGTACGCGGATCTGTCCGCGCTCGATGCGCTTGGCAATTTCCACTTCGCCTTCGCGGGTGAGCAGCGGAACGGTGCCCATTTCGCGGAGGTACATGCGAACCGGGTCGTTGGTTTTTTCCAGCGCACCCGGGGTTAAGTCGAGTTCAACATCTTCGCCTTCTTCGAGCTCCTCAAATTTCTGTTCTGAAGGCAATCCTTTGGTGGCATCGAGAACATCGATACCCTGCGTGCCGATCGTGGTAAGCAGGTCGTCCAGATCATCTGGTGATTGGATATCACCTGGTATGAGATCATTAACTTGATCGTAGGTGAGATATCCCTTTTCTTTGCCTGCATCGATCAGTTTTTTTATGTCGTCGAATTTATCGTCTAAAGCCAAACCGTCCTCGTTTGCTGGAACAATACGGGGCTGAACGCTCGTCTCCCTAAAGAAAGGCGGCGGTATGTAGGCTGGTAAGCGCGCAAGACCCGAAGCTACTTAGGTTATCACATCCAATCCAAGATGAACAGCGCCCCAGACATGCCAGCCGCCGAGAAACAAAGGAGATAGAGCCAATCCCGCTATATCTTAGATGCTCTGTTTATCGGATAGTTTCGAAAGGAAAATAAGCCGGAATTGGGGTAAGTGGGTGATGCTCATTGGATAAATGGGTAATTTAGTGATTGGGTAATTGGAAAACCGGGAATTCAGGGTTACTAACGGCCATGTCCCGAGGGTGGCTGCCTCAGCCACCTCGCCCGCAAAAGGTGGCTAAAAACCTACCAAAAACCTGCTTTTTTGAACCCAGAGCCTATTAGCTCATCGAGCCGGGCCAATCGGCAATCAGTCGGAGCAGGTCACAATGGGTGGCGCCTCGGCCACCTCGACCCCAAAAGGTGGCTAAAAACCTACCAGAAACCTGCTTTTTTGATGCAGAGCCTATTAGCTCATCGAGGCAGCCAATCGACGATCGAGTTCCAGCAATTCCTGTTTCAGCCTGACGTAGGTTGCCATGTCGTTGCGCCGCTCGGCATCGAAGATGCCCTGCTTGATGTCGCGTTCACGCTGGGCCAACTGGGAGCGGTGCCGCAAAGCTTCCAGAGCGCCTTCGAGTAATTCCTCGGTCAAAGGCTCGATGGCCTCCATAATCACCCTGGCGAGCAAAGTGCGGTCTGAATCGCTCAGGGGCAAGGACATGGGATCAACATCCTCTCCGCAACCCAGAAGGGCCTCCAGGAGAGATTCTGTCCCTATGCCGCTATGAAGACGCTCAGCCGAGAGGGCCTCCAGGGCGTTTCGTCGCAACCCCGATTCAGCCGGAACCTTTGAAGATGCGGCCCGGATCACGACCTTTTCAGAGGACGTGACGTGGGAGTCAGGGGCCGATCGAATTCCCGATGCCGAGCGCTTATTGGCCACAGATCGCAGCTCTTGCCGCAACAGGGCTGAATCAATGGCGAGCTTTTGCGCAATATCGTTGACCAGGCCGTCGCGGACAATCCGGTTGGGTACCCGGTTGATATGCGGCAATAGGAAGTTGAGAGCCTGCACCTTGCCTTCCGAGGTCTTGACTGGAAACATCGACATGGCCCGGTTCATCAGGTATTCAAAATATTTGGCCGACGCCATGAGGGCCTGCCGATAGGCTTCGGCCCCGTTGCGTCGGATGAACAGATCAGGATCATAGCCCGCTTCCAGGCGCAGAATTTTGATCTTGAATTCCTCTTCCAGCAACATGCCGAGTGAGCGGTCGGTGGCTGCGGCGCCGGCAGTGTCCGGATCGAAATTGACGACGATGTTTTTGCTGAAACGTCCCAGCAGCCGGACTTGGGTTTCGCTGAAAGCTGTTCCGGAGCTGGCAATCACATTGTGAAATCCGGCGGAATAGACTGCGATGCAGTCCATCTGGCCTTCCACAATGATGGCGTAGTCCAGCTTGCGAATAGCCTCCTTGGCACGGTCGAGGTTGTAAAGCACGCGCGATTTCGAGTAGATCGGTGTTTCGGGCGAGTTTAGATACTTAGGACCGGCCTTCTCATCTTTGGAGAGCGTCCTTCCGGTGAATGCGATGATTTTGCCGGTTTCGTTGGCAATGGGAAACAAAATCCGGTTGCGAAACTTGGAATAGATGGCCGAGGCATCGGTCTCACTCTTCCATGAAAACAAGCCGCTGGCGCGCAGAATCTCCTCGCTAAAATCGGCCTTCAAACGATCTTTCAAGATGAAGCCCGAATCCGGCGCATACCCCAGACGAAAAGCTCGAATGATGTCTTCTTTTACGCCCCGGCTAGCTAGATATTCGCGCGCATGGGCGGCATCAGGGCGCCGAAGCTGGTCTTCGAAGAATACGCAAGCACGCTCATGGATCTCGATGAGCTGTCCGCGCTGGCGGGCCTCATGAGCCTCGCCAGGCGAGCTGTACTCAGCCTTGGGCAACGGGATGCCCATCTTCTGGGCAATCAGCCGCACCGCTTCAGGAAACGTGATGTTTTCGATTTTTTGAACAAAGCTGAAGACGTCCCCGGAAACTCCGCAGCCGAAGCAGTGGAAAAACTGTCGCGTGGCGTGCACGCTGAAAGAAGGACTCTTCTCCTGATGAAAAGGACACAGCCCTGAAAAATTCTGCGCGCCGGCCTTCTTCAACCTGACGTAATCGCCGACAATGCGGACGATATCCGTCTGCTCTTTGACAACGAATGCGAAATCACCAGGATTGGCCATGTGGATTCGGCTACGGAGTGAGCAAGCTTGCCATCCAATCAACGTGAGAGAAGCGTTGCCGAAGGGCCGCTAGCGAAATTCTGAGCGTAGCGAAGGAACCACCAAGATGCAAGTACTCACGTTTGGTGCATGTGGAAAACTGCTCGGCAATCAGCATCCCGCCAAGCACGCTTTGCTGGTCCAAAGCCAAAAAACCATCGCGGCAGGCGTCTGGGTGCCGTGAGATTTCGGTTTGTTATAACCTAAATTGCCATGAAGATTGAAACTCGAGCGGTCCATGCCGGCCACGGAATCGAACCAGGCACGCGCGATGTTACTCCTGCCATTCACCTTTCCACTACTTATGAGCGCGCTGAGGACGGTAGCTTTCCAGGTGGGCATAGCTACTCCCGTCAGAGCAATCCGAACCGGTCTGCGCTGGAGGATTGCCTGGCATCATTAGAACAAGGCGCAGCGGCCGTTGCTTTTTCCTCCGGCAATGCAGCCACCAATGCTCTTTTCCAGGCGCTTTCCCCTGGGGATCACGTGATTGCAGGGGAAGACGTGTTTTATGGAACATCGCTTTTGCTCAAGGACCAGCTTGGCCTCTGGGGACTCAAGTCGTCTTACGTTGACATGCGAGATCCCGCCACCGTGGAGCGTGCCCTAACGACCTCAACCAAAGTCATTTGGGTCGAAACTCCATCAAACCCACTGCTCACCATTACGGACATTCGCGCTGTGGCAGCACTCGCGCGAAAACGAGGCGTGCTATTGGCTTGCGACAATACGTGGGCAACGCCTGCCCTTCAATCTCCACTGCAATTGGGTGCGGACGTCGTAATGCACTCGGTCACCAAATATCTTTCCGGACACAGCGACGTTCTGGGAGGCGCTCTGGTTTTCAGGGAACACAATGCTTTTTATGAAAAAATCCGCGCTCTTCAACACGCTGGGGGAGCAGTACCATCACCCTTTGAATGCTGGCTGGCCTTGCGCGGCATCCAGACTTTTCCCTACCGTGTGCGAGCGCAATCGGAAAATGCGCAACGCGTGGCGGAGTTTCTCAGCCGGCAAGAAGCGATCGAGGCAGTTCATTATCCCGGACTGCCGAGTCATCCCGGCAACAAGATAGCGGCGGCTCAGATGTCGGGTTTTGGTGGGATGTTATCTATCCAAGTCAAAGGTGGACAGGAGCAGGCTTTTAAACTGGCTGCTGCGGTCCGGCTTTTTACTCGCGCAACCAGCCTGGGTGGCCCGCACAGCCTGATTGAGCATCGGGCATCGGTGGAGGGAGCAACCACGCGCAGCCCCGCCAACCTGTTGCGACTTTCGATTGGATTGGAGCACCATGATGATCTGATTGCCGATCTCGAACAGGCACTGAAGGGGATTTAAAATTCATAATTTCCAATTTTTAACTTCAAAACTGATTTGTGATTTTTCGTCGCGCAATCCTGCCTAATCCGATCAGCCAACGTCTTTCTCCGTCTCCGACTGGCCTTGGATACCGAATTATCTACTGGTTCTTCATCTCCTCAACAGCTTTCACGAAAGTCTTGTTCTTGAGAAATTTTCCGAAACAGGATTCCCCTAAGGGATCGGCAAGCTGGTCTGACAGGCTGAGTTCTGATTTGTTTTTGTACGTGAGGCGTAGCTCATCGAGAGCCTTATTCATATCGCCTTCCAACCCGTAGTAGCAGGCCATGTCGTAATGAAAGAGCGGGTATTTCGGATCGCGAGAGAGACCGTAATCCAGCGTTTCTTTGGATTTAGCCTGGTTTTGATTGAAGCGATAGGAGACTGCCAGGTTATCGACCAGGAGGCGGAGATCATCACGACTCAGGGCGCGCTTTTGCTTCTCTGAGTCCAGCGCCTGCTGGAGTTGTTCCGCGGCGGTTGTAAAGTCTTTGTTGAGATAGGCCATGGTGCCGTCGAACAAATACGACTTTGTGCCTTGAAACAACGGGTCACCGGGCTTGTTCGCTTCTGCCGCCGAACCAGCTTCATCGGGCAGGAGACGGACACTGTTCAATACGTCATCGAAGAGCTTCTGGTCGCCCGGATTGAAGAGCATCTTGGCCAGGCGCACCTCGGCGCACAGATCACGGCTGCCCAGGTAAGCATGAACATTCTTTTGGCGGACAGCCGCGCCGTTGTACTCAGGAATCATGTACTCCACGCGGTCCACTTGCCCCGCGTTGTTTTCCTGTAGATTTTGCCGGGTCACCTGCTGCTTGCTGATCTCGCGCCACGATTCCTCTTTGCATTTCTCCGGCGTGGCAGGAAATCCGACTTGCCACAAGAAAGCCGTAATCTGCAAACGATCGGGCCGGGGCGCAGCATCCAACTGGGTCCGATGCTGGTCATTTTGCACCGTGGTTTTCCAAGTCGCGGGGCCAGGGTCCAGTTCGAGTACTCCTTGCACACCGGGGACAAAGATTCTGGCTTTGTTTTCCTGGGGCTGCTGAGAAAAGACTACCGTGCACAGCGAGACGAGAATGAGGGATAAAGTCTTCATGATGGTTCCGAACTATTGTACTTAGAGATTTAAGTTGCTTGCAGGGGTTGCTGAAATGATTGAAAATATTGATTAGGATGCGGCTACGCCCTCATGTCGAAAGGGCAACTACTGAGCGGTTTTCGTGCGAAGTTTCACGGGGAAGTGCCCACTGGCGATTTGAGGATTTCTCTTGACGGGCTTTGCGTAGAAATAAGCCCAAGCCTTGATTTTCCTGCTGCCCAGCCAGCAATCGACTAACTTTCGCACGAACAGACCTTGATTGCACTCTTCGACTTCGTCAATTCTGGCCAGGGTCTTCGCTGGTTCTTCCAGTTCGTACAACTCTCCCTTGATATACTCTTCAGAGTCGGTTTGGATGGCTCCTGGATAAGACTCCCCTTCGATGGGAAAAAGGCACCCTTGTATTTTCGCCAGCCCCATGTATCGGACCTTTTGGGCTGCCAGTTCTGAGTGTAATTCTCCGCCGCGCTTGAGCGTACCGTATACGAATAATGAAGTCCCTAAGCTCATGTGAATCAGTCTATTCGTGAGTAGCGGTTCAGTAATCCGTGCAGTTTCTCGTATCCAGCATGCTGGATGTATTTGCGAAGCTGCTGATCTTGGTCGACTTGCATAAGTCTCTTCAGATAATAATTGAACATCACGTCTACATCTTCAAATGAAAGTTGCCTCTTGGCTTCCAAGAAAGCTATCCACTCAAAAAAATTAAGGTAATCCGTAAAGTCATCAACTTGATTCCGTTCCTCAGGCCGTAAGGTGTGAGGCTCCGTATCACTTCGGCGCAGCAAGGAGAATAACGCCGTGACTTCATTGAAATCAATTTTTTGACGAATAGCCTTATATCGCTCCTGGTTATAAAAGTTCTCATATAACTGCTGAAGCTATTTGAGTCTTTCCAGCTTAATTTGATAAGCATAGCTCTTATAGGCAATCATGGCAGTAACAAATAATGCTAACGTGCCTGCGCCAGTCAAAACCTGTCCGAAAGCAATCAAATCATTGCTGTTCATACTCATGTTTATAAATCAAAACCACTACTTGCTAGCGAAAAATCACACCTTCAATTCCACCACCGTCGCTCCGGCCCCGCCTTCGTTCTGGGGAGGCTCATTGACGGTCTCTACGTGCGGATGCTTCTGTAAGAATTGCCGCAAGGCTTTTCTAAGAATACCCATGCCGCTGCCGTGCACGATGCGTACTCTGGGCATTCCGGCGAGAAAGGCGCGGTCGACGAATTTTTCGACCTCGCGAGTGGCGTCGTCCACGTTAAAGCCGATTACGTTGAGTTCAGTGGGCGCGCTCAGGTCGTCCTGGACGGAAACGGAGATGCCTTTGGCCCGCGCTGCGGCTACCGGAGAACTTCCGCCATGGCCCACCACCTCGGCAACGTCGTGCCGCGGAATCTTCATCTTCATGGCGCCCATCTCAACTTCAAAGGTATTGTCATCAACCTTGCGTTTGATGACTGCGGTTCGGCCCAGGGACTTGAGCTTGACTATATCGCCTTCGGTAATCAACTTTATCTCGTGCGGGCGTGCATTGGGATCGCCATGATCCGCGCCGGTCTTGTGGGCCACTACAGAAGCATCAAATTGCTCTTTGAATTCTCGCCGAAGCTTGGCGACGCGACGCTCTGCCTCTTTTGAGAGTTTCTGGGCCGCAGCGCGCTCCTGCACGGCGTTGACGGATTCCCGCATCTGGTATTCGAAATCGCGGAGCAGCGACTCGATCTTGCGCTCAAACTCGCGAGTCTTTTGCCGCTGCTCCTGCTCGCCCTCGGATTCAAGCCGCTTCATCTCCCGGCTCAGTTCCAGTTCACGGCGGCGCATGGCTTGCCGCTCGGACTCCAGTTCTTTCAATTGGGCATGCAGCCGGTCCAGAAATTTGGATACATCCTGGGTCTGAGTATGGAGCCTTGCCCGGGCTGATTCGATGATTTGCGGGTTGAGTCCTAACCTCTGGGCAATGTTGATTCCGGCGGACGCTCCAGGAACGCCAATGCGCAGTTCGTACGTAGGTTGTAAAGTCCGTTCCTCGAAACCCACGGCAGCATTGACCACGCCTTCGGTATTCGCCGCATAGACCTTCAAAGAGGTGTGATGGGTTGAAATCACGGTGATCGAGCCGATTCTTCGGAAATGATCGGCGATGGCCACCGCAAGAGCTGCGCCCTCTTCGGGATCGGTGGCCGAGCCAAGTTCGTCGAGCAGCACCAAAGAGTGAGGCGTAGCTGTGCGGGAGATCAGATCGATGTTGGTTACATGGGCAGAAAAAGTGGAGAGATTCTGCTCGATGGATTGATAATCTCCGATATCAGCTAGTACGCAGTCAAAGACGGGCAGCTTCGCGGAGGAAGCTGGCACGGGAATACCAGCCTGAGCCATCAGCGCCAGCAAGCCTATGGTCTTCAATCCAACTGTCTTTCCGCCCGTGTTGGGCCCGCTGATGACGAGCTGGCGGTGCTGTGCATCAAGCTCCATCGAGACCGGCACAATCTTCCCGCCACGCTGGCGCAGGTTGCGCTCCAGCAGAGGATGGCGCGCCTGATGCACGTGCAGAAAGTCTTCAGTCAGTTCCGGGCGGGTGCAGTCGTAATCTTGCGCGAATCTGGCTTTAGCGAATTGCAACTCCACCTCAGCCATAATTCCCACGGCCTGGGTGATCGCTGTGGTTTCTTCGGCGATTCGTGCAGTCATTTCCAGCAGGATGCGGTGCACCTCGGCCTGCTCCTGTTCCAGCAGCCGGACGAGGTCGTTATTCTGCTCAATGGTCTCCAGCGGCTCGATGAAGACCGTCTGCCCGCTGGAGCTGGCGCCATGGATAACGCCATGCACGCGCCGCCGCTGCTCGGTCTTGACCGGAATCACAAAGCGTTCACCGCGAATGGTGACCAGCTCTTCCTGAACCGCTCCCCCTTCGGAAAGATGCCTCAGGTAGCTGCGCAAAGACTCCTGAATCAGCCGCTTTTGTTTTTCGACATCGCGGCGAATTCGGGCCAATTCTGGTGAAGCCCGGTCGTCGAGGGTACCATCGGGAAGAATCTTGTTGCGAAAGAAGCGCAGCAAGGCAGTGAAGTCAGCTATGCCCTGGGAAAGCTCGTGCATTGCCATCCAACTATCTTGGACAGCAACGGGTGGATTCAAAGCAATTTCCCGCCATTCGGAGGCCCTATCTATCAAGAGCAGCGTGTCGCGTAGCTCGTCGATCTCCAGCACAGCGCCAGGGATTCTGGCCTTGGCCAGCAAAGTCTGGGCATCAAATAACCCGGCAAAATCAAAGCGTGCCCCGGAAGCCAAAAACCGTCGAGCCTCTTCAGCAAGCTGCTGCTGGCAAATGATCCATTCTCGATCTCCCGTGGGGGCAAGGTTAGCGACATAGGTCTTCCCCAAAGCGGAGGAGATATACGCTCCCAGGACTTCACGGAAACTCTCGAATTCCAGGACGCGCGACGAGACGTGCTGCAACGGCTGCGGAGACATGCTTAGAGAATGGTAGCATTGAGCGGTTAGCACTCAGCAATCAGCCAAGGGAATTGCCATAATTTGGCGAGAAGTACCCAGCGCGGGTGGTTCTTCTTACAAAGGCAATCCATATTTTGGTCTAGGGCAGCATTTTGACCGCAAGGTATAATCCTCCGAGACCTATTCCTAAGGAGTTCTTGCGATGCGAAAAGCCTGTTTTATGCTGTTTGCAATGCTTTTAAGTTTGCCTCTTTATGGCCAGCAAAGCGTAGCCGAAGCCTCTGCTCGGGCTAAAGGCAGCCCAGCGTTACCTCAAGACGCCGCAACTCAGGCCGAAATTAATACCCTTATTGAGTTGACCCAGACCCGCAAGACCATGGCAGTGGCCTTGGAGAGCACCAAGCAAATCATGAAACAAGCAGCGGAGGAGAACTTTAGGAAAAGAGTGCCGAATCCTACCGCCAAACAACTTGAAGCTTTGAATGGAATTTATGATGACATCGCCGACATGCCCCTCGATGAAATGGTAAACGCCGTCATTTCGATCTACCAGCATCATTTTTCGAAGACCGACGTGGAAGAGATGATTCGTTTTTATTCTTCGCCCCTCGGACAAAAACTCTTGCGAGAGATGCCACAGATCTTGCAGGAAAGTATGCAGGCAGGCGCTGAAATCCAGAGAAAAAGGATGGATGAACTCAACACTAAAATCGAGGCGCGCATCCAGCAAATGCTTGACACGACGGACGAGAACCATGCTACTCCAAAAAAGTAGTTATGTCTCAATCCGTTACCGGGAAAGAACTGCATGATATTTCATGCAAGAATGGCCGGTAAGGTCGTTCCTTTGAATATCGGATGATGGTCTTTCCCGTATGAGGTTCAAGAATATGAAGGCGACGATAAAAATGATGGCGGTCGTTCTCGCAATTCCGTTGCTCGGAATATCGGCAATTGGACAAGAGAAAGATCGAAAGAACAACCTCATGGTATTCGACAGCCCTTCCTGAGACCTCAAGACTCTTCCCGCTCCAGGCTGGCGCGGCCTTTCATTACCAGTGCTTTCGGAATTGGGCAACAACCCAAAGTTGGCAGCCAGGCTAACGGGGCTGCTTCCGAAGGGTACTAATTTACAGGAAGCCGCCGAAGGATTTGAACATGCCCGGCAACTGGCGTCAGTGGTACATGTCTCGGTCAATCTGCGTGTCCCATTTGATCTGCTCAAATTCACGATGAAAGATGGCTCTCTTAAGCAATTGCGAAAAGCTATTGAAGATCTGCGGCCGAGTGCAGATGCGAGCGCCGAAGCTAAAAAAGCCGACCGGCAAGCCAAAGAGGACATGAAGGGGTGAAGAGGTTCCGCTGATCGTCCAGGAATGGCTGCGTGCATTGTGGTTCTCTTCTGTTCGCAATCCCCCTTACCGCAGCAATAGAGTCTGCTAAAATTTCGCAAATGTCTTTTCCAGCTACCCGCCTCAGAAGAATGCGCCAGTCAGAGCCTTTGCGCTCTCTAGTGCGTGAAACACGTCTTACGCCCACCAATTTTATTTATCCCTTATTTGTCTGTCCGGGCGAGGGTGTCCGCAAAGAGATTTCCTCCATGCCGGGGGTGTTCAACATCTCGGTCGACGAAGCCGTCAAGGAGGCGAGGGAAAGCAAGTCCCTGGGGCTGGGCGGCATCATCCTATTCGGATTGCCGGAAAAAAAAGATGAGATGGCCACAGGAGCATGGGTTGACGACGGGATCGTGCAACGCGCCACCCGCGCCATCAAAAACGCCGTTCGAGACTTGGTGGTAATAGGGGATGTTTGCCTGTGCGAGTACATGTCGCATGGACACTGCGGGGTTGTAGAAAAGAAAGCGCAAATGGCAGGACCTGCTTCTTCAAAGGCGGGCAGCGGCGCAGCAGCCCAGCCGGCGGGAGAGGCGGAGTTTGAAATTCTCAACGATCCTTCTTTGGAAATCCTGGCTAAGACCGCAGTATCCCAGGCCAGAGCAGGAATGGACATTATTGCGCCCTCTGACATGATGGACGGTCGCGTAGCTGCCATCCGCGCGGCGCTCGATCAGGCCGTTTACACCAACACTCCTATTTTGTCTTATGCGGCCAAGTTCGCCTCCGGCTTCTATGGGCCTTTCCGAGAAGCTGCGGACTCGACACCTCAGTTCGGTGATCGCCGCTCTTACCAGATGGATGGAGCAAACCTGCGTGAGGCGATGCGCGAGATTGAACTCGATATTCAGGAGGGGGCAGACATGATTATGGTCAAACCGGCGATGCCCTACCTTGATGTGATCGCGGAGGCCCACCGCCGTTTTGATCTCCCCCTGGCCGCGTACCAGGTATCAGGCGAATATGCCATGCTGCAAGCCGCAATTCGCAACGGATGGTTAGACAAGAACCGCGTGATCCTGGAATCGCTGCAGTCCATCCGACGAGCCGGGGCACAGATGATCTTGACCTACTTTGCCAAAGACGCGGCGAAGTTACTGAGCTAACAGAATCTTATCGCGGATTGCGCAAACGCATCCGGATGCTGGGTTGCGTTACGCTTGCCGGGGGATTCCCTGAACCAATTTACTCACTTTTATCCCAAGTGCCCGGGAGACTTTCATCAAGGATGAAAGCGAGAGGTCCACCTCTCCTCTCTCAATTTCACCCAAATGGCTGCGGTGGATATTCGCCTGATCCGCAAAGGCTTCCTGCGAAAAACCGGCCGCAATGCGCAACTCTTTGATCTTCTTACCAACCAGAATGCTCAGTTGTTCCATATTAATATCCTACGAATTGAAATTATATTTGACAGTTATAACAGGTCTCGTTATAATAGTCAACAACGACGCGAACAACAAACTAAGAGGGCCAGACGGGCTCGCTGGCCTCTTAGTTCCTTCCAATACCCTTGACAAATCCGATCCAAGAATTCGCCACAAATTGTGCGAATCACCGCGAATTCCCCTTAGGTCCCATGCAATTTAAGATTACGAGTCAAATCTGTGAGTTAGGAAAAGCTGATTCGCGCCCTTTTAGCGCCGGCGTCGCTCCTCGCAATGCGTTCTCATTTACAATCAAGAGTTTTCTCATCTACCGATTTCCGATACAGGGAGTATTACCTTGCCAGAGACCATTTACGACGTCGCCATCATCGGCTCAGGCCCAGGCGGATATACCGCCGCCTTTCGGGCGGGCCAGCTTGGACTCAAGACCTGCTTGATTGAAAAGGATGAGGTGCTGGGAGGGACCTGCCTACATGTCGGCTGCATTCCCACCAAGGCCCTGCTGTTTAACGCCGAGGTTTATGACCACCTCAAGGCCGCCCAGGAGTATGGCATTGAAGGAATAGGCACGCCCAAGGTGAATTGGAAGGTCGTGCAGGACCGCAAAGACAAAATTGTCTCCAAGCACACCAAAGGGCTGGATTTCCTGGTGCGAAAGAACAAAGTTGATCGCATCCTGGGTTTTGGCCGCCTGACCGGGCCAGCCAAAAATGGCATCCATACGATTGACGTTTCGGCCAAGGTTGGGGGCGAGACTAAGCAGATCAAGACCAAAAACATCATTTTGGCCACTGGCTCTTTTGCCCGGATGCTTCCCGGTTTGGAAGCTGATTCCCGTATCTTAACCAACATAGAGGTCCTGAGCCTTGCGGCCATTCCAAAATCCTTGGTGGTTATCGGCTCGGGAGCGGTAGGAGTGGAGTTTGCCTCGATTTACCGGTCATTCGGAGTAGAAGTCACCGTTATTGAGGTACTTCCGCGCCTGGTTCCCGTTGAAGACGAAGAAATATCTAAGGAACTCTTGCGCTCGTTCAAGAAAAAGGGCATTAACTGCTTCGTCAACACCAAAGTCGACAAAGTAGAGAAGACCAAAGATGGCGTGGTTGTTGTCTTTACTCCCCAAGGAGAGCAGCAGCAACGCCTGGAGGCAGAGAAGGTGCTGGTGGCCGTAGGCCGGGGGCCCAATACCGATAAAGTCGGACTGGAAAAGACGCCTGCCATCAAGACCGAGCGTGGATTCGTCCATGTAAACGAGTGGATGGAGACGGGCGAAAAGGGCATCTATGCGATCGGCGATATCGTCGCGGGATTGCCGCAGCTTGCTCACGTGGCCAGCATGAGCGGCATTGTGGCAGTTACGCACATCGCCGGTAAACCGGCTAAGCCGGTCAACAAGAACCATATCCCCGGTTGCACCTACTGCGAGCCGCAGATCGGCAGCGTAGGGTTAACTGAAGCCAAGGCCAAGGAAGCCGGACACCAAGTGAAGATCGGCAAGTTCCCTTTCACCGCCAACTCCAAGGCCAGCATCATGAACCATCACGAGGGCTTCATCAAGGTCGTGTCCGACGCCAAATTCGGCGAGATTCTTGGCGTTCACATCATAGGCCCGCTGGCTACAGAGATCATCGCCGAAGCAGTTACGGCCCTGGAATTGGAGGCTACCGTGGAAGACCTGATGTTCACCATTCACGCCCATCCAACAGTGGCGGAGGGCCTGCTGGATGCATTCAGTTCAGTTGAAGGTAAAGCGATTAACGCATAAATGAAAAGGGGCGGCAAAGCCGCCCCCAATCGGGAAAACTCCCTGGAGATCTATAGCAGTTGCACGTTTTCTGCCTGCCAGCCTTTAGGGCCTTTGACGACGTTGAATGTCACCGGCTGGCCTTCCTTCAAGCTGCGGAATCCATTCGCCTGAATTGCTGAGAAGTGGACGAAGACGTCTTCGCCATTGTCCCGGCTGATAAAGCCATAGCCTTTCGCGTCATTGAACCATTTAACTGTTCCTTGTTCCAT
>DASZEU010000043.1:0-7574 GCA_035940535.1 Candidatus Angelobacter sp.
TGCTGGCAGGAAAGCTTTTGCGGCTGCCCGTGGTGGTATCGGCACGGGGCAGCGACATCAACGTGCTCTCTAAGTTCCGCGTCGTGCGATCCATGGTGCGCTGGACTTTGAGAAATTCCACCCGGAACATCGCCGTCAGCCGGGCACTGTCAGATGAAATGGTGAGGCTGGGAGCGCCTCCGGAAAAGATTGCGGTGATCGGCAATGGAGTTGACGAAAAACGTTTCCGCCCGCTCGAGCGCGCTGAGGCCCGCCAGGCTCTGGGAATGCCGGCGAAAGCGCAAGTCGTGATCGCAGTCGGGGGCCTGGTACCGGTGAAGAATCATGAGATGTTGATCGAGGCGACCAGCAGGGCTGTGCAGCGGTATCCGGACCTTCGAGTCTATATCATCGGTGAAGGGAACCAGCGCAAACATCTCGAAGATCTGGCAAGCCGGTCCGGCCTGGAAGGTTGCATAAGCTTCCCCGGCAAGCGCCCCAACGAAGAGCTCAACCTGTGGTATAGCGCCGCTCATGTGACCTGCCTGCCAAGTCGAAAAGAAGGGTGGCCGAATGTTGTTCTGGAGTCATTGGCATGCGGCACTCCGGTAGTGGCTACACACGCAGGCGCCGTGCCTGAGATTTTGACTTCTCCCGAGCTTGGAATCGTAGTCGGGCAAGATAGTATGGCTATGGCCGAGGGTTTGTGCCAGGCCCTCGGGCGAACCTGGGACCGGCAACAAATCACTCGCTATGCGCTTACCCGGACCTGGGAATCAGTTGCGCAGGAAGTAGAAACCTATTTGCAAGGCGCCATTGACGATGCCGCTTCTTGAAACGGCGTGCAATTTCCTGGTTCGCGAAGATGCGCCTGAGCCTTGCGACCTTATCTTTGTGCTGGCCGGCCGCTGGGAGCGGAAGCCTTATGGCCTGCAACTGTTTAGTCAATCTCTCGCGCCCCGGCTGATCATAAGCACCGGCAGGTTTGAAGTAAGGCAAACTGCTGCGGCGCTCGGAAACATTCCCGAGTTGCTCGCATTGCGCGACCAAACGCCACCGGAACGACGCCACTTTTGGCTGGATTTCAAACACGATCAGCCGGCCATCGTGGTGGCTGGATTGAAACGAGCCAGCACCTTCTGGGAGTTGCACGCGCTGGCTAGCTATCTTGAGGCTGAGCCACCTACCAGCATTACCGTGATTTCCACATCGATTCACCTTCGCAGAGTTCAGCTCTGCTGTGCGCGAATCCCGTTCTTTAAAGACAAGGTGATTCGTTTTTTGCCGGTTCCCGAGCAGCAAAGTTCTTTCCGGCGCGAGAAGTGGTGGAAGCGGACGGACCATTGGTCTTATTTGGTTTCGGAGTATGTGAAGTTGGTTGGTTATGGTGTGGTGTATTGAGATTCCGCGCTCCAAAAAGATCTAGCTAGAGACAACGTGTCAGGGCACTGCCTGTCCTGAGGTGCGCCGAAGGAACTTGAGCGTTTAGCCGGGAGCGAGCGCAGCGAGCGACCGGCCGCGAAGTCGTGCCGTAGAACGTCTAGAATCAATTGGGCTTTAGCCCCTGAGGCCTCTGTCATTATCCGCAATGAATTTTTCACAACGCTTTAATCGTGTCAGGGGAAGATTTGCGACGAGGGCTACGGTATGCAGGGGCTAAAGCCTAATGTCGCTTACTTTTAGAAAATGGTCCGTTTTTGCGATGCCCTTATTCCCCTGTCATCCTGAACGTAGCGCGTGAAAAAAACCCACAAACTACGTTTATGATCGGCGCGGAGTGAAGGACCCCGATAATGTTTCACTCTAAATTGCTGATCCGAGGTATTTGACCGAAGTCGTTGAAGTATGTGAATTTTAAGTCTTGCGTAGATAGTGTGGTAGGCCATCGAAACCCTCTTGGTATAAACGCGGGTAGAACACCTCGTATCTGTAATTAAGCCCTAAACATTCTCGGGGTCCTTCACTTCGCGCCGATCATAGTTGTAGTTGTGAGGTTCCTTGCTGCGCTACGTTCAGGATGACATTGGGGGGAATAGGGCCGCAGAAAACGAGACATCTCGTGCAAAGTAAGTGACATTAGGCTAAAGCCCGATTGATTTAGCTCTATCGGCACGAATGAATTCGTGCCATGACACAAAATCCATTTTAAAACACGATTTAATCAACCAGCATCTGTACGCCTTGGGAGACCAGCGTCTGTAGCGCCAACTCCAGCGTCAACATTCGTGTCCACTGCTCGTCAAAAGGAAATGCCGCCTCCTGGGAACGCTGCAAGAAGGCGTTGAGGCCGGGTTGATGGAGCACCTGCCCCAGTCGCATCTGGCGCGGATCGAGCAAGCAACGCAAGTCATCCTGCGACCAAAGCTGCAACCGCTGCTGCGCCAAAATGGAAAGGATTGCCCGTGGGCTGGACCATCCAATCCGGTTGCTCACCTTCCTGATGATGCGGCCTGCGTAGTATCCGGCCAGCGGAGCGAAGCGGTAGAAATTTTTCCAGGTGGCCGGGGCGGCAGGATAGCCATGTTCAAGCGGATAATCGGCCCATTCGGGTTGAAAACGGGCGAGCATCCGGCGGATGAGTAAGCTGCGCTGCCGGTCGCGGGCGCGTGTGGAGAGCATGACCTCGAGTACGCTGCGGAACATGAACGGCGAAACGCAGGGCCACAGGCGATTAGTGCTGCTCATGATCCGTCCATGCCAGTGTTGCATCCGCATCAGAATGTAGGCGGAATCCATTTGCACCGTATTTGGGAAGTTTCCAATTCCCTGGTTCGCCTGCTCGATTCCACGCGCAAGGTGAGTGACAAGATCCAGTTCTTCGCCGGAGCGGAACAATGAGGCATCGAAGGGACCTGCGGCAAACCGCCGCGCCGCCAACATTCGAGCATCGAGCGGTGTACGGTCGCCAATGCGGGGGAAAAGCAGCTCCCACCAATATCCACGCGCCACCTCGCCGAAGGAGCCGTTGACGCTCACATCATATTTCCCAATTCCGCTTTGATGGATGCGCTGGACTCGTGAATACAGGATGAGATCATATTCGCCATCCGTGAGCGGCAACGCCTTGCGGGCCGAGTCGAGAGAAATATCTGCGGGCGGCTCAAAATAGAGGTGCGGCAGCCCGGCTCGCTGGGCAAGACCTCGCGACACTGAGACATCGGGGCTATCCGGCGGCCCGGAAACACTCGTCGTAATCGGAACACCAGTGGCGGCAAAGGCCGCAACCTCTGCTCGCGAATCGTAACCGCCGGTCAAATCGCATAGAGGATGCGGAAATGCTTTCCCGACTTTCCTGGCTGCTTCGCAAAGACTGCTCCACAGAGCGTCTTCCGCTTCCCTGCCCCCGATGGATTCCGGCTGTATTGATGCTGGGGACCAATACCGCTCAGCACGAATGGCGACAGACCCGCTCTTGATTCTCTCCACCACCGCCGGGCCGAACTTCCGCACCTCGCGGAAGACACTGCCCTGGTAGATGACTCCAGTTGCGAGAAAATCCCGCACAGCCAACGGATCGAGATGGAAATTGTCAAGCGCAGCCAGCAAAAGAGACGATCCGGAAATCGCAATCCCGCGCGAGGTGTGCCTTATGAAGCTGTGCAGGTTACCGCAGAGATCAGTAATGACGACGACCTCGCGGGCGTGCCCATCGCCGATGACGACGACAAAACTTCCTTCCAGATCGAGTCCGAGCTGCCGGCCATCACCATTAATATAACGATCAAGAAGCTTGGCTTCGTCGCCGCAAGCAAGGCCGTCCGCATGAAACCAGGCCCCCAACGCCAGCAGCCAGCTTCCAGTCCGGGGATCGTGAGCAATGGAAGAGCCGGAGCCGTTTTGCCGAGGGAACGATGCTGCATGAAACCAATCACCGTGGAGCCTGCTGCCAGGCCGAGTGGAAAGTAATGTTTGGGCGAGTTCGATTCCGTTGGAGAAGAGGGCTTCCGCATCGACAGGTTCGTTTTGGGCGGGAAGCACAACCAGGAAGTTACCCAACGCCTCTCCTCAAACAACTCTGAAACCGCTCTAGGGCAAGATTTTCAAATTGATCATCTTGCCCACGTTTGTCTGGTTCACTTCACTATCACCACAAAGTTTGTCGCTTGAACCTGGTTGCCCGATGAACCGGTCAGCGTCAAGGCGTAGGAGCCGGCCGGAGTGGGCGAATTAGCGCCGTTAGAATTTGCAGTTATTGAGTTGTTGTTGCCGCCGCCGCAACCCAAGAACAAGATCAGCAAGGCAAAAGCCGGCAAGAATGCGAGGCGGGAGCGGCGTTTCAACAACAACGCAAGCGCCAGCAGCATGGAGCCGGCGAACGGAACCGCAAACCATGCAGGTGGCTGACGGAACGAGCTTAACGGAGCAAGGGCTGCTCCAGAAGACCCGGTCGTGGTGACTTTGACCACCGCCGTTGTGCTTGATCCATTGGGATTGACTGAGGAAGGCGACACCGTACACGTGGAGCCAATGGGGGCGCCGAAACAGTTCAATAAGATGGGCTGGTTAAAGCCGCTGTTGGCCTGAATCGTCAGGGTGTACATAAGAGTCTGCCCGGCGGTTATGGATGCCGAATTAGGAGTTGCCACAAGCGAATATCCGGCTCCCCCACCCACTGAATTAGTCACAACCACAACGGATTTCGCCGAAGAGGATCCATTCGTGGCAGTGATCGTTGCCGTACCTGCGCCTACGGCGGTTACCAGCCCCGTGGCGCTGACCGTGGCCACGGAAGGCGTATCTGACTGGTATGTGGTTCCAACGGCCGTGGTAAGGTCCTGGTCCGTACCATTGGAAAGATCAGCTTCGAATTTTAGCTGGGTGGTTGCCCCAAGAGAGTTGAGACCCAACGAAGGTGGACTCAAGATCACGCCGGTCACTGTCAAAGGTGGAATATTCAGCGTGAGCACGGAGTTAACCGTAAAACTCCCGTTCTTTGCTTTTATGGTCGCGGTCGACATTCCGATCGTTGTGCCCGTGGCCGTCACAATCCCGTTCGAATCGACGGTAGCGACGGTGGTATCAGTGGAGCTATATGTGGTGTTTACGTCGTGAGTAACATCCTGTTGGAAACCGTTGGAAAAATTAGCCAGAACAGTTAGCGCCTGGGATGCACCGGTTTTTATCAGCGTAAACGACGATGGATTCACAGACAGACTGGTGACCACCGGCGTCGGAGTTGGCGTTGGGGTCGGTGTGGGAGTTGGGGTCGGAGTCGGGGTCGGGGTCGGAGTCGGAGTCGGGGTCGGGGTAGGTGTTGGCGTAGGCGTTGGTGTTGGCGTGGGCGTAGGTGTTGGCGTCGGAGTCGGCACCGGGTTGTTATTAGTTACGATCACGTCCTCAAACTGAATGTGCTGATTGGAAACATCTACCGCTATTGATCCTTGCAAAAAAGGATTGTTGGGATCCGTCGCACTCAGAATCGGGGTTCCGTCAAAGGAAACTTTAATCTGGTTTCCGGTTACGGACATCTGAATTGTGTGGAAAACATTGGGAGTGATCATCACATTCGTGGCGGGGTTGGTAAACCCGTTGTCGGGATTCAGAACACCCAGATTGGCGCCGTCGATATCCCACTGCCCAACTCGAAAGAGAAAAGCTTCGTTATCCGCGGGACGCAGCCAAACCTCGTAGCTGGCGCCGCCCGCCAAGGTAGTATCGTTGCTCTGGACCCGGGCGCGAATTCCACCTGGGAAGTTATTGCCCGAGAATACCTGGACCTTGGCTTCCACGGTATAGTCCGTCCAGGTGGTGCTCCCTGCAAATTGCTCGGTCTTTCCGGTGCCGGGAAAATCCTTTGAGCCATTGACCAGCGTGAAGTCGGCGCTGTGGCCAAGCGGTCCGGTCGTCCAAACATTGGGGTTGGTGTCACCATTGAAGCTGTCCTGGAACAGGATGGCATTAGGATTCAAGTAGGTATACGCACTGGAAAGGGTGCTTGAAACGCCGTCTGTAGCCGTAACGTCGGCCACTGTGCCAATGGAGTTGGCGGGGATGGTGGCGGCGATGCGGGTACTGTCGATGAAGGTCACATTGGTAGCCGCGATCCCGCCAATAGTGACCGTGGTATTCACGGTGAACCCGGAACCGTGCAAGTTGATCGTGTTCCCGCCGGTACTCGGTCCCGATGTGGGACTAATGCGGTTGACTACGGGGCCGGCCACACCATGCACAGATACTGACGGAGCCATCCAAAAACACAGAAGGAATGCCGCACAAACTATTAAAATCTGGATAACGTGATTACGGCGGATAGCACGCATATTTGTTTCTCCTGATCCTTCCTACTGCTAAACACCTCAGATACATCTATACCCCATAGCTTGTGCCTTGTCTTTCAGGGGTAGAAAGTCCGGCACAAAAAGGATACAAATTCCCTTCCTGGGAAAATGTAGCAACAGATTGTTGTCAAAGAAAAGCTTTCGCATTATCACATTGGAGATTTCCAAAGTCTAGTTTTTTATTAGTACTTAAGTAACCAACTCTGTACTCAAAAGCGACAATTCTGCACTGATCCCTTTTTTATTCTTTAACAATCCATCATTTCATAATGGATTTACTTCAATCTTCCAAAAATAGGATTTCGGGGATTTCCCTAGATGTGCTGAACGGCACGGAGAGCGATTTTGACCATTTCATTGTTATTCAAGGTTGAGTTAATGATCTGAGTGGTGTTAGCGACCAGCAGACCTGGAATGTTGGTCTGCATTTCCGGAGAGAGGCGCGAATAGTTCAAGACGGGAATCGGCTGGACCAGCCTTTCCTTGAAAATGAATCGTTTCTCGATATCGCTCTCCTGCAAGCCGGGAAATACGAGCTTGAGGCTGGAGTTAAAAAGCCGCCAAATCTCCTCGTCGCCGGCCTCAAAAATCGGATCTCCCGGAGAAGTGTACTTGGGCAGGTATACCAGATGTCTTCCCTGTGTCTCTTCCAGCGAGATCAGATTGGTCATTTCCACGATTCCGGTAAAGGGCAGGGACTCATCGGTGAGATTGGTGACATAAAATGGGCTTAACTTGCGCTTCAGCAGCAGAACCACGCAGACGATTCCAAGATACTTCACCTGCTGCAGCTTATTCTTGTAGCTGGAGTCCAATTGCGGGACCAATGAGGCCAGTATCCGGCTGGGTGCTGTTGCTATCACACGATCAAAAAGCATTGATCCTTGCGCGGATTCGAATTCAACACCGCCGGAGCATTGATGCAAGCTTTGCACCTCAACACCGGTGAGAATTCGCCCTCCCATGCGTTCAATCTCCGCCACCAGGCGGGCCAGAACCGCGCGATAACCGCCCCGAACATAACCAAGCTTCTCTTTCTGGCCGGCATTGCGCTCCCGGGTGGAATAGAGGCGAAAAATCGTGGCCCAAATAAAGGCCGCAGACACTTCCTCGCGCGATGCTCCCAACTTGCATTTCAACAGGGGAGCCCACATTTTTTGGTAGTTGCCGCGGCCAAAGATCTTCACCAGCCAGTCGCGCACCGGAATGCCTTCCAGGTCTCGGGCTTCCTTGATCCGGGAGGCGTACAGCACTCCGCATCCCAGCCGGAACTTCTCCCAAAGCGAGAGCGGAGGGAACCTAAGAAAATCCAGCGTG
>DASZEU010000044.1:0-5685 GCA_035940535.1 Candidatus Angelobacter sp.
TCGTGTTGATTCGTGGGCATTCGTGGCTAAAAAGGTTTGCGCCTCATCCTCCGGCAATGGAAGGCACTAGAGTCACCTCGTCGCCCTGATTGAATTTGTAATCGGGGCCAAGAAAACGAATGTCCTCATCATTCACATAAATATTCAGGAAGCGGCGAATCTTGCCCTGCTCGTCCCGCAGGTGGGGCTTCAACTCGGGGAACCGGGTTTCCAAGGCTTCGAACAATTCGTTCAGGTTTGTAGCCGGACAATCAAAGCTGCCCAGCCCTTCAGTATGCCGACGAAATGCTGTGGGTATGGATACTGTCACGCTCATCTAGGCTGCTCCTTTTGTTTGTGTGCTGACCAACTCTCGCTTGAGATATTCTTCAAAGGCTACGAGCTTCGGCGGGATGGGTTCCGTTAGTTCGAACCTGCCGGCTAAGGCGTCGGTGGTTTTCAGTCCGTTGCCGGTAATGCATAGCACCGTGGTCTCTTCGGGCCTGATGCGGCCTTGAGCATAGAGCTTGCGGGCCGCGCCCACGGTAACGCCACCGGCGGTTTCAGTGAAGATGCCTTCAGTTTCGGCCAGCAACGCGATGGCGTCCACGATTTCAGGGTCGCTCGAGTCTTCGGCCCAGCCACCGCTGCCCAGGATGGTCTTGGCCGCATAGAAACCATCAGCGGGATTTCCGATGGCCAGCGAGCGCGCAATCGTGTTGGGCTTCTGTGGTTCGATATCGTTTTGTCCGGCCTTCACGGCTGTGCTGATGGGGCTGCATCCGGTCGCTTGCGCTCCAAAGAATTTCACGTTCTTGCCTTCAACCAAGCCAAGTTCTGTTAGTTCCCTGAAGGCCTTGGCGATCTTAGTGATCAGCGAACCTCCAGCCA
This sequence comes from Candidatus Angelobacter sp., assembly GCA_035940535.1. Lineage (GTDB taxonomy): Bacteria > Acidobacteriota > Terriglobia > Terriglobales > Acidobacteriaceae > Angelobacter. Next base: position 871 of record DASZEU010000044.1, read on the forward strand.
TTGGCACTACTACGTTGTCCGGCAAGCGCCAGCCGAGTTGTTCGGCAATCTCGTAGCCCACAGTCTTCGATCCCTCCGCGTAATAAGGACGAAGATTCACATTCACAAATCCCCACGGATGCTTATCGGCAATCTGCGAGCAGAGGCGGTTCACGTGATCGTAATTTCCGGCAATGCGGACGATCTTTGCGCCGTAGACTTGCGTCCCCAAAATCTTGGCCGGTTCCAGATCGGAAGGAATGAAGACGCAAGCCTTGAACGCGCCTCGCGCCGCCTGGGCTGCAACCGCATTAGCTAGGTTGCCGGTGGAAGAGCAGCTTACGATCTCAAAGCCAAAGTTTCTGGCCTGCGCCAAGGCCACTGCCACTACGCGGTCTTTAAAGCTGAGGGAAGGAAAGCAGACCGCATCGTTCTTGAGGTAGAGAGATTTGCTGTGGAACTGCTCACCCAGCCCCGAAGCTTTGACCAGAGGAGTAAATCCCACCGGCAGTGAAGCCTCGAAGTCTTCCGGCAACGGCAGAAGCTCTTTATATCGCCACAGGTTGGTTGGACGGCGCGCAATTTCGTCCCGGCTGATGGTCCGGCGAATTCCGTTTATATCATAAGAAACTTCCAGGGGAGCAAAACACTTCTGACAGAATGAGACCGGCTGGTTCCCCCAGGTGGTCTGGCATTCACGACATTTCAACTCATAAGGCACTGGTGCGCTCATTGATTTCTCCTTGACCGAAGTTGAAGACCAAAATCGATGACCAAAAAACCAAAACCCGCTGCCGGGGCAGCGGGTCTCATAATTGCGAATCTGTTTGCGTTATGAACCTGTCTGCCTCGGCCAAGAGGCACAAATATGCATGGGAATCATGCACATGGCCATGTTGGAGACAGACAGTAACATCAGGCCAACACTATATCGTAAACCCATTGCTTGCTGCAATCGGTTGATGAAAAGATGAAAAGCGAGCGTTGAGCCTTTAGACTCAACGCTCCGTAGTACTAATCCCAAATTTCTTCGTTTTTTGCGCAAATTTTTTGCTGCGCATCTCGAACCTCATTGTTTTCAGTTTGTTATCTGTTCATACCGCTCCATCACTTTTTGTTCGCCCGTGAACCTGCCTTCGATGATTTCTCTCTCCTGATTTTCCAAATCTTCTCCGTGTCTCCGCGCCTCCGCGGTGGGTTTTGGTCTTTGGTTGTGGCTCTGCTACGCTGTGTGATCGCGGTCATCGGCCCACTCCTACGGTTGCTCGCTGACGGTGAACTCAAACTGGGCCGACCATGCGCTCTCCGCCGGACCGATATCGGCCGCAACCTCCCAGACGTAATTGCCAAATCCCACGTTCAACGAATAGGTGGTGCTCGTGAGACGTGGCCAAGTGTCGAGGAGCTTGGTCCAAGAGCCGTTGATCTGTTGCGAGATGTAAAGGCGGTATCCAGTAGCGCCAGGCACTGTATTCCAACTGAAGGTCACGTGCTGCTGCTGGCCGTCATGCTGATAGTAAGGTTGTCCATTCTGTGGTGCGGTAAGCACTGGGGCATTGGGTCTCGACACCAGGCAGCCGTCGTCCGCCACAGAGATATCAACTGACAGACCGTCGACAACGCATTGCTGGCCGCCAAACGAACCAGCATACTGCCAAATCCGCTGACCGGGATAACGCCATAAGCCATCGGGAAAGCCTGGGATATGGTGAGGATCAACGGAGCTTGTGTACTTGGTTGATTGCCACGAGGCCACCCAGACGAAGTCGCTCCAAGCGGTCGAGCCGCGTGCTGCCAATGCCTCCAGGGCTTTGGGGCCGGAGTAAATTCCAGGCTTAAGTCCGGCATTGCGGACGGTTTGGATCCAAGCGACCGCGTAATCCAAAGCGGCGTTTGGGTTGTTCTCGAAGGTACTCTCTTCGATATCTAGGACTACGGGCGTGCCGCGTCCGAACCCGTAGGTTGTCTGCACAAGAGAAACAGCGGCTGCCCCATCCTTTGCACCTTGTACGCTGTTTAAAGTTGAACCACCCTGCTGCCCAACGTAGCACAGACAAACTTTCAGTCCATTCGCCAGCAGCTCTCGAACGAGTTCGGGAGTCCAGCCTGAGCCTGCCGAGCGGGGGCCGCCAATATATGCGTTCCATCCTCCGGCATTGATGCTTTTGGCTGCTTCCATGCATTTGGATAACGATGGCGCGGTTGCACAATCCAGCATTTGAGTCATCACAATACTCCTTATGAAGGTCGGTTTATTTGCAGTGAAATCTGCTGTTCACTGCCACAGACTACGCAGCCGCCCCGGCGAATTCCTTTTGTAGAAATCAAATTATTTTTGTGCCGAACGATGCAGGGAGAGAGCGTCATTTTGCGTTCAATGAAAGAAGAATGTCCAAAGTTGTGGAAGCGGCTTAACGAGACTTAACGAGGGCTGAACCGCGCTAACCCATTTGACTTTGGTGTTATCATTCCGTCCCAATAATCACCACAGAGACTTCCCCCGAAAGACTGTGTTCGTATTGGCTTCTGGCGGTAGAGGCTGTGGAAAGATGTCTATCCTGTCATTGACGACCGAGGAACTGATTCGCGCTTGCGTCGCAGGCGAACGCAGAGCGTGGGAAGAGTTTATCCTCCGTTATGACAAACTGATTGCCGGGGTGGTTTTTCGCACTGCGGAGTACTGGGGATATGCCTCCAGTGAATCCCTCAAAGACATGGTGCAGGAAGTCTATGCGAAGCTCTGCGAGAATAATTGCTATTTACTTAGGCAGTTCGAAGCCCGCCACGACGGCGCCATCTATGGGTATCTAAAGGCCATCGCCGCTAACGAGGTGCATGACCGGCTCCGGCAACTCCACTCCGAGAAGCGTGGCAGCGGCCACATCGATGCGCTGGAGTCGATCAAAAACGAGCCGGTCGCGACCCATGACGGCAGTCAGGCGGCCATTGAACAGCAGCTTCTGTTTAAAGAGATTGACGATCTGCTCCGGGCCCATCTTCCTCAGTCAACCCAGGAGCGGGATCGTACGATCTTTTGGCTTCGTCACCGGCAAGGATTGACAGCCAGGGAAATAGCTTCCTTTCCTGCAATCGAGTTATCCGCTAAAGGAGTGGAGAGCACAATGCGCCGGCTCGAGCAATTGGTTCGCGCAGTGATGGCGGAAGGCGGAGACAGGCTACCGCCGCGAGGTGAGAAGAAAGACCTGCAAAAGGATTGGGTCAGTTGAGGACGTATTGGATTCAAGGAGAAATATGTCAGACGAGTTGTCGGCAGAGCATCTCAGTTGGGAGCAGTTTGAATTGCTGGCGTCAAACTCTGCCGAGAAAGAGGCCGTCGCTCATCTCCAATCCTGTGACTTATGTCGTGAGAAAGACAGAGCATTCAAAGCCGCAGCCATGAAATTGAATCGTCTCAATCCCGCGGCTCGACCCAGCAGCGCCGGCTGTTCTCGGGCTAAAGAATGGCCTTCGGTGGCTTCAGGGGCCGCCGCGCCTGACGAAGCAAAAGATTATTTGCTGCACGCGGCCCAGTGTGACCACTGCGGTCCACTCGTCCGCACGTCGCGCGCTTTTGATACCGAGTTCACACCAGAGGAAGAACTGGCCATTTCCAGGCTGACGGTCCCGGTCTCCGAACGACAACGTCTCGCTGAAACACTCAGCACCAAATCGCGAGTCCGTCTCAGGCCTTCCAGCTATACGCCAAGTCGCTGGATGTTATTTAAGCGATGGCCTGCCGTGGTCTACGGTCTGGCCACTATGGCTCTGGTGATTGCTGTGGGCACGATGGTGTCCGTGCGTTGGTTCACCGAGTCCCCAGACAAGTTATTAGGGCAGGCCTATTCCGAGCAACGCACTCTGGAGCCCAGGTTTGTGGACGCAAAATATGGGCCGGTCCGAATCCTGCGCGGAGAGCATGGTCAGTCGAGCGTAAACAAACCACAATCCTTGCTCGATGCGGAATCGTTGATACACCGCCATCTGCTGAAGGAACCCAGTAATACCCTGTGGCTGGATGCCAAGGGACGGGTCGATCTTTTAGAAGCAAATTATGACGCTGCCTTGCAGACCTTTCAGAAAGCGCTGGACATAGACCCGGACTCCCCGCGCTTGCTGACAGACGCAGCGTCGGCTTACTTCGAGCGCGGCCAGCTCGCCGCCCGGCCCGATGACTATGGTCAAGCTATTGAACTGTTGAGCCGTGCGCTTTCCCACAACCCCAATGACCCTATCGCTCTCTATAACCGGGCTCTCGTCAATGAAAAGATGTTTCTCTACCATCAGGCGCTTGAAGACTGGAGCCATTACTTGCGCATTGATCCCAAGGGCGACTGGGCAGAAGAAGCAAAACGGCATCGCGATGCAGTACAGCAAAAGCTTGATGGAAAAGAACAAAGCGTTGCAGCTCCCTTGCTCAGTCCGGAGGCGTTTGTGGGCGAAAGCCGCGCGCGAGGCGAAGGATTTTCCAATGTGGTGGATCTCAGGGCCGAAGATTATCTCGATCAAGCCATTCGCGTATGGCTTCCGCAGGCGTTCCACGATGGAGCAGAAGACCACAGTTCAAGTCTTGGGGCGCTCCGGACTCTGGGCGAAATCTTAAGTAACCGGCACGGCGATCAGTGGCTCCTGGAGTTTGTGAGTATGCCTCGATCCAAAGAACAAGCAACTGCCGTGCAGAAGCTGGTGGCAGCAGCCAAGGCCAATACCGGCGGTGACTACCTTTCGGCCGCAGATTTATCCTTACAGGCGGAACAACGTTTTGCACGCAACCGCAACATCGCCGGTGCCTTGCGGGCTCGATTTGAAACCGTCTACGCGCTGCAGCGCTCCAATCAG
>DASZEU010000045.1:0-7711 GCA_035940535.1 Candidatus Angelobacter sp.
CCACCGGCAGCAGTTCTACCCGCGGCTCGCCCTCGACAGCCACAAAGACGCTGCGCAACGCCTCGTGCCGGGTAAAGATCGCATCCAGGCTCCGCCGCAATACTCCTGCATCCACTTCGCCTCGCAAGCAAAGCGCTGTGGAGAGATTGTAGGCACTGGTCTCAGGAAAGAGTTCCTGGATCAGCCAAATCTGTTCCTGGGAATATGAGGCTGGAACATGTTTACGATCCCTGACTCGCTCGATCGGACCAATTCCATCCGTTGAATAAGAGGCCGTTTCGATCTGGCTGAGCATGTCTTCAGCGATGCCATCGATATCGGCGCCGAACAACCTCTCAATCGAGAGGCTGATTGTCAGTTCCTGCTCAATGGTATGTTTCAGCTCAGCAAGCATAAGGGAGTCGAGCCCGAGACTTGCAAGCGCACAATTCGCGCTGATGTGATCGAGAGGCCGACGAAGAACACGAGCCACCGCGTGTGTGATGTAAGCCCGTAGTGCGGCTCTGCGATTGCCGATATCCATAGCCAACAGGCTTTCTCGCTGGACACGGGCTCCTTCACTTTCAGTTTCACTGCTGGGATCAAGTATGCTTTGTCGCAGTACCGGAAGCTTGTTTTCCAAAAATAGGGCTTTATACAGGTGGCGCTGGATCTTCCCGCTGGAAGTCCTCGGCAATCCACCGGTTTTTACAAGAACGATAGCGTAAGCTTGGAGCTCATGGTTTTCGGCAATCACTCTGCGGATATTTTCAATTATTTCATCAAGATCGCCTTTAAACTGGCGCTTGACCTGGCTAACTACGACCACTCTTTCGTGCCCATCCCGTTCCAGACAGAATGCTGCGCTTCCATTCCGACGCAAGGCAGGATGGGAGTCTTCGACGCTTTCTTCGATATCCTGGGGATAATGATTTCTTCCCCGAACTACAATGCAGTCTTTCAAACGTCCGGTAATAAATAGCTCATGGCCGTAAACAAAACCGAGATCGCCCGTTCGCAAGAATGGCCCTTGGCCTGAACACGAAAACGACCCGAAAGTGTGTTGCGTGGCAGCCTCATTACGCCAATAGCCCGCTGCTACACTCGGGCCCGACACCCATATCTCACCAACCTCGTCCGCTGGGCACATTTCCTTTGTTTCCGGATTGACGATCGCCACCTCATGTGGAGCGTGCCATCGCCCACAACCCACGATCGTCGATGCGGACGCCGATTCGGGATCCACCACGCGGACCTTGTGTTTCCCAATTTCTGTGCTGTCAACCGAGCAATATCTCGGACCGACGCCGGAAGCACCGCTTGTGACTTTCAATGTGGCTTCTGCTAGTCCATACACAGGATAAAACGCTCGACTCCGAAAACCAGCGACAGAAAAATAATCTGTGAATCGCTTCAGTGTTTCGCTGCGTATAGGTTCGGCCCCATTGAATGCCACTTGCCAACAGCTCAAATCGAGTGAAGCACATTCTTCCCGAGCAACACGTTCTACGCACAAGTCATACGCAAAATTGGGACCCCCGCAATGGGTTCCGCGGTAGCGACTGATTGCAGAGAGCCAGCGCAACGGCTTATGAATGAAGGCGCTGGGAGCAAAAGAGAATGCAGGAAAACCGGTGAAGAGCGGCTGCAGGATGCCGTAAATGAGCCCCATGTCATGGAAATGGGGCAGCCAATTGACGGAGAGACTCGCCTCCGCGAACTTCCCCTGCGATTCAATGTACTTAAGGTTCTCAAGCACATTCAAATGCGTCACGATCACACCTTTGGGAGATGCTGTCGATCCGGATGTATATTGCAGGTAAGCAATCTCGCGGCACTGCGGCTGCGGATCGATCCCGTATTTCGTTTCTCTCTCTTCTATCTCCTCGATAGCCAGGATCTCTATCTTCGGGTTAATTGCTAAAATCGTTTTTTGTACGGACGGAACAATATCCCTGAGCGTCAGCGCAATGGTGCATCCAGAGTCCCTCAGCATTCCTTCAATTCGGATAAGGTCATGATTGGAACGCGGGGCACAAGCAGGAATGGCAATAATACCCGCGTACCAGCAGCCAAAAAGCGCCTCAATGAACTGGAGGCCGGGAGGAAATATAAGGAGCGCACTCTCCGCTTTTGGAGTGAGGCAGTGGAGTTTTGTCCCTATTGTTCGCGCCCTTTCCTCTAGAGCGGCGCGGGAAAGCGCCGCTCCCTCGCGCTCCCCATCAATCAGCCATACGTAAGCTCGCGCTGATGGCTCTGCTTCGGCGCGATTCCGCAAAAGTTCTATCAAATTACTACTTGACGTGGAATTGGGTCTCGTCTTTTTCATATCTAAATTCGTCCGAAGCGTCTAAATAGGAGATAAATTGCATGGCTTAGACCAGCCGGGTCAGCAAGCGTTCTTGGGCGCCGTCTCCGGTTTTTCGATGAAGTCAGCGATGGGAATTGGTTTTGCTGATCCAGAGGCCACATGGTGGCACAGCCTTTCTGATGGGCAATGCCTTAGATAGAAGCGGAGACCATCTTCTTCCGAAGAGAAAGCGGACTCACATCGGTCCAAAATCATACCGATAAGTTCGTTGGGCACGCCTGCCGGCGCGCCCCAGGCCATCCCTGTCGTCATGCTTGGCTGGATCAGAGAATGGTTTCTATAGCTAAAGTGAATGACTATCCTCTGTGAATTGAAGAAAGAGAATGAAAATAGTCTGCTCTGTTTTCCGTATCCGGGATAGAAGAGTCCTTCGCAGTGTCGCTGATCATTTGACCATTCTCCAGTGTGATAATTCTTCCCGCGAGATGGTAATACCTGTCGTCATGAGTTATCACAAACACGGTTTTGTGTCTCGCCGTGAGGTCGGGCAGCAGATGCATGTAGAACACATCTTTGAAGTATGGGTCCTGGTCGGCTGCCCATTCGTCAAATATGTAAATCGGACGGTCTTCCAGAAAAGCTGTGAGCAACGCCAGCCGCTTGCGCTGTCCTTGAGACAGATCCGTTGTTGAGAGCTTGCCTTTTTCGATCTGAACCTTGTGAGCCAGCTTAAGCCGCTGGAGATATTCTGACGCCCGTTGGTCCAGCCCGTCATCAACGAGGCCAAGCATTGTCTCGAACAGATAGAAATCGGAGAAGATCACAGAAAAATGCTGGCGGTAGGCTTCTTTGTTGTCAGGCCCGATTGGTTCGTCGTTGAGATAGATGGTTCCGCTTTCTGGCACATAGAGCCCGGCCAGCAACTTTACAAATGTTGTTTTGCCGCTTCCATTACCGCCGACGATGAACACCATTTCACCAGGTTTGAAGGTCAAATCGAGTGGCCCGAGGACAAAATCGCTTGCTTCACCGTCACGACGATATCGGTGAGTGACGGAGCTAAGTTGCAACTTTACCCATTTGTCGGTCAGGAACTGTCCTTCTTCCACATTTTCAGAACCTTGGCTGGCGAGAGTGAACCCCAGATCATTTACCTTCTTCAGCGCGACATTGGCGCGCGTCAATTGCGGAAGAACGTTCATGATCGACTGCAATGGATTCATAAGGTAAAGCAGCGTCAGTACATAGCCGGTCAGCATGGCGCGATCCAAGTTATGCATCAATGGAAAGACAAACAGTATGAGGCCGACAACGATGAACACCAATACTTGTCCCCAACTGGCGGCCGCTGTAAACAGTTTCATACCTGCAACGTTATGTTCCTGTAATGCAACTGCGGTCTCCTCCAAGCCTTCTCTGATAAATGCATGCCGCCGTTCGTTATGAATCTTGAGTTCTTTTGCTCCGTGTGTCAGCGCGCGAAAGTGCCCCTGCAACGTGTCTGCGTATTCCCGGGCCACTCGGAAAATCTTTTCCACTTTGATCATGGGAGCCTGGTAAGTTGCTATCCCTAAGACCATGAACGCCAGAATGATGAGGAGCTCCCCCCAGGACAAAATGCCCATGTAGATCAGGCAGCCGATTACAAGCGCCGCATTTACACAAAGTAGAGGGATGACCGAGACTGCATTTGTAATAGAGGGAACATCGTCAGTGAGCGTGGCGAGCAGCCGTGGGCCCCCAAGCTGCTCCTGATGCAACAACGGTGCAGCTAGTATTTGGCGGCACAACTGCATGCGCAGTTTATGCACCGCTTCCTCGCCAAGTTTGACCAATAGGCTCTCAGAAGTGAACCGGGCAATGGGGAGAAGCATGCACAGACCTGCAAAACTCCAGACCAACCCCAAGCTTGCTGGCCAGGTTTTCAGGACGGAGTTAATGACGGCCAACAATGCAGCATTACACATACCACTGAACGCTCCGGCAGCTACACTGAGCAATACGACCTTTCGGGAATGCCGCAGGAAAAAGGCTATGATTTTCATCGATTCTATCCTTCGGTTGCAGGTAGTGCGCTAATCAGCGGCGGGCTGTCTGAACTCTCTTGTCCCGGTATTGGGTTGCGGATTCCTGAGCAAAGCGATCACCATTCCTGGATGAGTCCGATCATGATCGGTTTGAATGGGTGCACTTCACCAAATGTACAGGTGAAAATCGGGCAGTAATTTGCTTCGAATGTTATCCAATGCCGCGTTCAGCCCCTCTGATGCGGAACAAGCCGGTGTAGGCCAGTCACTTCCGATTCATCGATCTCTACCGAGACCGACTTCATGATGACGTCTAATGAAATAACCAGCCGGTCGCGGTTTTTGAACTGCGTAATGATTCCACTGATGCCTGTTAGTGGGCCTGAAATGACCTGGACTTTCTGTCCCACACTTAAATAGGAAGAGGCGCTATATTCCCGTTTGCCACGAACGATCTGCTGGAGTGCTTCAATTTCTTGATCCGGAACCGGATGCGGTCTCCCGCCAAAGGTCACGATACGTATTATTCCGGGAGAGCCCCGTATAATTTCCATTAAGTTCCTTTGACTCCTACAAAAGACATAGCCAGGGAAGAGCGGTTCCTCGACAACCTTAACCCGATCCGACCATCTTCGACGCACGCGGCAAGTCGGCAGGAAATGATTGTAGCCTCTATCTTCAAGTACTTTATCGACGCTTTTTTCATGTCTAGGCACTACTTGAAGGGCAAACCAAGGTCCCGTGTCACAGAAAAGCATAACCACTTCCAAGGCTGAAGTTCGATAAAATGAAGGTTGGCAAAAACGCGAAAAATGCAGGCTATCGCCATGCTGAGTCCCCAGAATACTGGCTCAGGTGCTTAAGGTCTATCAGTTCCGATTCAACCTCGGAACCCGCGTAGCATGTATATCATCGCGGGTCCAATCAAGAACACTGTACCTAGATATTTAGAGGGCCAGTAAAACCTGTACCCGGATTCAGTCAATGGACAGGACTTCATTCCAGGGTTCGCGGGTGGAATATTTCTTTTGCGGACCCAGTGCTTAATGGAAAACTGATTACGCAGTCAGCGCTTTAACCAGAGGTTCGGATTTTTGGGAATTTTTGATGGCTTGAAGGCCCCTGCGATTCTTTACATTCAATTTCTGCAAAATGTTGGCAACATGAAATTTGACGGTTCTGGGCGAAATCCCTAACATCTGCCCAATTTCCTTGTTCGAAAAACCCTCCACCAGGCAGGCTATAATCTGATGTTCCCGGGTTGTAAATTTGGGCGACGGACCTACTGAGCCGTCTCGCTGCACAACATATTCGTTCAAAGTATTGCGGCGGATCCACAAACGCTTCGCAACTATCGATTCAACTGCCGGCGTGAGCTCATTTTCCAGATTTGCAATCGGCACAATCCCGCGCACACCTAGATACAATACCCTGATTTCCTCTTCCTGAGTACTCACATTGTCCGTGAGAAGGATCACTGCCTGTTTTTTCATGAACCCATAGCGCAGGGTCATCTCCAGCCATCTTTCCACAGAGTATGTGTCAATAATTAAAATATACCCATGTTCCGCAAAGCCCTGGATCTGTGTCGCAGAAAATGGACAAACACGGTGACCGCTTGACGCAAGTGTTGTTTCGATAATCCGAGATACCAAGGGATGATAGCAGAGTATGTGAATGGGTAGCTTGAAGCTGATCGTTTGCTCTTTCATGCGTGTCAATCCAAAGCCGGGCAAAAATTACATGATCAGTTGGAATTTGGTGCGACGCACAACAAACCATCTAGGATGCTGCTTAAACGAACTAGGTTGTTAGCATGAAAATAATGGATTTTTCATGGTAATTCCATTCAACATGAACTGAAAAAAACCAAACGAAAAGAGAGGACCTTCAAATGTCGACCAACTTGAGCGCTGTGCTTCAGGAGCTTTTGCAGAACACGTCGAACCTCACAGTTCTCAGACGACTCATGACGCCGGATGCGACGTACGTTTCATTGAGCTTCGACAACCCTGAACTAAAAAAAGTTACGCCCTGGGCCGGCACTCACAAGGGGCCTCAGGCGCTGTCCAATGTCTTTGCGGCTATCCAACGCTTCTGGAAAACACTCGATTTCTCGAAGACAGCTATGGCACTGCGGGTTCGTTCAAAACAGGAGGCGCAACATGGTTTCACAGCCATCCCTCGGGAAAAGAGGTTGAGGCCTAAGGCTGAGTAGGTTAGCAATGTTCAATGCTTGACGAGCCAACGGCTAGCAGCTATTTGGTCTATTTAGTTAAATTATCTTGCACGATGTTTAAGGAGCATCCATTTATGAAGGCAACTTCCTCTGAACTGCTTATGCACAACTTCAATGAGATTTTTATAGAGCTCGATCCCCTCAAGCGTGCGGCATTGCTCGCGGAGTCTTACACCGAAGATTGCCTCTGGATTCATCCCGGCGGTCGCATTGTAGGCCGCGAGGGTATCAATGAAGCGGCCACAGAGATTCGCAAACACTTCCCAGAATACCGCTACACGGTCACGGGTGAGATCCAGATCATGCACAATGTAGCGACTTGCCGGTGGGGAAGCGGGATGCCAGGTCAACCGTTCCACTACACGGGAACAGACTTCCTCGAAGAGCTTGATGGTCGCGTGTCAAGGCTGTACACGTTCATTGACCAGAAGCTATTTCAGTCCTGAATGAGGCCTTTGGCGGAGATCTTTGCCACGGTGGAATTCGGCTTTTAGACATCGGGAGACCCAACAATGATCGAGACGAGGTTATGACTTTGGCTCGTAAGACGCTCGCCCTAGTATCAGCACTCATTGTTTCCACCATCGCCCTTTCCGTGTTTGCCCTCGCCGAGGGCACCCGCACGTGGGAACAGTCCAAGTTCGAAGAACTGACCAAGGGCACTGCCAAGGGCATCGCTCTGCGCAGTGAGGGCGGCCTTGAACTCGCCCCAGCGTTCAAAGCGCTTGCGACCACGCCTTCGACCTACATCTGGTCGATCGCATCCGATCCCGGGGGCAACGTCTACGCTGCCGCGGGATCCCCGGCACGCGTCTATCGCATCACGCCGGACGGCGAAAGCATGGCCATTTTCGAGCCGCAGGAATTGCAGGTGCAGGCTCTGGTCGTTGACAGGAAAGGCATCGTCTACGCTGCCACGGCCCCCGACGGCAAGGTGTATCGTCTCGACCCCGGGCGTCTCCAACCCGCGAAAGGCGCCGCCAAGGCTGGATCGAATGCCTCCTGGAGCGCGACACCTTACTTCGATCCCGGCTCCAAGTACATCTGGGACATCGTTCTCGACAACTCCGGCGCCCTGTATGTCGCCACCGGCGATCACGGCGAAATCTACAAAGTCAGCGCCAACGGCCAGCACTCGCTCTTCTTCAAGAGTGA
>DASZEU010000046.1:0-7171 GCA_035940535.1 Candidatus Angelobacter sp.
GGGACGCTGGGGGCAGCTCAAGATCGTATATCCGGAATACAACGCCTGGAACGAGAATCCTTACTTTGTATTAAATGTGCCGTGGAGCACTGCCGATCAGCAAAAAGCGGCCAACGTCTTCCTCAATTTTCTGTTGACGGAGCCTATCCAGAAAGAGTCACTCACCCACGGTTTCCGCCCAGCCAATCTCAATGTGCCCGTAAAATTTCCGGAAAGCCCATTTGTGCGTTATGCAAGCTATGGGCTTCAGGTGGACCTGCAAAAGATTTGTGAGCCTCCCAAGGCCGACGTGGTAAACAATCTGCTAGCCAGTTGGCAGCGCTCTCAGGGGACCCGGTAAGGACTTGAAATTTACAATTTGTAATTTGTAATTTGTAATTGAAAAGCGGAGAACCAAAAGCTTAAGCCACGAATTCCGCGAATGAACACGAATGACATTTGCCTAGTACTGAGTTATTAGCCGCTAGTATTTGGCAAAGGGGGAAAGGTTCTTGTCTTGTGTCATTATTTCTTAGATTTCCTCTGTGTTCCTTAGTGGCCTCTGTGTTCAAGGGTTGGTTTTGCCTTCGTTAGTACCAGGATTGAAGAGCGGTAGCGTAAACTAAAGACGCTCGATGGTTGCTGTGCCAGGATTCCCCGAATGGAAAGCAGAGGTTCTAAAGCGTTTTAGTCCGTAAATAGAATCAGCGCGCAAAGGAGCACGCATGTTTAAGCGAATTTCCAATCTTTTTAAGGGATTTCTGGGTTTATTCATCTCCGGCCTGGAGCGCCAGAATCCTGAAGCTTTGCTGGAGGTAGAGCAAGAGAACCTGCGCAAACAGATTGCCCAATACAATCAAGGGCTGGCCTCCCATGCTGCGCTGTGTGAGCGACTCATGGCCCAGGTACGGAAACAGGAAACCGAGCAGCGAGACCTGCGTGCCAAGACCAGTGCCCAGCTCAGGGCCGGAAACCGCGATGCCGCCTCCCAATACGCCCTGCGTCTGCAAACCCTGGAACGTGAATTGGAAGAGAACCACAAGCAATTGGAACAGGCAGAAACCACTTATAAAGACCTGCTCAAGACCCGGGATGTTTCGATTAACGCCGCCAAAGCCAAGATTCAGGCGCTCAGGGCTGGCCTTGATGACTTGAAAGTGAAGAAAGCCCTGGCAGAGATGACGGAAATGGCCTCGGGCATGATCAGCTCCATTGGCAGCTCTGGCGATACCCTGGATCGCCTGCAAACCATGGTAGAAGACGAGCGCGGCAAGGCTGCAGGCCGGGCTCGCGTGGCGAAAGACTCTTTGGACATGAGCGGGGTCCAGATGAAGGAAGCGGAGCAGAAGGCTTTGGCAGACCAGGCGCTGGCGGATTTTGCCGCTCGTGAAGGTATTGCCCTGGATACCTCCTCAACAGGTTCCGCTCCGGAAGCCCCGGTAAAATCCATGGGCCAATCCACGCCGGAAAAACAGTAAGATATCTTCGTAACCTTTTTTGACGCTCTGTGTGGAGATATCTCAAGGCCGCGTTTCTGGTAGGAGTGGACCTGCCTGCTTTGGGCCGCGTGCCGGTCAATATACTTGCTGCTGCAGGGTTCGTCATCTTGGGGATCGCCCAGCCTGCCTTCTGGCTGTTGGGGCTGGGGCTTGAAACCAGTGTGATCTTCGCCTTAGGGCTCAATCCACGTTTTCAAAAGTATGTTGACAGCCAGCAGATGCAGCTTTCGGCGCTGGATGTCGATGCTCAACGCCAGACCCTGATCCGTTTGCTCTCTCCTGAAGCCAGGGACAAGCTCTCTGCCCTGGCCGGACGGTGCCAATCGGTCTTGCAGGTCTATCGTGGAACGCAGGCTGACGAGTACATCATCAGCACCAATCAGGATGCCTTGCAAAGACTCCAATGGCTCTATTTGAAGCTCCTGGTCGGCCGGCACTATCTGAATACCGCTAGCAACAGTAATGGCGATTCGCTCAGCCGGAAGATCGAGACGCTCGAAAAAGAGGTGCAAGACCCGGCAGCTTCGGAATCGCTTCGACAGTCCAAGGCGGCCACTCTATCAATCCTGAAACAGCGGTTGAGCAATTTTCGAAATCGCAGCCGTCTCCTGGAAGAGATCGATAGCGACTTGACCAGAATCGAAGCCCAAGTTGACTTGGCTCTTGAGAATGCCAGTATCCAGGGGCGTCCGCAGACCATTTCGACTGAGATCGAGTTGGCCAGCGACCTGGTGAGCGGTACGTTATTTGGCGAATCGGAGGGTACCATCGCCGCGCTCGAACACCGCTTTGCCTCGGCGGGAAGCAGCTCGCAAAAACAGGTCAATTGATGGCCGAAAATAGCCCCAAACTCCAAGCCGTGCAGCCCCACGCCAATGTGCCACCGTGGGCCCGGGAGTTGATCGATCTTTATGAGAGCAATGCTTCCAGTCAATTCATCATCCATGGAAACGTAAACGACCGGATGGTGCTTCCAGCCGCGCCCCTGCGCCTGGGCGGCCTAAGAGACTTTCTGCTGGATGTATTGATGCCGCGCTTTGACGTAGTGCTGAGCTACGACATCGGCAACGGCATCCGGGTGGAAAAAGGCGGAGAGATTTTTTCTCAGTGGCCCTACTTGAAGGAAAACCCCCAGCTTCCTAAGGTACCGCTGGCGGCGGTTGAAACCCTCACCCGCTACTTTCGTTACTGCGCCAATCTGGCACGACTGAAGCAAAACTCGATTCAAGTAGGCTGCTTCATCAACAATGCCGATCTCCTGGCGCCCGCAATCCAAGGGATGCTGGCGTATGACCTCAATTCGCTGGCCTCGCTGATTCGGGAATGGTCGAGCGACTCGGCTCTCATCAGCCATTCGCTGGCGACTTTTCTGATTGTCGAGAACCTGAATGATCTCCATCCCTTGATTGTGAACAATGCTCGTGCTGCCCAGATCAAGATCGCTCTGCCATCTCCAGAAGAACTGACTTCTGCATTTTCGGTAATTGGTCCAGCTTATCCAACCGCGCTGGGCGAGTACCAGGACCGCCTGGATTTGCTGGCCAGCCAACTCAGTGGCGCGAGCCTGAGCATGGTGGAAAGCACCTTACGTACCAAGGAGCATCGCAAGGAGAAAATCGTCTCTGAAGATGTGGTGAAGCTGAAGAAACAACTGGTTGAAAAAGATTGCAATGGCCTGATCGAGTTCATCGAGTCGCGCCGGACGCTCAATGACCTGGCCGGTCTGGACAAGGTCAAGGCGTGGCTTCGCCAGGACATAGAGCTTTGGCGCAAGAATGATGTCCAGGCGCTTCCCAAGGGTTACCTCTTCTGCGGCCCGGTGGGCACCGGCAAGACCTTCCTGGTCGAGTGCCTGGCGGGAGAGGCAGCAGTGCCTGTGGTAAAGATGAAAAACTTCCGCGACAAATGGGTCGGCAGCAGCGAAGGCAATCTGGAAAAAATCTTTCGCCTCATCAAAGCCTTGGGCCGATGTTACGTGTTCATTGACGAAGCAGACCAGGCGCTGGGCCGACGCCAATCTACTTCCGATGACTCCGGCATCTCCGGCAGGCTCTACTCTATGATGGCGGAAGAAATGGGCAGCAGCACCAACCGGGGCAAAGTGATTTGGGTGCTTGCCTCCAGCCGGCCTGACCTGATCGAAGTAGACCTGAAACGCCCCGGCAGGGTGGATATCAAAGTCCCGATTTTTCCAACTACCACGCCTCGCGAGAGTTTTGATCTGATTCGAAATTTATCGCAGCGCTGCGGAGTCGCGATTGATGAGGCCAGCTTTGGGAGTTTAGAATCCCGCATTCCCACTTTGCTTACGCCCGGCGCCGCGGAAGCCATCGCCTCGAAGATTTACCGCCGCGTGCGTACTTGCAGCGAAACCTCCCTCACTGCACTGACCAACTGTCTTGCCGACTACCAAAACCCTGTGCCGCGCCCAATCATGGAATTACAGATCAAATTGGCGGTCCAGGAATCCAGTGACCTGGATTTTGTTCCCGCGGAATTTCGGCAATATGCAAGCGGATAAAGAATTTTTTGCCGCTGACAACGCTGATTCACCCTGCAAAACCGAGACTTACAATTGGTCGTTGATGAACGGAATCCCGGCCATCTTAAATTAACTCTCAAAGATCGAACCGAAGAACATCGATCGTCGGCGCTGTAGCATATCATCCACGGCCTGTTGCATTTTGCTTCTCACATCGCGGCTGATGGCCTTGACCATTGAGGAATCCTGGGCAGCTTCCGGCGGATACTCGTCTTGTACGTGGATGGCAGGCAGGAACTGCGTATGCCATTTTGACGGCAATGGAAACGGAATGATTGGAAAGGTTGAGATTGGAATGCACGGCCAGTCCGAATAGCGGGTCCATCGGCGTGACTTGATTTGCGTGAATACGGGAAAGATCTCGGCGCTCCCCACGGTGACAAACGGAACGATAGGCACGCGGTGGCGCAAGGCAAGTTTTACAAAAGCATTGCGCCCAAAACTTTGGAGCTTGTAAGCGTCTCGATAACGCGTGAACGCACCCTTCACGCCCTCTGGGAAAACGCCTAGAAGCTCACCCTCGTTAAGAATGCGGTCGGCGTTTTCCTGGCAGGCTACGATTCCGCCTAGCTTGGTCACGAAGTTGGCAATGAATGGAAACTTCAATAGTCCAGGATGCGTGAGAAAACGCGGAAATCTTCCCATCTGTTGAACTAATAAATGCAGCACCATAACGCCATCCCAGGGCATGAATCCCCGGTGCATGCCGATCAGGATCGCTGGTCCCTGGCGCGGAACATGGTCCAGTCCGTTCACTTCAATGCGCCAGTAATGGTCATTGAGAAATTTGAACAGGGTACGGCCATACAAGTGAATGTAGCTTTTATCCATTCCGAATTTGTCAAATGTTGGCCCGGATGCAGAACTCGGATTGTTGGGCTGACGGAAATTCAAGATCGCAGCCACGCTCGACTGCTTGGGTGCGAACCCAAGTTCTTCCTTGATTTTCTGGTTGGAGACAGTCCAGGGATAGCGCAGGTAGTCGAGGGCATCAGAGGCCTGGAAGAGTCTCTGAAGAGTGCGAGGTACTGGAATGCGGTTGCTTTGCGAGATACGGACCGCGGAATGGAATGGCGCCACGCCGTTTGGGGCGATATTGAATACTCCGGAACGTTCCTGTTCGACGGCGCAGAGCAAGGCTGCGGCCAGTTCAGAGAGGGAGAGTAACTGAAGAGTGGGATCGTGTCCTGGCAGAGTCAGCGTCAGGCGCCGGACCAATCGTTGACTGAGCAGCGCAGGTGAAGGCAATACAGTTACGGGCCGTAGGATGGTGAGCCGTGTCTCTTCTTTCAAGTAGCGGCTGGCTATGGCTTCCAGTGATTTCCAACTTCCGCTGATTCGGTCACTGCGAAAACTGCCAGCGTCGTAGTTCTCTGTAACCAAAGCCAGTCTTCCAGGGCCGGTTCCATAAATCAGCGCACTGGAAAGCAAGACCAGTTTCTTCAGATGGAGATTGGCGCATTGCTGAAATACGCGCTCAGCTTGGGATAAATCGGGCATCATTCCCGCCCGATCTGTTAGCGAAGGAATGTAGATGTAGCTTGATTCTGAGTCAGAGAAACTGCTGAGTCCAGCAAAATAGCAGTGATGAGATGTACTCGCCTGGCTGAGG
The DNA here is from genome assembly GCA_035940535.1 of Candidatus Angelobacter sp. Taxonomy (GTDB): domain Bacteria; phylum Acidobacteriota; class Terriglobia; order Terriglobales; family Acidobacteriaceae; genus Angelobacter. Next base: position 5,633 of record DASZEU010000046.1, read on the forward strand.
ACCTCTAGCAGTGTTTTTGCCCAACGATTATCGTCTTGGGCGATGAGCGCTATTGTAGCCATCTCATTAGGATCCCAAGGTTGCGCTTGAGAGAAACTTGGCCGCCACTTGTCAGTTCGATTGAGCCGCCGCTCCAGCTTTGTCGCTTGAAAACACCTGGTTCAGGGCAAACAGAAAATCCTGTGTGCCGTCGTAAAGTTGGCCCAGTTTCGGAGGCACGCCGAGTTGACGGAAAATCTCGTCACGGTCGAAGTTGTTCCATACTTCGACAATCTTGCCATCTGCAACCCGGAACCTGCTGTTTCCGCGAATCACAATCTTTTTCCCGGTGGCAGGTACTCCATTTCCTTTGCCGGTGTTTGTCCCTCTGGCGATCCAGTCGACGATCACGAAGTCACGCTCTACTTCCATTCGCTCGACGGTCATCAACAAGTCTGGAGCGGCCGTGCGCCAACCTTTGCCTTCTGCCACGGCCTGTTCGAGCCGGGTATGGCGGTTGCCGAAATGGACAGGGCAGTCTTTTGCGTAAATCTGGTCGATGAACTCGTAGCGTCCCCGACTGAACAGATCGTCAAATACCCGGCGGACAACAGCTTTATTCTGTTCTGCAGGAGCAATCTGGATCTGACCAGGAAGGCTAGAGCGGCTTTGCGCCGGCTCAACCGGCTTTCTCTGTTGTACAGGGGCAGTTCCCGTGTTGTTCGGTGGGGTTGGCGCGGGCTTTCTCTGCTCTTCGGGCGCAAGAAAAATGCCAATACAGGAGATCACCATCAGGAAAAACATCCTGTGAACCTGCATAAAGCACCTCCTGCTTGAAAACTTGGAGCGAATTATACTCCGCGCTACCTCTATGGTGCGAGCTTTATTTGGTGGGTTTTTGTTGCAACGAGAAAACGTCGTATTAACTGCAACGAGCGACCCACGGCATTGCTGTAGTATCTCGCCCCGAAGTAGTCCAGGCCGGTTTCGGCATCCTGTTCCTTGCCAGTGAACTTGTAGTGATTGGAGTCGCCATTGGCGATCTGAAGTTCGCCACCCCACGGGTAATAGTCCGATTCCGACTTGATGTTGCCGGCCGCAACGGTGATTACCGATGCGGTCTTCAAGTGATCGGAGAAATAGTAGGAAAAGGTGTTGCCGGGAAAACCCTTCCGGGCCACACGCTCGCCGCCAAAAAAGATGCACTCGCTCTTAAGATTACCTGCTAGGTCACTCTCTCCGATGATACCGGGCGTCATGTACTAATAAAGTGTTCCTGCGGTTCCGCTTACCTTCTCGATGCGGTTGCCATCGGCATCATAGATGTAAAAGCCTTACCTTCTTGTTGCATCACTCCTGCTTGCGCCAGGCATGCCATTCTGACCCTGGGTCAGCGTCGCGCCAAAGTCCTTCTCCTATCGCTAGATGCACGACAGGAACAAGGGATTCGTCTGCTGCAACGAGAGTCCCGAGGGGAGCCACACGTAACTCATGTTTTGGAACATCGGGACCATCCCCGGCGAAAATCTCCCAATCGTCCTCCTCCCAGCGCATCACTTC
>DASZEU010000047.1:0-3632 GCA_035940535.1 Candidatus Angelobacter sp.
CACTTTGGGCCTGCGGCCCGCGAAAGCTCATGAAAATCAACTTTGCTATGTTGGAGCGTGGACAAAGTGGACGTTGTGGACAGAGTGGACGTGGTGGACGGAGTGGAGGCAGTGAACGATGTGATTTTCGACCCTGCCAGAATTGCCAAATTTCTGACAAATCCCGTTTCCGATTCCAACAGAGTTTACGACAGGGAAGTTGACGAACTCCCCGCCAATTCCTGCATGGTTTCAAAGATGTACGTGCGTGCGGGAGAGTTTGGGGCAAATGCTTTGAGAGGCAGAGTTACGGAGAAGTTCGGAGAGTTTCTTTGGTAACGGACATTCAAGAAATCCCGATGATTGATACCGGCTAGCGAGCTCATGGTGGAGATCATTTCTTTTTGCCATTCCATGCGAGTGCTGATCACCAGCGGGGAAGCTTGTTCCAAGGTCCAGTGAGCGCCATCCAGAGATTTCTTCCTGACGCTACGTGCCAACCAACGGAGGTTGTGAACATCAAGGTTAAAGGCCGGCGGCAGCTCAAGATCGGCTTGGAAGACCAGCAGGTCCTGGCGCTTCTGCATCTTGTTGATCAGCCATGTTGATGGCATTTCGCAAGGCGAAAGCTCCACTAGAATCCATGCTCGTTGGAAGGTTGTAGAGGCCAGGCGCAATGGAATCTTAAATCTGGAAGAGGCAAGCCAGCGGATGCCAATCACGCATCCGTGTCCAGCCAGGGCCGCCTCAATCCAACGAAGGATGCGCACTGCCTTTCGCCGGTTGTGACGGAGAGAAAGACCATACCATATAGCACAACTGAGCAGGGCGAGCGCCGAACCAATGCCAAAGAGAAGCATTTCAAGCATCTAAGATGCCCTTAGAGGCGGGTTAGATGTTTATGCTTCCTTAATATATAGGCGTGAATATATAGGCGTGATTTCACAGACCACGATAGATGCCACCATCTACCAGCAGGGTCTGGCCGGTGATGTATGAGGCGCGTTCCGAGGCTAGCCAGAGAATCACATCCGCAACTTCCTTGGGATCGGCCAGTCGCTTCACCGGAGTTTCCGCCGCCCAACGCTGGTAGATCTGCTCGGTAGGAACCCCAGCCGCCAAGGCCCGAGTCCCAGCCAACTCTTGCAACCGCTCGGTGGCTGTATATCCCGGAGCCACATTGTTGACCAGAATGCCGTCTTTGCCGAACTCGTTGGAGAGGCTCTTGACTAACCCCACCACGGCGGCGCGCACCGCATTGGACATAACCAGATCGTCAATGGGTTGCTTCACCGAGATCGAGGTGATGGTGATGATCCGGCCCCAACGATGGCGCTGCATGTAGGGAATCACGGCTTTTGCCAGGTAGACGACGCTCAGGAAATTCAGGTCTACGGCCTTGCGCCATTCGTCGGTGGAAATGGAAAGAAAATTCTTGGCTGGCGGTCCTCCGGCGTTGGTGACGCAGACATCCAGGCGGCCAAAACGTTTCGAAACCTGTTCAACAAAGCGCTGCACCGCCGGTCCATCGGTTACGTCAAGCGGCTCAGCATAGATCTCGGCTCCCGTTTCGGAGCGTATTTGGCTGGCTGCTTCCTGAAGTGTCTTCTCGCTCCGCGCGCACATAGCCACCTGGGCGCCCTCGCGGGCGAACAATTCCGCTGCCGCCCGTCCCATCCCCTGGCTGGACGCGGCCACAATCACACCTCGGCCCTTGAGCCCTAATTCCATGAATCCTCCTCAATAGCTTCTAGCTTCTGGTGTTTAGCCCCGATACGGTTCACTTAAGCTTTTGTGAATCGACTTAGTCGACACATTGGTTGAGGCACAAACGAAAACCCTGTGCCGCCCCGCTGGGGCTTGGTTCAATTCTCCACAATACCCAGGGTTCCGCTGCGCTCCACCCTGGGCTAACTTCTTGCCGCGCCTCCGGCGCTGAGCGGCTTGCAATTTCGCGCAAATTCGTGGCCAAAACTTCTTGCTAAGTTTTTGGCAGTGGCAGTTGGCCAATATAAACCTGGGCTGGGCTTCCTGTTTTGATGCTGTTCTCTTCAAAAGCAGATTTGATTCTCCGCCGAAGCTCGCGGGCTACCACATCTTGCTTTCTTAGACGGACCTTCACCAGCATTAGATAGTCTACTTCCTGACCGGTCACGCGCTCGATTCCTGGAACCTCCGGAGTGGCCACCACATCTTCATGAAAAGCCGGATCTTCGTAGAAACTTTGAGCCACGCCTCGAAGCACCTGGATGACTTTGTCGCTGTTTTCCGCGTAATCCGCGGCAACATGCAGGGTTACCTGCGACCAATCGCGCGTCATGTTGCTGACGATGTGGATGCTGCCGTTGGGAACAATGTGCAGAGTGCCGTCGGCGTCACGCAATATGGTGCGACGCATCGTAATCTCTTCGACGTTGCCCTGGACCCCCGCCACTTTGATCGTGTCGCCTATTTCAAACTGATTTTCCACCAGGATAAAGAAGCCGTTGATGACGTCCTTTACCATGGCCTGGGCGCCGAAACCGACGGCCAAACCGGCAATGCCGGCGCTGGCCAGCAAAGGCTCGATGTGCACGCCAAAAATCGGCAGCCCCTGCAGCAGGGCAATGAACACGATGATGGAGACGCCGACGCTGTGAATCACTCCCGCCAGCGTGCGCACTTGTTGTAGCCGCAAGGTCGGTACCGAGCGCTTTTTGCTCAGTTCAATAACCTTGCGGGTCATAGTCCCGAGAATGCGAATAAGAAAGAAAGCAAGAAGAAAAATCACGATCAGCCTGGGAACGCCGTGTCGCGCCCACCAGATCAGATCATCGTGCCACTCCCGTAAAAGATTTGCCCACTTCTCTGGTTCCATGACCCTCCCCGCCGGATTATATCTGACCCTGGCAAACTAGTTATAATCAAACCACTTTTAGCCACGAAGAGGTCTGGAGTGTTCAGAAAAATTGTTTTTATTTCTACGATATTGCTTGCTTGGATGAGCCTTGGTTTTCGGTCGTTATCATCGTCTTATGCCGCCCAGCAGCCTCAATCCCGATCGAGGATCGAGCAGGAGATGGAAGACAAACGCTTTCACGAAGCCAACAAACACCGGCAGGAAGAAATCCGGCAAGACACTCAAAAGCTCTTCCAACTCGCCTCTGATTTGAAGGCCGCGGTAGAAAAAACCGACGAAAACGTGATGTCAATCGAGGTGATCAAGAAGGCGGAAGAAGTCGAAAAGCTGGCCAAGAAAGTCAAAGACAAGATGAAAGAGGGAACAGCCAAGCTGCCTCCTCCGATACCTGTTCCAACCCCAAACATTCCACATTGAAGAATTTGGTAATTGGGTAAATTAGTAATTAGGGCATTTGAAAATCAAAAGGACGTCAGCCCCAGCGACTGTTGCCTTGAAAAATCTCGGGCAAACAGTCCGCAGGGGCCAAAAGCCCAACAGCCTTACAATCGTCTTGCGGCACGGCTAAAGAGCTTGCGGAAAAACTCATTCTTGCGAATGGCAGAGAACCTCAGGGCTAAACAGGCCGCTGAAAAAAGGCCTTTTCGCGAGCTTTGTGTCAGGGCACGAGTTCACTCGTGCCCTGGAGTTTCTACATTTCGGAGGTACTTTGGAATCTGTGATAGAGTCCCGCAGGGACGTTTGGCAGTAGCCC
>DASZEU010000048.1:0-1939 GCA_035940535.1 Candidatus Angelobacter sp.
CGATGAGCAGCGTGCCTTTGCCTCCTACCATGAAGCCCGCAATCAGTATTTGCCGCAGTTGGCGGTGGGTTCGGGTCTGGGCAAGTCCTATGGCTATCCGCTCAGCCTGGAAGGGTCGGCGCCGTCGATCGTCAATACCACGGCGCAATTCGCACTCATCAATCCGGCTTTGCGAGACTTCGTGCGCGCTGCCCAAACCGAATATCAAGCGAGCACCGTGCAGACCAAAGACCAGCGCAATCAGGTGATTCAAGACACCGCCTTGAGCTATGCCGAACTCAGTAAGTGGGAAACGCTGATGGCCCACTTGAGTCACGATTACGAAGACGCTCTCAAGATGGAGCAGACTGTCAATCAGCGGGTTCTGGCGGGCGTGGATAATCCGTTGCTCCGGAACCAGGCGCGGCTCAGCGCGGCTCGCGTTTACCTCCACCTCTCCCAGGCTCAAGGAGCAATCGATGTGCTACGCAACCGGCTCTCGCAATTGACCGGCCTGCCCGCGCCTGCGATCGAGGCAGTCCCCGAGTCGATTCCCCCGCTGCCGGAGGTGAACCAGGAAGACAATCTCGCAGCCAAGGCCGCGCAGGAAAGCCCCTTGATTCAGATCGCCGATATCCATGCCAGCGCCCTTGCTTTCCGTGCCCGCGGCGAACATCGGGCGCTATGGCCGAGCGTCGATTTTGCCGCGCAGTATGCACTGCTCGCAACCTTCAATAACTATGAGAAGTATTTTCAGCCACACAGCTTCCAATCAAACAACGCAACAGTTGGAGTGGAGATCCGCTTTCCTTTCTTCAATCCTTCTCAGCACGCCCAAGCCCAAGCCGCCGACGCTGCAGCCCTGCATGCAAAGAAAGATGTGGAGGCAACGAAGAACCAGGTGTCGGAACAGACTTTGAAGCTGCAACGCTCGGTCGCGCAACTCGCGGCCGCGCAGCAAGTCGTCGACCTGGAATACCAGATCGCCAAATCGAATCTCGAAGCCACCCAGACCCGGCTGGACTCAGGCAGCGCAACCCTGCATGACTTGGACGATGTCCGCAATCAAGCCAACGAGCGTTACGACGCCCTTCAGGACACGAATTTCGAACTGGAACGCGCCCGCATCAGCCTGCTCCGTGCCACGGGCGATCTGGAGGCCTGGGTAGGAGTGGGCAAATAAGTAGCAAGAGCACAGACCACAAAGAACACGAGAGTCCACAAAAGTTTTCATGCCTGGTTTTCCTTCGTGTGACTTTGTGTCCTTTGTGGTAAGAAGGGGTTGATTTTTACCACCCATTTCGAGGCCCAGTTTCCCTGTTGGACGCATCAAACCATCCATTCGGCGTAACCGCTTTGCCTAAAGAGAGATATCGCTATTAGACTGTTTTTGCATACACATATCAGGAATCGCGTGCAATAAGCCTAGCCTGCCGTCCATCGACACGGTCAGTACTTGGGGTGTACCTGGGAACTCTCAGAAGACGCCGTGAAATGTTAGTATTAGGTTACACACACATATGCCATTAAAAACCTTGTTTCTGAACCCACCGTCGTTCGAGAATTTCGACGGGGGAGCCGGCTCCCGTTGGCCGGCCACCCGTGAGATTGAGTCGTATTGGTATCCAGTCTGGCTGGCCTACCCTGCCGGAATGCTGGAGGGCGCACGCCTGTTGGACGCGCCATCGCATCACGTATCGGCGGAAGAAACCATCAACATCGCCCGCGACTACGAGTTCATGGTGCTGTTTACCAGCACCCCCGGCTTCCCCGGCGACATCCGGCTCTCAAAAAAGATCAGGGAGATCAATCCCAAAATCAAGATTGCCTTCGTGGGACCGCACGTCAGCGTGTTGCCGGAAAGGTCGCTGAAGGATTGTCCGGAGATTGATTTCGTAGTGCGCAAGGAATTTGATTACGCGGTTTGTGAGTTCGCTAATGGCAAGCCGCTGGAAGAAAT
>DASZEU010000049.1:0-7490 GCA_035940535.1 Candidatus Angelobacter sp.
TCGCGCGCAGTCGCCTGATCCGCAGTTGCTGGCAGAGATCAACAAGATCAAAGCTATCGACAACCATTCTCATCCTCCCAAACTAGTCAGTCCGGGCGAGAAGGATGACGACTTTGACGCCTTGCCATGCGATCCCTTGGAGCCAGCTATGCCGACTACGATCGGACGTCCGGAGAATCCTCAATTTCTGGCTGCGTGGAAGGACCTTTACAACTATCCCTACAACGATAGCTCGCCAGATCACGTGCGCGAGTTGCTTCAAACCAAGAAACGGGTGATGCAGGAGCAGGGCGACAACTATCCGAATTGGGTGCTGGACCGGCTGGGGATTGAAACCGAGTTGGCCAATCGAGTGGCGCTGGGACGCGGTTTGCAACCGCCCCACTTCCGCTGGGTGCCCTTTGATGATGCGCTCATGCTGCCCCTGAACAACGCCAGCGTGGCTTATGAGACTCCAGACCGAAAATTCTTTTACTCCCGTGAGGAGATGCTGCTCAAAAGGTATTTGAAAGACTTGAACCTGGCCGCCGCGCCCGCGAGTTTGCAGGAATATGTTTCCAAGGTGATTACGCCCACCCTGGAGGCCCAAAAACGGAACGGCGCGGTAGCTATCAAGTTTGAAGCAGCTTACCTGCGGACGCTTGATTTTGGACCGATCCCAATCGACCAAGCGCAGGCAACGAGAGAGGCCGAACAAGTTTATTCCCGCTACATTAAAGGCGGAATTCCTTCCAAACCCGACTACCTCAAGCTGCAAGACTACTTGGTGCGTACGCTGGCCCGTGAAGCAGGCCGGTTGGGGCTGCCGGTGCATTTCCATACTGGCGGGGGTTGCGGCAGCTACTTCATGCTGAATGGCTCCAACCCTGCCCTGCTGGAGTCTCTGCTGAACGATGCCTCATTGCGGAAGACTAACTTCGTGCTGATCCACGGCGGAGCGGCTGCCTATACTAAATACACCTCATACTTGCTGATGAAGCCTAATGTGTACGCCGATTTCTCCGAACAGACCTGGCTCATCTCCACACGCAAGCTTAGCGAGGTAGTTCGGGATTGGCTGGAATGGTATCCGGAGAAGACCCTGTTCGGCACCGACCTATACCCGAATACTCCAGAGATCGACTGGGAGGAGATTGGCTGGCAGACTACCCACGAGGCCCGCGAGGCCCTGGCGATTGCCCTGACGGGCATGATGCAGGATGGCGAGATTACTCGCGAACGCGCTCTCGATCTGGCCCACAAGGTGTTGCACGACAACGCCGCCAAGCTCTATGGGTGGTAATCGTGCCCAAAACTGTCTCAAAATAAGACACTAAGCGGTAACTAAAATACATTCCCTTTTGTAACTTAAAGCTTGACTTGTCCCCCTAACTACTGAAAAACTCAACAACTATCCAACCAGGTAAGTTGGGGGGTGTATTCGTTTTGGCTGAAGTTCGGGTGCAGGAAGGCGAACCTTTAGAAAACGCCTTGCGCCGCTTCAAACGCAAAGTCCAGCAAGAGGACATTATCAAAGAAGTTAAGCGGCACTCTTTCTATCTAAAGCCCGGTGAAAAACGCCGGGTAAAGGAAGCCTTGGCGCGCAAACGTAATCGCAAGAAGGCGCGTAAGGAACAGGATTGACTTGGCAACGGGCCGTTCCCCTGGGAGCGGCCCGTTTATCCGAATGCCACAAAACGTTTGTCTTCATGGAATTCATAAGAGCTGTCTGGTGTTCATTTATCTCTAAGTACGTTGGGCCGAACCTTGGTGTTAGGGGGGAGCACTCTGAAATCCACTGGCTGGGGATCCTCGTCTCGGTTCCTGGTCCGGAGACCGGAGTGAAGCAATAAAGGGGGAGACACTCTCAATGGAGTTCCAAGACAAGATTCTGAAGTGTATCGATTGTGGCGCGGATTTTGTGTTCACTGCCGGTGAACAACTTTTCTTCCACGACAAACAATTCAAGAATGAACCCAAGCGCTGTAAAAAGTGCAAGGAAAAACGCGCGCAGGCGCTCGGTCTGCCTCAGGGGGGCGGAAACTACCAAAGGGTAGAGACCAGGGCGGTCTGCTCTGGGTGCCAGCGCGAAACCACGGTACCATTCAAGCCCACCCAGGGACGCCCGGTATTTTGCCGGGAATGCTTCCAGCAGCGCAAAGGAACCGCTACGGCTGCTACAGCATAAAAGGGCGTTTGGAAACAATGCCGTTGCCCGCGATCCGGGGCAAAACTATGCCTGTGGACCAACGATAGATCCACTATAGCTCTATTTTTGTCTTCAAGATTGCGACTTGCGTCCTGTGGCTCTTCCTCTCTGCGGAATCGCCTCAGGGTGACAAGATGCCGCGAGAACGGCTCAAGCGGGTCTTTTGGCCACCTGGCTCTTAGTGTTGGGCTTGCTATTGGATTTGATTCCCGCGCGGCGATGTTGTTTCTGGTCTTCGTGCTGAATGAGCAGAACCTCAAGCTGGCGAAGCAGATCGTCGGTATTCATTGGCTTTACCAGCATGGACTGGGCACCCTCTGATTTCCAGTCACTGCCCAACAGGGGGTAAGCGGTTAGAATCGATACTGCCGGATCATAGTCGGTCTTCTTGGCCGCCCGGATCACCTCATAACCCGCCTTTTCGTGCTCCATCTTCATATCGGTAATGACCATGTGATAACTGCTGGCCTTCAGCTTGGAAATAGCTTCCTTCGCCGATGCGGCAGTCTCAACATCAAAACCGTGAATTTCCAAAATGGCCTTAAGGGTCAGGAGAATTGCAAGTTCATCATCAACGAGCAGGATACGGCGTTTCATGAAGTCTCCGGGGAACGAGTAAACTTCTCACCAGCGGTTACTCAGATGCAGCACACTGCACAGGGGTTGGCCCCGGTGACAGCGTAGAAGCCCCAACCAAAGAACCAAACCCACCACGGAGGCACAGCGTGGCGTAGCCACAACCAAAAGCTCAACGCTGATGAACGCTGATTTGAACTGATTGGCGCTGGTGTGTGCTAGTCCGGGGCAAGCCGGACACATGAAAATAGACTGCCGTTTCAACGGCGGGAAAGCAATTTGCGAGAAAAAACAAGATTTTGAAGCACGTCGTAGTACGGAGGCGCGGAGAAAACCAAAGTCAAAAGTTCCACAAGTAATGCTGTCCTCTCAGGCGGAAATGAACCGTGTTATTGCTTCTCTTTCGAATTACGAGGCGCTGGTATCCATCAGCGGCAAGCAGTTCAAATCAGCGTTCATCAGCGTTGAGCTTTTGGCTGCGACTTGCTGCGCCGTGCCTCCGTGGCGGGTTTTGCTTTTTTTGGTTGCAGCTTGCTGCTCTGTGTCCTTAGTATTTTTCTTTGTGTTACTTCGTGGATAAAAGGTGTTGGTTTTCCTTTGCGCCCTTCGCGTCCCGTAGCCTGCACTGAGCGGAGCAAATGTGCGGTGGAATGGTTTTGCCGTTGCTATAATCACCACTGTGCCCGATTTTTTTGTGCAAAATTTTGGTTGTCGAGCCACTCAGGCCGACGGCGCGGCCATCGAGCAGCAGCTTGCCGCAAAGGGTTTGGCGCGGGCGGCATCTTCTAACGAAGCTGATTTGGTGGTCCTGAATACCTGCACCGTTACTGCTTCGGCTGACCAGGATGCGCGCGCGGCCATTCGCCGGGTCCATCGCGAGAACCCAAAGGCCAAAATTCTTGTCACCGGGTGCTATGCGCAAAGAGCGCCGCAGGAAGTTGCTGATCTGGAAGGCGTAACCTGGGTCGTAGGAAACTCGCACAAACACCAAGTGGCGCAGATTGCCACCTCGTCTGAACTGCAAAGTTTCATCTCACTGGAAAATGTCGCGCTTTCCGCGCCGGCTTTCACTGTGATTGGCGACATTTTCGCCCACACCGAACTGATGGCCGCTCCGGTTTTTTCAGGAGATGATTTTGCTGCCCGCACACGCCCAAATTTGAAAGTTCAGGACGGCTGTAACAACCGTTGTTCGTTCTGCATTATTCCCAGCGTCCGTGGACAAAGCCGGTCCATGCGACTGGAGCGCGTGATTGAGCAAGCCGAGATGCTGGAGACAGCGGGTTATCGCGAAATCGTCCTGAGCGGAATCAATCTAGGCCGGTGGGGACGTGATTTAACCCCGCCACAACGATTCGAAGAGCTCATCAAGGCGTTGCTGGAGCAAACCGGCATAGAAAAACTTCGCATCAGCTCGGTCGAGCCGATGGATTGGAGCAACGAGCTGATTCGCCTGGTTGCCGGCTCAGCGCGCATCGCTAAGCATGCGCATCTACCACTGCAGTCGGGCAGTGACTTTATCCTTCGGAAGATGCATCGCAAGTATCGTCCGTGGCATTACGCGGAAAAGATCCGGCAAATTCATGAAGCCATGCCGGATCCCGCGATTGGAGCCGATGTGATGACAGGGTTCCCCGGCGAGACAGACGAATTGTTTGCCGAGAGCTACGATTTCATTGAACATCTGCCATTTACCTACCTGCATGTGTTTACCTACTCGTCACGGCCCGGAACACCCTCGGCCGAGATGGAGGACCAGGTTCCGGTAGCGGTCGCCCGAGAGCGCAATCGCCTGCTGCGAGAATTGGCCGCACGCAAGAACCTGGAGTTCCGCAAGCGCCATCTGGGCAAAACTTTGGACGTTATCACCTTGCAATCAGGGGATGGTTCGTGGACTGAGGCGCTGAGTGACAATTATCTGAAGGTCAAGCTCCAGGGCTTTCATCCGGCAAATCACTGGATCAAGGCTGCAGTGACCGAAGTAGGTGCGGATGACCTGGCGGCAGCGGTACAAGAGGAACCAGCTATGTTGTGCGGATAATTGGTATCCCTTTTGGGCATAGTGGAATTTCGCTTCGATTTTCAATTACACAATTACCAACTTACCCGATTACCCAATCTCCACCGTGCTATAATTTTCTAGTCTCGCCGGTTTTTCAGGAGGATCGCATCGATAAACGTTTTATTCGCATGAATGATCGCATTCGCGCACGAGAGATTCGCGTGATTGATGCAGATGGTAACCAGCTTGGCGTTATGCCGCCGCACGAAGCGCTCAGAAAAGCCCGCGAACAGAATTTTGACCTGGTAGAGATATCGCCGAATGCAGTCCCGCCGGTTTGCCGCATTATGGACTATGGCAAATTTCTCTATGAGAATGAGAAGAAAGAGCGGGCCGCGAAGAAAAACCAGAAGCAGATTGTCCTGAAAGAAGTTAAGTTCAGCGTCAATGTAGATGAGCACGATTACGTTACCAAGAGGAACCACGTGCTCCGCTTTCTGGCTGAAGGCGACAAGGTAAAAGCCAGCCTGCGCTTTCGCGGTCGCGAAATGGCCCACCAGAATCTGGGACGGAATGTGCTTGAACGCCTGCTGAAAGAGGTAGGCGACAAAGGAATCGTCGAATTTCGGCCACGCATGGAAGGCAATACCATGCACCTGATTTTGGCTCCGCCCAAGCAGATCCCAGGCGGCAAAAAGCAAGAAAAGCCGCAGCAGGCTCAGCAACAACAGCCGCGAGCGCAGCAGGCTCAGCCGCAACAGCAACAACCGGCGCAGCCTCAACAGCCGCCGCCGCAACAACCTGCTGGTGGCCAAACACCCACTGGAACTTAAAAGATCAGCAACAAAATTTATGCCAAAACTAAAGACTCACAAAGGCGCAGCTAAGCGATTCAAGAAGACTGCCACCGGCAAGATCAAACGGGGCAAGGCTTTTAAGCGCCATATCCTTACCTCCAAAGACACCAAGCGCAAACGCCATCTGGATACCGATACTCTGGTCAGCGATGCCGACGCGCCCAAGGTACGGAGAATGATCCCCTACTAGGGACGGAGTCTGGCCCGCCTGAGAGATCAGCGCTGAGGCCGGACCTGAAACAAAAAGCGTGTGAAGAGGCTTGCGATCCTAAAACAAAGCTCTGCCTCCAGCCGCTAAAACCGCCGGAAACCCGGCATCGATCAAAAAAGGAGCATAGACATGCCTCGCGTAAAACGTGGTACGAAACGCCGCCAGCGCCGTAAAAAGATATTAGAGCGCGCCAGCGGATACTTCCTCACAAAATCAAAACTCTATCGGGCCGCCAAAGAGTCGGTTGAGCGCGGACTGAAATTTGCCTATTCCGGCCGCAAGCAGAAAAAACGCCAATACCGCTCCATCTGGATCGTGCGCATCGGAGCCGCCGCCAAGCAAAATGGCATCAGCTACAACCGATTTATCAGCGGGTTGAAAAAATCTGCCATCGAACTAGACCGCAAGGTGCTGGCCGATCTTGCAACCAATGATCCGGCAGGTTTTGCGGCGCTGGCAGAGACGGCGAAGCGGGCAAATGCTGCTTAAGAGCCGTCAGCACTCAGCACTCAGCATTCAGCCAGGGAACATTTCAGGCTAAAGACAATACTGTTCACCTAAGGGGCCTGGATCAAATTTCAGGGTTGAGACGAACCAGCCCCGGAGGGGCGACATAGGTTTTACTCTCGGCATGAATTTCCCTGTGGAATAACTCACCACAGCCGGGGACGGCTGTGCCACATCTTCAATTATTTGTTGAAACACCTTGCTCATGTACACGGTTCCTAAACTCGAAGACTATTCTCCTGCTGCCTTGGACAAGGCAGTGCAGGAACTGCTGAGCGCTGTGCGCCAGGAGGCCGATGCCATCGCCGGTGAGAATGAGTGGAAGGTGTTTCGCGATCGCTGGATGGCTCGCAAAAATGGCATCCTTACGCAGATTAATGATCTGTGGTTGAAGGCCGCTCCTGGGCCGGCCAAACGCGATGTAGGCACACGAGTCAACCAACTTAAGATCCAGGTTGAGCAATACGTTGAAGCCGCCCAACAGCGTAGCGGTGGCGCTGCTTCCAAGTCACGGCTGGAGAGTGAGCGCGTAGATATCACTCTCCCTGGTATTGTTCGTCCGCTGGGCGCTGAGCATCCGGTGATCCGCACCATGAATGAGATTGTCGGCGTCTTTCGCGCTATGGGCTACTCAGTTGCCGAAGGGCCGGAGATCGAGACTGACTACTACAACTTCGAGGCCTTGAACTTTCCTCCCGACCATCCGGCGCGCGACACCCAAGACACGCTCTTCATTGCTGGGCAAGAAAAGAAACCGCAACGCGAGCGCTTCTTGCTGCGCACTCATACATCGCCTGTACAGATCCGGTCCATGCAAAAGCAACCGCCACCTATTCGGGTGGTGATTCCCGGCAAGGTCCATCGCGCCGATACCGCGGACGCTACGCACTCGCCCATCTTTCACCAGATCGAAGGGCTGGCCGTGGATACCAACATAACTTTTTGCGACCTTAAAGGCACACTCGATCATGCGATGAAGTCGCTGTTTGGTTCCAGCGTAAAGACCCGCTTCTATCCTTCTTTCTTCCCGTTCACTGAGCCGAGTGCTGACGTACAAGTCACGTGCTTTAAATGCGGCGGAAAAGGCTGCCGCCTGTGCAAGATGAGCGGCTGGATCGAGTTGCTGGGCTGCGGCATGGTCGATCCCAA
>DASZEU010000050.1:0-7496 GCA_035940535.1 Candidatus Angelobacter sp.
CCAGTCGATGGCCAGTCTGCTGTTGCCTTCTAACCGGGTCCACCAAGTCGAGCGGATCAGGCATTCTATGCCCGATTATTTCGAGTTGTACCAACGCAGCGGGCTGCTACCATCGCGCCACGACCTCGAAAACAATCCCACCATCCACATTAACGATAATATCGTGAGGCTGGTAGCTGAAGGCAAGATCCAGGTTTGTCCAGAGGTAGAGAGCTTTAAGGGCACACAATGCCGGCTTAGCGACGACACAGTAGCCGATGTCGATGTAGTTGTGTATTGCACAGGATATGACAGCGCGGCCTGTGACTACGTTACCGGAATCCAGCCAGACGATTTTGCGATGGGGATTTTTTACCATCGCAACCCCACTTTGGTGAATGCCCTGGGGCTGTTACCTATAGCCTTCTCCGGCTCTTTCTTCTTCGCTGAGATGGTGGCCCGCTGGTACGCGCAGGTGCTTTCGGGAAAATATCAGCTTAGTGGGATCGAGCTTCAGCATCGAATCACCGCAGCTCATCAGGCCGTGATTGGTCCGATAGCAAGTTTTCTGTTTGGGCTGAAGCTGGGCTTCTTTCCGTCCCCGGCCAAGGAGTTCAAACAGTTCTGGCGACTGCTCAACTATCCATGTTTCCCCATGATGTACAGGCTGCGCGGCGAACATAGCAACGTGCAGGCCGAAATAGTTCTTGAAAATTACAGGAAGAAGGCATTCGTCAAGACTGACGAACAGGATCTCTCGATGAGAGAGCTGAAACACCGGATTCTTGCAGGATTAGGAGAACGCACACTGCAGGAACTGCTGGCTTTAGAGGAGATTACCCCGCAAGACTACAGCGGGGCGCAGGCGCAACGGGGAAATGCGCTGATCCTTGATTGGGACATGCAGTACATTCAACAGCAGGAATCGTCCACGGCCTTATTGGATGCTATGAGCCCGTCTGCTCGGAAACAGCGCCAGCCACAGGACTTGCAAGCGGTCTTTGAGCGGGTGAGGACAGGGGAGTTGGATGCTCACCGGCTGATCGCCACACTTTCCGCAGAGCTTGAGTACGCCTAGATACTCTTGTTGCAAAACCTTTTAAAAACCTATCCATGAAACTGAATGTTGAACAACTTGTGCGCAAAATTCAGGCCGGAGAGATTTCTTCCCAAAACGGCATCAGAGCCATTTCCATGCTTCGGGACGAGATCCGGCGATGCCAACTCATGACAGGAGAAGGAATGACACAATCATCCTCGGAAGAGATCGTCAAGGATGGACTCATTCAAGTGATGTCCGGGGTTCTTGCCCTGGAATCGCAGGAGATTGACCCTGAGGAGAACCTCAGCGAATACGGCTTTGATTCCATCAAGCTCACCGAGTTTGCAGCCAAGATTGTCCGGCGCTATCCATTCATGAAACTGGATCCTTCAACTTTCTTGGAGCTTCCAACTCTATCGCGATTAGCTTCATTCTTGGGGAGCAAGTACAGCAAGGAACTCCTTTCTGCTAAAGGCGCGCCAGCTTCCATTGGCAACCTGCATCCCGAGCAATTCCAAGTCGAGATCGTCCCCGAAAACTCTAATGTGAGCACCGCGCCGAAGATTGCCGCGTCAATCAGACCACGCCCCGTGGTTCAAGATACTGATATCGCCATCATTGGCATGGCCGGCAGATTTCCGGGGGCGGAGAACGTTGCTGAATTGTGGAACAGTCTGGTAGAAGAAAAGTCAATGCTGTCGAAGGTGCCGGCCGAGCGTTGGGATTGGAAAGCATATTTTGGCGATCCACAAAAAGAAAATGGCAAGACAGATTGCTGTCACGGCGCATTCCTCGAAGACGTTGCCCGATTCGATGCGTCGCACTTTGGAATATCACCTGCAGAAGCTGAACTGCTCGATCCGCAGCATCGTATTTTGCTGGAAGTAGCGTGGGAGACGATCGAGAATGCAGGCTATCGCAAGAAAGCATTACATAATCGGCATATAGGCGTATTCGTAGGGGTAGAAAAGCAGGATTACAAAGAACTCATCAGCAAGTCTCGGTACGAATTGGACCCTTACACCAACGCCGGGAACACGCATTCCATGCTGGTGAACCGGGTTTCGTATTTTTTCAACTGGCGGGGACCAAGTATCGCCTTGGATACTGCGTGTGCTTCTTCTCTGGTCTCAATTCGACAAGCCTGCGAGTCACTGCGGAGCGGTCCTATCGAAATGGCCCTAGCCGGGGGCATCAACCTGCTGCTGACGCCCTGGATCTTTGTGGTTAATCGCAAGTTAGGCATGCTCACTAACGAGCCGGTTATGCGGTCTTTCGACCGGAAAGCGTCTGGCCATCTTAATGGCGAAGGGGCCGGCCTTGTGTTGCTCAAGAAGCTCTCGCGCGCTATTGCGGACAACGACATTATTTATGGAGTGATTCGGGGTGTCTCAGTCCAGCACGGCGGCCGAGGCATGTTTCTGACTGCTCCCAATCCTGCCGGCCACCAGGCCGTCATTGAAGATGCGTTGGCGGATGCCGGTCTTGAAGCAAAGGACATCGATTACATCGAAGCGCAGGGCACCGCCGACCAGGCAAGCGACAGGGTAGAGCTGAAGACTTATCAGGCTGTTTTCAGCGGCCCTCGCTCCCAACCGGTGAAGATTGGAACAGCAAAAGGAAACCTGGGTCATCTGGGCGCTGCATCGGGTGTAACGGCTATTATCAAGACGATCCTTTCTTTCAGGAACAATAAACTTCCCCGAGTGCTCAATCTAGAGAAGTTGAATTGGAGCGAGGACGATGGAAAGTTCCTGTGCGATGTTGTTTCGCGCACGCAGGAGTGGCCGCCGCGCTCCAGCGGCGCAGCATCGGTGCCAAGAAGAGCGGCCATCCATAACTTTGGCTATGGCGGTGTCAACGCTCACGCCATACTTGAAGAATACGTTGCTCCTGTGATTTCGTCCGAAGTCGAAGCTGCTGGACCGATGGTGATTGTGCTATCCGCCAGGACACAGGAACAACTGAACCAGTATGTGGCGAATCTGTTGAGTTTTATTCAAAAGCGCGAGTATCGGCATTACGGCATTCCCGAACTGCGATTATCGGCTCTGGCATATACACTCCAGGTTGGGCGCGAACCCATGGACTATCGGATGGCGATTGTCGCCAATAGCCTGCCTGAGTTGGAGCGGATTCTGACTTCGCTTTGCAGGGGAGACTCAGAGCTGCCGCTGGTATTCCGTGGCAAGATCCACAGCCAAAGTGACATGTGCAGTACCTCTCAGGTGGCCAGAGATGAACTGCGAGTGCACGGCCGTTTATCCGCTGCGATGGCGGCCGAGTTGGCGAAATCGTGGGCAGCAGGAGCGGAGATTGATTGGGCGGAATTTTATGGCGAAACGAAGCCCCAGAGAGTTCCCTTGCCAACTTATCCATTCGCCCGCGAGAGGTATTGGATTCCACAAGAAAGTGATCTCCCCAACACCGATTCCAATCGCAGCAAGAGGAGTTCGATTTCCATGCAACAGGAAGAATCGCTTGAGCACCACAGCAATCCAGCGTTGGAGATGCTCGTCACACGAGATCTCATGCAGCAAATATGCTCATTGTTGAAGATTAGGCAGAACCAGATCGATGAGCGGAGAACCCTTGTTGATTTCGGGTTCAGTTCGCTAACACTGGCCCAACTCGCCCGAAACTTGAGCGGTTCGTTCGGCATTGATTTGCTGCCGTCCGTTTTCTTCAGCTATCCCTCGATCCATCAACTCACCAATTATCTCGTGCAGAACTATCGTCCGACATTGGAAACTTTTTATAAGTTGAATACGGAAGCAGTGTCCAGCGAGAAGCAGAGCACGTTGCCTCCAAATCCTGAGGCGCCGCAGACAGCGACCCAATTGAGGAGGAGCTTGAATCCAACCGCCAGATTATCACCGAACCAGGATGAGCCGATTGCCGTTATCGGCATGTCGGGGCGCTTCCCAGGCGCAGATAGTGCGAATGAACTTTGGAGCATTCTTGCCGCAGGCAAGAATGTGGTTTCCGAAATTCCGAAGGACCGCTGGGACTGGCGAGACTACTATCGCAAGCCAGGTGACGCCTCGAACCAGATCACCACGAATCACGGTGCTTTCATAAGCGGAATCGCAGAATTTGATCCTATTTTCTTCGATCTCTCACCGCGCGAAGCGGAGTTAATCGATCCCCGCCAGCGCTTATTGCTTCAGGAAGCCTGGCGAGCATTTGAAGATGCAGGCTATGCTGGCCGGCGTCTTCGTGGCACATCGTGTGGCGTTTTCATTGGTGTGGAGGAAGGCGAATACGAGAAGCTGACCGGCGACGATGGCCTCATCACCGGAAATCACAATGGTATTCTTGCTTCAAGAATCTCGTATCTTCTCGATCTTAAAGGCCCAAGCCTCGCCATCAACACTGCATGCTCTTCCGGGCTTGTAGCCGTGCATCTGGCGTGCCAATCATTGCAGCGAGGCGAAACGCAAATGGCGCTGGCCGGCGCTGTGAACCTGCTTTTGTTCCCAGGAATCTACAAGCAGCTAACGCGCATGGGTATGCTCTCCGAGTCCGGGCAATGCTTTACTTTCGATGAGCGTGCCGATGGGATCGTACCGGGAGAAGCGGTAGCCGTGCTGGTATTAAAGCGGCTCTCCTCGGCCATCGAAGATGGAGACAATATCTATGGAGTCATCAAAGGCTGCGGTCTGAACTACGATGGCAAAACCAACGGCATGACTGCTCCCAGCGGTCTTTCACAACAGCGATTGATTGAGGAGATTTATCAAAAATGCGGCGTCCAGGCCGGCGACATCGACTATGTTGCCGCGCACGGCACTGGAACCAAGCTGGGAGACCCGGTCGAGGTCGCCGCCCTTACAGAAGCATTCCGCAGCAGCACCGCCAAAACGGGATACTGCGCTTTGGGATCGGTCAAGACCAATCTAGGACACACCTTTGCCGTCTCCGGCATTGTCAGCATGATCGCGGTCCTATTGGGTATGAAGCACAATACTATTCCGGCATCGTTGAATTGTGAGAAGGAAAATGAGTATCTTTCGCTTTCGGGCAGCCCCTTCTACATCAACAAAACATCGGCGCAGTGGATTCCGCAACCAGGGAAAAAACGCTTAGCCGTGGTGAGCGCCTTCGGAATCAGCGGTACCAACGCCCACGTTGTTCTTGAGGAACATGCGGTCCCTGCCACGCACGAATCCGGAATGAAAGGTGGAGACCAAGACTCACGCACGGTGATCGTACCGCTTTCGGCGCGAAATGAGGAGCGGCTGCGAGAATATGCTGAGAGGTTGCTGGCTCATGTGAAGAGCGGCGTCCACCGAAGGATGGGCGAGCTTGCCGACCTTTCATACACATTGCAGACGGGGCGCGATGCCATGGAATACCGAGTGGCCTTCGTGGTTAAGGACGTGAGCGAACTGGTTCGTAGCTTGCAGAACTTCCTGGAAGGTAGTTCCGATGAAAATCATTTTCACGGTCGCGCGCACCAGGATCTTGCCATATTGCAGACGATCGGTTCAGACGAGGACATGCAGGAAACAGTCCGCAGATGGATGCACAAAAGCAAATTTCGGAACGTAGCCGGGCTGTGGGTGATTGGCGCAGATATTGATTGGGAGCTGTTCCGATATGGGGGCGAGAAGCGAATCTCATTGCCAACGTACCCCTTTGCCAAACGCACGTGCTGGTTTCATCCACATAAGGAGATGATGGAGGAGATTGAAACCGCGACTGTACCACGAGTGGCTGAAACGCAGCGGGGAGCAATCGAAGCTCCTAAGCTGACGCTCAGGCGTGAGATCAGCCTTGTCTCGCCAAGCTCCCATCTGCCTGCTCTTGAGGATGAGGCCATGTTGGCTGTGGGGGCTTCGGAGAATGGGACATCCCATGAGAGGGCCTCTTCCGCTGGCCTTCTGCCGTCGCTTCATTCAGAGACACGAGAGAGCGACACTGGATACGCCGAAACTCTTCCAACCCTGCGATTGAGAGTTGAAGTGCCGCCGGAAAAACCTGCCGCAGAAACGCAAAGCGGGGCAAAATCGAGAACAAACGGAACTGGATTGAACTTACAGGAAATCGAGCGTGATTTGAAAATACATGTAAGCGAGGCCCTATATTTAGACGAAAGCGAGATCGAGATTAGAAAGAAGTTTGTGGATATGGGGCTGGACTCCATCATTGGCGTGGAGTTGGTGAACAAGCTCAATCAATACTACAAGCTCAACATCAGTGCCACGCGGCTGTATGACTACCCCAACATTGTTGAATTGGCGAAGTTCATCCATGAAACACTCGTGGACCGGAGTGGCGGGGAAAACATCTCCTTCCCTGAGGCGGGGCCTTTGGGCGTGAAGTCCCTCCCAAGTCTAAATCAAGCCAATGGCAGTTCAGATTCAGTCGAAGAACAGGTCCGAGGCGTGCTCAAGCAACTGAGTGCAAACGCATTGACCCTTGACGATGCGGAGCAACTGATTGCCAATGGTTTTAGCCACGCGCATGGAAACGGCGCATCGAATGGAAATGGCAACAGCAACGGGGCGAGCGCCGGCAAGAAAGATAAGATCATCGATTTGATCAGCCGCCATGCCAAGGAGATCATCCCCGAACTTGCGAATGTGCCTATCGGACCCACCGATTCATTGCGGGACTTAGGCGCGAATTCCGTTGATCGCGCCGATATCTTGATGCTAACGGTGGAATCGCTTGCGCTCAATGTTCCTTTGGCAGCATTCCACGGTGCGCAGAATATCGGGGAGCTGGCAGAGCTGTTGGTCCAAGAACTCTGTTAGCACAGTCCAAGACCTGGCAAAATGTATCCTCCTTTATCTCCAAGTGATGTGGTTGTAACGGGCATGGGTGTGATCACCTCCATTGCGGGGTCGGTGCCCGAATTCTGCCAGGCATTAAAGGCGGGGGAGTCCCGTTTTGGATATCTCAATCGTGAGCGTAATTCCGGTCAAAAACGTTATCTCGGCGCAGAAATTGCCCAGTTTTCATTTCAAGATGCATTACAGCGATGGCCTTTGGAATCGCTCCATGCGAGGCGTTGCCGGCAATTGCGCAAGCCAGCTTATACCTGTCAAGTTGCACTGCTGGCAATGATGGAGGCTTGGAGCGACGCCGGCCTGAATGGAGAGCAAACAGAAAGATCCTGTTCTGTGGTGGTAGCGGGATCGAACCTGCAGCAACGTGAAATTCAACAGACCCAAATGAAATACCGAGATCGCGTGGAATACATGCGTCCGATCTATGGATTGACCTTTTTTGATACCGACGTGGTCGGCTGCCTCTCCGAGGTGTTTGGCATTACGGGCGAGGGTTACACCATCGGCGGAGCGTCAGCCAGCGGCAATTTGGGAATCATCCACGGTGTGCGTCATATCCTCCACGGAGAGGCAGATATTGTCGCAGTAGTCGGCGGGTTGATGGACTTATCGGAGTTTGAGTTGCAGGGCTTGATGAGCTTGGGCGCAATGGGCGGAATTCGTTTTCATGATCGTCC
>DASZEU010000051.1:0-22624 GCA_035940535.1 Candidatus Angelobacter sp.
ACTGTTTTCGTGTATCACAACGGTGCGGAATCTTACTATGCCGCTAGGGCGTTTCGTGGCTCGCTAAGGGTCTAAACGAAAGGTCGTTAATCATTAGTAGTCAGTAATTAGCAAAGACGAAAGTCAAAACCCGGACTGGAACCTTGACCAGTTGAGGTTACAGACTTGATATTCATGGATTTCCTTCATAAAAAGCAGCCTTTTGGCAGGTTTTTAGCCACCTTTTCGGGTCGAGGTGGCCGAAAAGGCAGTCGTTAGTCATTAGTAGTTAGGGCAAAACGATCTTGAGCATTATGCATGTGTGGCCATAGACGGTCATAGATTGTTTGGCTCTGCCCTGGCACTCTTACGACCCACCCTGAATCTTGAATATGCACTGCTTGTATTCGCTTCAGTTCCGCATAAAGCGGCTCGTAATCATGGTCAGGTTTTCTTAGATCGTAGGAAATGATAAATCGTGGCATGTTTGTTCCTTTATTTGATGGTCATGGCATGGTCTCGTCAAAGTCGTTCTGGTCTTCGACAATTACTGTTTCACCTTCAGCGCTTTCAATTTTTCCTTGGACCGAAAGAAAGCATTCTTTATCAAAATATTTTCCCCACAGAGGAGTCGAAGCGTATAGCGTCTTTAGGGATTTGCGCCACTCCAGTTTTCCATGAAAGTGAGTATCGTCGAGCAATTTGAAGGTGTCATAAGCGATCATATCGGCAGGTTGTAGCGGAATGTATTCTTCCCAGCTTCCCGCTACACAAGTAGCCAATCTATGGCGATAAGGCACGGTTGAATCGTCTTTGATTTTGCCGAAGAGATCGCGGGCTTGTTTTTCCTCTGGATTACGATCAAGAATCACTGCGAATTTGTCTTCTGCTGGCATTGAGTTCATTGACTGCGCAGCCATTGCAATGCAGTGCTTGAAGCAGCATAGATATGGTGAGCCTAATTTGTCTTTGGCCACCGGGGATGTGTATTTATCGTAATCGCCAAGCAGCATGGCGAAGCTGAAACCGACCATAAGCCTATGTTTGATTATGTTAAGAAGTGGAACAACGAAATCACGCGATTTGGTTGTTCCTCTCCAGCTCTCAAACTCTCCATCATAGGCATTTAGCGGAGCAGCATGAAATCGAGAAACGCCAGCTTTTTTGACACGGCTCTTCCATTTGCGCCGGAGCTTTCCCCATTCGACCTCGGTAGCCATGAATCCGGCAAGTGTGAGCACCTTGTCGTTATAGCTTTCATCGCAAAAGAATTTGAGAATCAAGAAATGCCGATGCCCCCTTTCAGCAGAATTCAACGCCCAGGCGATATCCTCAATGAGAATGTATTGACTTTTGACAGACGTATAACTACCCTCATTTCTAGAGGGTTATTTACGTGCCTCAAAAGTCAACTCACCCTAAAAACCCCGCCAAGAGTCAAACGGGTGATGATGCCTTCACAAGTTTTATGCGGCGACTTATGGCCGTGCCGCACTCCGAAATCAAGGCCAAACTTGACGCTGAAAAGAGAGCCAAGGAGCGGAAGCGAACGTCTAAGACTTCCGCTTCCCGCGCTTCAAGCGACCGCGAACGTTAGAACGGTTCCGTTTCTCCCACCTGATCTTTTCCGGTCAAATGTGCGTAAGTCAGCCTCTTGCCAACGATCTGAGACATTGCCAATTGAAAACGATCACCGTCATTTAACGGGTTATCTTTCGTAGCGCGATTGTTGTATCTGAATTCCTGCTCATCCAAGTAACGAAACAAATGAAACGGCTCAACAGAAACGTAAGTTCCATTCAATCCGCGCTTGAAAAGACTCCAGTAATTTTCCATTCCGTTGGTGTGGATTTTCTCGTCCACATAAGCAACTGCATGGTCAACGACTCCGCGCTCGTATTCAGACCCAAGGCCCATGTACCCGGTCAATTCATCGCTATACAGCGCGGTCCCGGCCATGACGTGCTTTTTTACGATGGGGTACAAGGTGTCTTTTTTCCTGTCGGTGATTACCTGGGTGCGCACCTTCTTTTTGGAGCGGTCAAGGATTCCCATGACAATGGACTTATCGTCCACATTGTGGCCCTGTCCGGTGATTCTCCGCGCTCTTACGCTCTTGTGCATGTTGCGCGCTTTCCCGCCGATGAAAGTTTCATCTACTTCCACTTCTTTGCCGCTTCCACCCAGCTTCACAAACGAATTGGACTGCACGGCAAGGCGAATGCGGTGCATCATGAACCAAGCGGTTTTCTGAGTGACGCCCAAGCCCCGGTGAATCTCGTAAGAGCTAATGCCGTTCTTGCAGCTAACCAGCAACCATACTGCGGGGAGCCACTTGTCCAAGCCAATCGGAGAATCCTCAAATACTGTGCCGACCTTGAGAGAGAACTTTTGGCGCGGGTGATCTTCGTAGCAACGATATACGCGCGCATTCTTGAGGTAAGTTACTTTCTCGGAACCGCAAGCAGGGCAACGCACTTTTCCATCAGGCCAGCGAACGGCAACCATGAATTCACGGCAATTCTCGTAATCAGAGAAGTGTTGAATGGCCTGCTGAAGTGTCTTAATCGCTTTCATGTAACCAGAGTAGCAGGGAATTCATAGTCAGTCAAGTATATTATTACCGTAGTTAGTAATTAGTAAAGGCGAAAGTCAAAACCCGGGCTGGAACCTTGACCAGTTGAGGTTGCAGGCTTGATATCATGGATTTCCTCCATGAAAAGCAGCCTTTTGGCAGGTTTTTAGCCACCTTTTAGGGTCGAGGTGGCTAAAAAGCAGTGCACTGTCTCAGACCTTGGCGCTTTCCTTGTGGTTTCCATAAGTAACATATTCGCATGCAGGTAGCTTACGATATGGCACAAGCTCGTAAGGACGAGAGTAAAATCCGCGTCCGCCGCCACCGGTTGCTCCGAGAGTTACACTCGTAGTAGTGCGCTCTGTTCGTGTTCATTCGCGAAAACTCGTGGCTAAAGATTCTTTCAAAAGGGGGCGCAGAGTGAGAACGCCCTGCATTGTTGTTCAACCGTCGTAGTTGGCGCTAGAACCGTATAGTCCGTATAATCCACCAAGTCGAATATCGTGACGACAAAAATCTGAGCGCAATCGTGAAAGTTTTGACTGGATTATGAAGGATATGGCGCTGGATCGCGATTCGATTATTAATGTAGACGGACGGCGGGGTCTCCTGGAAGCGCTGCTGCATGCATAATGCAAGCGCCGCCCGGCAGATTAACATAATGCCAGATTCAACTATGATCCGCATTCTTGTTGTGGACGACCATTTTATGGTCCGAATGGGCCTTTGTGCTTCGCTGAATGTGGAGCCGGACATGAGAGTCGTTGCCGAAGCGGGCAGTGGTGAGGAAGCACTGCGGGCCTATCGTCAACACCAACCGGGATTGGTACTGATGGATGTTCGATTGCCTGGAATGAATGGCATCGAGACCGCCTCGGCAATTCTGAGCGAAATCCCTGATGCGCGTATTCTTATGCTCTCCACGCACGCGGGGGAAGAAGAGATTTACCGCTCGCTGCAGGCGGGGGCCGCTGGATATATCGTGAAGAGCGCAGTACGTGAACAACTTCTTCATGCCATTCGACAAGTCTGCCGCGGAGAGCGATACATCGACCCTAGTGTAACGTCGCTTCTGGCAGCCCGATTGTCTCACCGATCGCTGACCACCAGGGAGTTGGAAGTGCTCCGGATGATCGTAAAGGGTTTGAGCAACAAAGAGATTGCGGCGGCCTTGAATATTGCCGAGGTTACTGTGAAGTTGCACGTTAGCCATGTGCTGGAGAAGCTGAATGTCAAAGACCGCACCCATGCAGCAACCGAAGCACTGAAACGTGGCATTATTTACTCTTAGCAGCCGTCCGATTGGCAGCCTGACCTTGTCAGTGCCAATGTCTTATGATAAATGTTTGATCCAATTTTCATGGCGCGTTTATGTCGCATCGTAAATTCCGAATCGTTCTATTGTTGTTATGGCCCATCGGAATGGCAGGATGGGCTGCGCCGCAATCGTCGCGGCTTCCCGTGCTTACCAGCGTAGATCAAGTACGCCGGCTCACTCCAGATAAAGCTCAGCTAGGCTACCCGGTGCGGATTCGGGGTGTGATCACCGACGATGTCCCTAAACCCGATTTCTTTGTGCAAGACGGAACGGCCGGGATCTATGTTGAAGGAAGCCATAACCTATGGAGTTCCCACATTTTCGGCGATTTCGTGGAAGTAGAGGGAGTTACAGGCCCGGGCCGCTACGCCCCGGTCATTCGCGAGCAGAGTCTGCGTGTACTTGGCAGAAAGCCATTGCCCAAAACCCACGTCTATGCGTTCTCTGAACTGGCTGACGGCCAAAAAGACAGTCAATGGGTCGAGGTGCGCGGGATTGTCCGTTCCGTTTCCATTGATCGCACTTCCTGGCCTGAGCCTGTACTTGCGATGAATGTATCCTCTGGAGGGAGCCAGTTCAGTGTTCGAACTCCTCTGGGGGCTTCACAGGATATTTCTTCCTGGGTAGACAAGGAAGTGCTGATCCAGGGCGTCTGCGGGACCCTGTTCAATGCTGAGCGCCAACTGATCGGCATATTGTTTTATGTGCCGCGACTTGAATTCATCCGGCTGGAGGCGCCTTCCAACGAAGTGCCGTTTGCAGGACTCATGCGTTTTTCCCCAGAGCGGCCCGTGGGTCACAAAGTACGCGTACGGGGTGTGGTTGCTTATCAGCAGGCGGGAAACGTGGTGTACCTGGAAAGCGGCGCCAAAGGATTGCGGGTGCTCGCGCAGCAAGACACACCGGTGCGGGCTGGCGACATCGTTGATGCGCTTGGTTTTCCCACAGTGGGCGAGTCGGAGCCGATCCTGGCGGATGCAGTATTCCACGTGGTTGGCCACGGGCCAATACCTCAGCCAATCAATCTCGATCTCCACGCTCCTTGGGGCCGCTACGATGGAGCTTTGGTGAGCACGGACGCTCGATTGATCCATCTTGAGCTACAGTCTTACGGAGCGAGTTTGCTCTTGCAGCATGGAACAACGGTATTTGAGGCACGCTTACAACCAGCCGATCCTAATGAACTTCGGAAATCCGTTCCGCTCGGCAGTGACCTCCGCGTTACTGGAATCTGCCTGGTACGCGCCGGTGGCATGTGGCATTCGCCGGAGTCGTTTCGGCTATTGCTGCGATCGCGAGGCGACATAGTAACCTTGCGCACGCCGTCATGGTGGAACCAGCGCCACACCGTGTGGCTGCTGGCCGCTACCGGAACCGTTTTGTTCCTGGTGATCGCATGGATGGTGGTATTAGGACGACGCCTGCGCGAGCAAATGGAGCTGTTTCGCCAAAAGTTGCGCGGCAGCGCAGTACTGGAAGAACGCAATCGGATTGCGCGCGAGTTGCACGATACGCTGGAGCAGGAACTGGCAGGCATCACCATGCAATTGGACCTGGCGGCAGATTGCTTCCAGCAAAGCCCTAACCTCGCAAGAGGAGCCATCGACATGGCGCGCAACATGAGCCGGCATAGCATGATGGAGGCGCGGCGGTCGGTATGGGACCTGCGATGCCATTTGCTCGAGAATGGCGACTTGGTTTCTGCCTTGACACAAGCGATTCAGCCGATGGTCTCATTGGAACAGGCTAAGATTCAGGTGCAGATCCAAGGTGAGCCCTACCGTTTATCGCCGGACGTCGAGATGAATCTGCTGCGTATCGGCCAAGAAGCGGTGGCCAACGCGCTCAGTCATGCCAATGCCGGGAACATCGTAGTGGAGTTGCGGTATGGTTCCGATAAACTTTGCCTCAACGTTCTCGATGATGGCTGCGGCTTCACCCCCGGAGATCCTGCGTTCATTGCAAGAGGACATTTTGGTCTCCTTGACATGCGCGAGCGAGCGCAATCGCTTGGATGCCATTTGCAGATCCATAGCGAACCTGGCAAAGGTACGCGCCTCCAGGTGGAAGTTTCAGCAGCAATGAAGCAGTTGCTCCCTGCCTGATCGTTATATGACAAAAACCAGCCATTCGGAGCCATGACCTATACGATGGTAGTACCCCAGGATATGTCCATTGGATATCAGTGTTTCTTCTCCCCGCATTATTCTTGACGCAAGTTCTTTTCTCATGCCTATAATCGTGCGCCTCGTTGCTGTTCTTGATACTGAGAGCAGCACGAATGAGCCGGCAGGATGACAATGAAAGGACAGGGGTGATTCATGCTTTCGCAAATCACAAGTCAAAATGGCAATTCAGAACCAATTCGGCTAGACTCACCGCTACCATGCTTTCTGGCAATCCAATCTGAGATCAATATACGACCAAGTACTATTAATTATTCAGTAAACTATCTCATCCGTGGGCTCTGTTCTGCTCTTATTATTCTTTGTTTCATAGCACAAGCTGCTTCGCCCACAGTCCACGCTGCTACTCCTGAAATTGAAAACCGTGTGGAATCGATTCTTAGCCGGATGACCCTCGAGGAGAAAATCGACATGCTGGGTGGTGTCGATGGTTTCTTTATTCGAGGTTTTCCACGGCTGGGTCTGCCTCGATTGAAGATGGCTGATGGGCCGATCGGCGTGCGCAACGATGGACCAGCAACGGTTATGGCGGCGGGAATTGCGCTCGCAGCCACCTGGGATTCTGAGCTAGCCCAGCATGTGGGCAGGGAAATCGGGCGGGATGCGCGGGCCAAAGGCGTGCATTTTCTGCTGGGACCGGGCGTGAACATCTATCGAGCGCCGATGAACGGAAGAAATTTTGAATATCTCGGCGAAGATCCGTTCCTCGCCTCTCGCATGGCCGTGAACTACATCGAGGGTGTTCAGAGCCAGGGAGTGAGCGCTACCATCAAGCATTACATGGGAAACAACTCGGAGTTCGATCGCCATAACTCCGATTCAGTGATCGATGAACGTACCATGCGTGAGATCTACCTTCCGGTATTTGAAGCTGCGGTGAAGGAAGCTCATGTTGGCGCCGTGATGAATTCCTACAATTTGACCAACGGCGTCCACATGAGCCAGAACAAGTATCTCAACACCGATGTTCTCAAGGGAGAATGGAGATTCGACGGCATCCTGATGTCCGATTGGACTTCAACCTACGATGGTGTGGAGGCCGCTAATAGTGGTCTGGATCTGGAAATGCCTTCCGGCAGGTTCATGAACAAGCAGACACTGCTGAAGGCTGTCGAACAGGGTCGGGTTTCGACTGCAACCATCGACGACAAAGTGAGGAGAATTCTCCGCAAGGCCGCGGAATTCGGATGGCTCGATCGCGACCAGATGGACCTATCCATTCCGCGCGCCAACCAGCAAGGCAGTCAGGTTGCTTTGCAGGCGGCGCGCCAGAGCGTCGTGCTGCTGAAAAATGAAGCTTCCCTTTTGCCGCTGAATAAAGATCGAATCAAGTCAATTGCGGTTATCGGTCCCGATGCCTATCCCGCAGTTCCTGTTGGTGGAGGCAGCGCCAGGGTGCAGCCTTTCGCTGCCGTTAGCGTTATGGAGGGGTTCAGCAAGTATTTAGGGACCGGCGTCCAAACGTACTATGCGAGCGGCTTGCCCAGCTTAAGCGAACTGGCCGAGGCCACAAATTTTTCTACTGCTCCGGCCAATGGACAGCCGGGGCTTCACGTCGAGTATTTTAGCGATCCTGAATTGCAAGGAACACCAATCGCTACGGGGACAGATTCGCACATCAATTTCAGCATGCAGTCCCGCGCTACCTTGCCCAAGGGCGGGGTTGGCGAACGGTGGACAGGTTACTATGCCGCTCAGAGTGCGGGCGCTTACGATATTTTTGTGGCCTCGACGGGAGAAGATGGCGGCTATTATCGCCTTTACGTAGACGGCAATTTGGTCTTTGACAATTGGAAGTCGGCAAAGACCCTGGCGAATTGGAAGAGTCTCTCACTCGAAGCTGCTCCACACAAGGTCGTGCTGGAACACCATGGGCGATCAGAATGGCTGGGAAGAAGGCTTCGATTGGGAATTGTCCGCCACGATGCCGTGGTTGATGATAACGCCAAAAAACTGGCGGCCAAAGCGGACGCGGTCGTGCTGGCCGTAGGGTTCGATCCGGAGACCGAGAGCGAAGGCGCCGACCGCACCTTTCACCTGCCCCTGGGCCAGGATGAACTGATCCAAGAGATAGCGGCAGTCAACAAAAACACGGTCGTAGTAGTTACCTCCGGAGGAGCGATCGATATGATGCCCTGGATCGATCGTGTATCGGCAGTCCTTCAGGCTTGGTATCCAGGACAGGAAGGCGGGATGGCCCTTGCAGAGATTGCGTTTGGACAGGTCAATCCGTCAGGGCGGCTTCCAGTTTCGTTTGAACGGCGCGAAGACGATAACCCCACGCACGATAGCTATTATCCTGGTCCTGATGGGACGAAGGTTGTCTATAAAGAAGGGGTCTTCGTAGGGTATCGAGGATATGAACACAATGGCACAGAGCCCCTCTTCCCCTTCGGTTACGGACTTTCTTACACTAGCTTCGCCTATAGCAACTTGTCGATAGCTGAGTCACCGATCAACACTGGCACGAACTCAGGCCACAGTTATCGGGTGAGTTTCGACGTCACTAATACTGGAAAACGCGATGGGGCAGAAGTAGCGCAGGTATATGTAGGCGATCAACATGCCACCTTGCCGCATCCACCCAAAGAGCTGAAAGGTTTTGCTAGAGTGAACTTGCGGGCAGGAGAGAAGCAGCGAGTTACGTTAACTCTGGATGAAAGGTCCCTCTCCCACTATGACGTGAATTCGAAACAATGGCGAGCCGAGCCCGGCCAGTTTGAAGTTCTGGTGGGGCGTTCGGTTAAAAAGATTGAGTTGAGAGGCACGCTTACGCTGCCCGAGGCGCCGGCGCAGCCGAGAGTTTCTTCGCGTTGAGATTGGTAACTGGTTGAAGCCATCCACGGGAAAATCACTTCGCGGCTTGGGAGATTAAGGAAAGTGCTCGGTTCTATTGTCCGCTGAGTGGGTCACTTGTTCGCCGAGTCGTCATGGATCGCAGTGTAGCAATATCGAACTTCGTGCCGCTGAACAGTGATTCAAGCCAAACCGGGATCTCGGCTGCGACCGAGCGCGGTCGTCCTCGGCGGAAACTCAATATCTGTCTCACGAGGCCTCCCGTTTCGGAGTTGTCGTAGACTCTTACGACCTCGATCCCGCTCTCAGCGAAGTCGAGTGCTGTCAGCAGATTCTTCATGCTCTTCTCATAGATCTCCGTCACAAGTCGCTCCGAAGCGGAGTGCCCGCCACGATAGGAGCGTTCCATGATTCGGCGAATGCTCACTTCAACACCGCCTGCAGCCACATAATCCATCGTGGTCCAAAACCCCTTGCCATGCGCCAGTCGAGACTGCTCAAACGTGATTGGGCTCCGCAATGTGGTTTCAATTGCAAAACCTTCATGTGCGCTGATGTGGTCGAGAATCCATTTTTGGAATTCAAAGTTTACCCGGCTGCGAATTTCTGAGGAAATTCTTCGAAACGAGCCACGGTTTAGTTCAGCCGCACGATTGTCAGCGTTGAACCAATCCACACCAAAGGCAGATAGGGGAAAACGGCTGCTTTTGCCGCTGCCAGGCGGGCCTGCTATAACGATCATTCGCGGGCGTTGCAATCTATCCGCCGAAGTCAGTACCCGCGTCCTCGCGCATGTCTTCGGGGAGTTCGTGTTTCAGAAGAGAACCCTTTTCGTCAATGATCCCGAGCTGCATCGCCTCCTCGCGCTGGGCCTGGTAGATTTTGTCGCCTTCCGCCAGCACGTGCATCATTAGCGCGTCGAGTTCCTCGTCGTTATCTACGTCGATAGAGTTGATGGTTAAAGGCCTTGCTGACTTCATGGTACCCCTATCATATGTCATGTCGGTGGCGAATTATGATGCTTTCCAAGGTCCAATTACAGCAAAGTTCAATATTCAAAAATCGGGGCTAGCCTCGCAAGGACCTCGTCCATAATTGCACCGGGAACGCTTTCCAGTTTTTGGCCACTGCGCGCTCGCAGATCGAGCGCACGGGGTTGGTCGCAGCGGACCATGCCCGTGGTCTTCGTTCCTGCACCCATCAGCGGCACAGCAAAACCCGCCATCCGGGCGAAACTTCCACCGCTCGTAATGGGCAGAACCACGGGCACCTTCGTTACCTGATTGAATGCTTCTGGCGACACGATCAGAACCGGACGGCGTCCCTTTTGTTCATGCCCCTGCGTCGGATCAAGCCCTACCAACCAGATTTCGCCACGCTTCGTTATTAGATGAGTCATTAGATGAGCTCACGGCCTGCAGATTTGTCATTGAGCCATTGACGTTCTTCCTTCCTGCGCGGCGCCTTAGGATTGCATTGCTCGAGCAACTCATCCAGGCTATAACGGGGACGCACCTGCGGTTCCACAACCAGCCGGCCGTTTCGTACCGCGAGGTTGACTTTGGCTCCTGGCTGCAAGTTTAGGATCTCGAGCACGGCGGGCGGCACAGTTAACATGATCGAACCGCCGACCTTGCGCAGATTTGTAGTATGCATGGTATTCCTTTCGCGATGTTATATTTAAATATAACATCTGCGAAGTTTCACTATCAAATCATGGCTTCCGCAAAAGACGCCTGATCAGCAGCGTGCCGCCGGGGAGACAGCCAAGCTGTCTTCCAGCATTTGAAAGCGGACAATTTCACCCTTTTCGAGGATGTGCCGCCCCGCTGGGGCTAGTGTGTTTTTTCTACGGTTTTCCCAGGGTTCCACTGCGTTTCACCCTGGCTAACTTCGCAACGCGCCTCCGGCGCTGAGCGTTTCAGTGTGATGTTGTTTATTTCCTATTAAAACGCAAGGTCCCTCCGATCTACCCGCGCTGGCGCGCGGGTAGACCTTCGGGATGACGAACGCTACTTTCTTTGTACCTTGAATGAATAATCCCCATTTAAGGTTGTTGTCTAAGCGACCACGATTGAGCGCCAGTCCCGTTGCAATCAAAGATTTGCAACTGGACACCATTGGCCGTCGAAGCTGCGGGCACATCTAAGCATCGACCGCTGCCGCGCCCAACGAACTTGAAGAGTCCGTTGCCGAGGGAAACAGGCTGCCATTGTTGGTTGGTGCCGCCGCCGAATTGCCAGAGCTGAATCAGGCTGTTGTTGGTGGTGCCAACGTTGGTGACGTCCCAAGCCTCAGCAGGCGCTCCACGGCTCACAACTTTGAAGAAGCCGCTGTCGGTGGGCTGGAACTGCCATTCCTGGTTTGACTGTTGGTTGCCGCAGGCCCATTGTTGTACAGTCGTGCCATTGGTAGTGCCAAATCCGGTGGCGTCCACGCACGAGCCGCTGTTTTGGTTGACCACGTTGTACCAGGCATTCGAGTTAATGGGACCACCACCGCCGCTGCTATCCGCCCTAAAAACGCGAACGTAGTCGACCAGCATGGTCGCCGGATTGGGCGTCGATGGGCTGGTGAATCCTGGGAAACCGCCGCCGCCAATGGCGAGATCCAGCAGGATGAAGAACGGCTGATTGAAAACCCATTGACCGTTGACGCCCGGAGTGGAGGGAGTCACGGTAAAGAAGGGCTGCGTGAAGTCGTCGCGGTAGAATTGCATCTCGTTCTGCGACCAGATCAC
This sequence comes from Candidatus Angelobacter sp., assembly GCA_035940535.1. Taxonomy (GTDB): domain Bacteria; phylum Acidobacteriota; class Terriglobia; order Terriglobales; family Acidobacteriaceae; genus Angelobacter. Next base: position 11,595 of record DASZEU010000051.1, read on the forward strand.
GCCATAGATATGATAGTTGCCATCATCGATTCTGCCGCCGTTCGCGAATGCGGTGGTACGTCCTACTCCGTTGCCTCCAGAGTATCCAGGCCCGTGAATGGTGGAGGAGGTGACATTGGGCCCGTATCCCTGGACCCATTCAATGATGTCCTGTTCGCCGCTCTGGGGCCAACCAACACTCGTGATGTCAGCGCCCAGCATCCAGAACGCCGGCCAAAGGCCCGCGCCCACGGGAAGCTTCATCCGGGCTTCGATGCGCCCGAACTGAAATGTCGCCAACCCTTGCGTCTTCATGCGGCCTGATGTCCAGTTACCATTGATGTTTCTCGCCTCAATAACCAGGTTGCCGTTGCCGTCTTGAAAGGTGTTGGGGGTGCTGGCATTGCATGGAAATGCATTGGACCCTGCCGCGCAATAGGTCTCAAGTTCGCCGTTGCCAAAGCCTCCGCCGCCGGTATCGTAAGTCCATTTTGACGGATCAGGGGCCGCGCCTCTGGGACCGTTGAATTCATCGCTCCAGACAAGAGTCCAGGTGGTCTGGCCGCTTGCACTGATGGCAAAGAACATGGCTACTAATAAAGAGAGAGCCAGAGTTTTCAAAATTGTGGGGCGGAAAACGAATGCAGGTCGCGGTTGGCTCGAAGCCGCAGTCGCACAACAGGGTTTACCGTGATTCAATATCATCGACGTGTCTCCTTAGTGTTGGTTCTGTGGCCGCGGACTATTTTGACAAATAATCAATGGCCCGGTTCTTGGATGGGTCATAGCCCACTTGCGGGCCATGAGAGCTGAAAGCACTGAGACCGCTGAGTGATGACAAATGTTGCACGGGAGCCGGAAAACTCCAGAAATTGCGCCTGCGGTCCCAGATAAGAAATGAAAGACGAGTCAGCTCCTATTCGAAAATGAGAGCTGACTCGCAAGAAATGCTAGGGCTGCTGTACGAGTCTCCAAGCCTGAGCGCCAGTCCCGTTGCAGTCGAAGATCTGTAACTGCACACCGTTAGCCGTGGATGCGCCCGGAACATCCAGGCACCGGCCGCTGCCGCGCCCCACGAACTTGAAGAACCCGTTGCCGACGGAGATGGGTTGCCATTGCTGGTTAGTACCGCCGCCAAATTGCCAAAGCTGCATCAAACTGCCATTGGTAGTGCCCACGTTGAGGACGTCCCAGGCCTCGGCGGGCGCGTTGCGGTTCACAACTTTGAAAAAGCCGCTGTCGGTGGGCTGGAACTGCCACTCCTGATTGGACTGTGCGTTGCCGCAGGCCCACTGCTGCACAGTGGTGCCATTGGTAGTGCCTCGTCCGGTTGCGTCCACACAGGCTCCGCTGTTTTGATTGACTATGTTGTACCAGGCATTGGTGTTAATGCCGCCCCCACCGTTCACCCCGCCGAATAGTGCGGGCGCCAGTGTCGGGTTAAGGAAAAAAGCATTGGCCGTAGTCCACTGCGACCAATCGTTGGCAATGGTTGCTGCAGAGTCCGTTTGAATATTGGGAATTGGAGGCGTAGTGCTATTGTTCTCATAGAGTCCCCAGTTTCCCTTGGTCGATTTATAGGCCCATACTGTCCAACTCAGGTTATTGCTGTTGTATTGGTTGGTTGTAAATTGCCACACGTCTGTGCCGTTTGCGAAGTCGTTGAATTCGCCGATGTAGCCCGGAACATTCCAGGACGCATGGCTTTTAAATTGGTTGACCTGATTGACGGCTCCATTTTCTACTGCGCTGGCCGTCCCACTCCATTGGTACTCATGCATTTCATAGATTACGTTGGTCCAACCAAAGGTGGAGGGAGGTGGAAGCATGTCCCAATTCCAGTTGCCGAAGGTTCCTTCAAGAATGCAAATATGGGTTGGGTCCTGGCTGCGAACAGCGTTGTAGAGGGTATTTTGCGCATTGACAGCAGCCTGATTACTGGGTGCACTCATCGGTTCATTCAATAGGTCATAAGCTGCAACGTTCGGATTTCCGTTGTAGTGGGCTGCAATCTTCATCATCAGTTGATTGGTTGCCGCCTGGTCCGCGCTGCTGGTCCAATATGCATTGCTATTTTGCTGTCCGGTATCCTGGCTCACGGATTGCGCTCCCACTACGCCGTGCATGTCGATGATCGTATAAATACCGCGGGCAGCCGCTTGACTGACCACCCAATCCAGCATGGTGAAGGCATCGGAGCGCCATTGACCATCGAGCGTTTCGAAATTTGCCCACCATACAGGCACGCGGATTACGTTCATGCCTTCGGCCCTGATATTGTCGAGGTCCGCCGTTGTTATCCAGCTTTGCTGGTAGGTCTTGATGAGGTTCTGCTCGGTAGCTACTCCAAAGCGGTTATCGAGCGTCTGGATGATGCTGAAGTTGTCGGGGAGGCCAGAAGAGTCTGCCGGGGTCATCCACGTTTCGATGGTGAGCCACCCACCCAGATTAACGCCGCGCAACGATATTATTTTGCCGCTGGCGTCCACTATATTTTGCCCGCTGGTGTGAAGCATGCTAAGAGATTGTGCATGAGCAAATCTAGCACCGTAGCTAAAGAAAACCAGCAAGCTCATGGCTGCCACAATGTACTGACGCAGTATTCTTAGAAATCGACGTGGATCAAGAGAATATGCTTTCACTGCTCGCTCCTTGGAATACGATGATCGGATGCTCGTTGAAGGCAAGTGTTGTATGGAAGCCGGAAACTTTAGCAATTGCCGCGCCGATCCTATGCTAGAAACAAAAATAAAACTACTGTACGGACGAGGAGAAAATAGATATGGCGTTCGTATAGTTGTGAATGTTCAGGGTTTTCTAATTTATTGGAAGTTCAACTTCAAACTTATAAGTCTTGTCATCCAATCAAATGGAGCGCCGCGAAGACATTGATGCTAACGTAATTGTAAGGCGCGGAATGAAGGACCCCGAGAATGCGTCGGTCGAAATAGTTGTCGATGAGGCACTCGCACGAAAATGCATCGATAATGCATGCGAATGATCTGGGTAGAATACCCCGGATCTGCATTTAAGTCTGAAATATTCTCGGGGTCCCTCGCTGCGCGCCTTTCAGCTACGTCATGCCAGCATCCTTGTGGCGCTGCGCTCGGGATGACAGGTCATAAAGGCTGAAACTGTGCAGGGGCTAAAGCCAAATGTCACTTACTTTAGAAAATGCCTCTCTGTTCTGTGACTCCCTCTCACCCTGTCATCCTGAACGCAGCGCCGCGAAAAAGCTTAGCTTCAGAAAATCATGGGCGCGGAGTGAAGAGCCTGTCCTGAGGTTAGCCGAAGGAACCCCGAGAATGCGTCAATATTCTACGTCAGATTAAGAGGCAATTCGGCAATGCTCGATGACCGGCACGCCTCTATTGGCAAGCCAAAATACACGCGTAGTGACTCCCACTTTTAATTACACCCAAGCCAAAGTAACAATGGAATCAGAAGGCAACGATACCTCGACTGCGTCTTTCCCCTGTCTGATCCAAGCCGTCCGTTGGGCCGCCCCAGTGTTTGTTAAAACTACGGCATGAGTGCCGTCAGGGTTCTCGGCAGCCACGTGATGAATGTCTTTGATTTCACCATCGGATTGAAGGATCGTGCTTGCGCGACGAAACGCGCGTGAGTAGTGGGCGAATGCCCAATATTGTCCGCTACGCGTGATTTCCCTGGTTTGAGAATGGATGGTGACCAAGCCACCGCACGAGAAAGGACCTACATTCGGTTTGCCATTTTCATCCAAGGCCAGATTCCATCCGATGATGCAACGGAGTCCATTCCTTAGAATTCCACAGAATGTCTTGCTCCACTTTGCCCAATCGACCGAGTAGTGTGGATCAGTGATATCCGGGCCGCCTTCGGTCCAATACATTTCCGCATCCGGATGTGCGGCAAACACTTTTTGCACCAAGTCTGGCTGCCCGAGATATCCATGCCAGGCAATTGACTTGGTATATTTGCGGACTTTCTCATCATCGAGTTCACAAATGGCCCTGCCCCAGAGGTTATAGTTGTGATCAATCAGCCATATCTTTGTTTTCAATCCTGCCTGTTCGATCGCATGGCCTAAGTGTTGCCCTACATACTCCACTTCGATCTCTTGTGGAAGCAAGCAGGCGGGCATCCGACTATCCTGGTCGGTATCAACCTCGTTCTGGGGTGTGACAGCATCGATTGCAACACCCTCGGCTTGATATGCCTGTAAGAATTTCACAACATAACTTGCATAAGGGCCGAGATACCGGCGGCGAAGAGTGCCACCCAGCATTGAATCGTTGTCCTTCATCCAACTCGGCGGACTCCAGGGAGAAGCAAGAAGAAACAGCTTGTCGTTAATCTGACGTGCGCGCCGAATGATTGGAAGAATGTAGTCGCGATCGTGGGCAATGGAGAACCGCGACAGTTCCGGGTCAGGACCGCCTTCGTCATAGCTATAGAGCTCTCTTGCGTAGTCACTCGATCCCACGCACGACCGGCATACGCTAAGGGCCATCTGGTCATGGTGAAACAACTCCTGCAACAATCGCTCGCGTTCCACCTCCGGCAACTGATTCATCACATAGCACGCCGCATCTGTAAAGGCTGCCCCAAAGCCGAGTATGGGATGCTTACTGCGGACCCCTTGAAGTACGATCGTACTTTCGTCCGGCGTCCGGGCGGCGCTCTGCCAGGCCAATGGTGCGGCGGGTGAATAACGCTTGTCACCCGCTGTGATATGCACGGCAACAGTTCCGCTGGGCGTCTCTTTTTTGGAAGACGTAAGCGTGGTAGAAGAAAATGCTTTCATGAATGGGAGACTAGCTGCGGAAGCCGTTGTCATTTTCAAGAAGTTGCGGCGGGTCTGTTTCGTAATGATGGTCATAGATTTATCGTCTGCCTTTTGGCTGGTGTTCTCTGTAGTGGAAGCTATAGGAGCTTGGAGGCACATCTGAAAAGAACCTGGTGTTGTAATTCAGGAGATCATGGAGGCGCATCTCGTTCCAAGGAAATGTTTCTATCGTATATGGATATTGCCTCATGTTGTGGAAGGGAAGGGGATCCACGAACAATCCATCGGCTGCGTAGAAGTCCATATCCTTTTCGTACCCATCCGCAAGAAAGAAGTAATCGCGCTTCCAACCCGGCGGCAATGGCGGGAGACCTGCCGGATCGAACGTAAGCTGGATTTCATCTCCACTGCCAAAGACAACAAACCGGTCATCGGAATCCAGCAGCAGATCCCGGACATCACCCGGGCGCGTATATGCCCCGATTGGTCGAGCAAAGGGTCCGGTGGGACTTACCTCTTCGTAGATAAACTTCAAGTCGCCGGGCGAACGGCCCTCTACCATTCGAGGATATCCGTGGAAGTCCAGCTTGGCCGCAGCCAGAGAGAGGGGTGTCACTTTGACAGAAGTTTCTTGATCAGGAGTATCGTCCACCAGGATTTGATCCCAATAGATCTGCAAATTGGTAGTGATGCGCACACGCTTGCTCCCCTTTGGGAGTTTTCCTGTAAGGTCAGCAACGGTGGATCGGGGTAGGCCAGCCGGGAAGCCCATATCGTCGACTACGCGAACCCATTTGCCGTTGGCGTCTTGAGCTTCAATATAAGGAGCAACCGGATTGATGCCAGCCTGCCACGCAGCATACATCGAATTCGCAGTGAAGTACTCGATGTACCCGTACAGTAACAGCCGCAGAGGTCCACCCCGATAAACATGCGGTAAATCGAGCTCCAGCGTGTGGGGTTTGGTGAAGCCTATATACGGCAAGAGTTCAAAACCGGTTACGTAACGATGGTCGCGCTGCGCAAGAAGTTGGGAGACGCTATGCCTATGCTCGTCCCATGCGCCCGTCACCGGAAGCGCATGGCGGCTGGCGATAACCTTGAATTCAGGAAACGGCGGATTGCTGGCAAAGTACTCGTTCGGATAAACCTCCAGGTTGCGAGGATGGTCGATGGCCAGCAAACGTGCCTGATCGAGATAGACGACCTCTTCCAACGGCTCCATGAAGCGGAAACTCAGAAGACCGTTGCGCTGCCGGATATGCTCACCTTCTATCTTTATATACTCCGTCGAATCCGGGATGTTGCGTTCGCCCGGCCCGATCCAGTGGCCGACCACGCCCGCACCGAGCATGTCGGCAACAAAGCGGTAGCGCGAGCCATCCCAGACAAAGAGCACAGGACACGAGCTGCCGCGGCGGTCGATCTCATTGATTTTCCTTGCGCTGTTGGAAGCGATTTGAGCTTCATCCTGCACTACACCTGTTGGCCAAAGTGAACGCACGATATCTACCTTGCGTTCTTTTCCCAAACCAACCAGCAGATCGGTTGCACTTTGACTCAGGTATCCAAACCCGCCTATCTCCCATTTCTGCCAAAGAGCGCCGGCGAACACCTCCACCTTGGTTCCGATCGCGCTCTTGTTGTCATTGAAGCCGGTAAGGGAGACACGAAGAAAATTGTTCCGGTTGCCGCCATCGTTGCGCAGCAGGAGTGCCGGACCATCGGTTTGGGTAATCAGCAGGTCGGTGTCGCCGTCACCATCAACATCCGCTACCACGAGCGCGCGCGGAGACTTGAGGCTGAGCTTATCTAGGCCGACTTCTGAAGTTACATCTTTGAAGCCAGCTTTTCCGAGATTGCGAAACAGGCGTAGTTCTGCGCGTCCATCTTTGGTCTCGCCCACGGCTGCCAAATCGATCCAGCCATCGTTGTCATAGTCCAGCGCGGCAATTCCCCAGGCGCGCTGCCAGTTCTGAATCGGCAGTTGCACTTGCTCCACGCTTTTCCCATTCAAGTTGCGCCACAAGGTAATGCCGGGAGAGCCGTCATGAGTGAACGCGACATCCATCCAGCCGTCTTTATCAAAGTCCAAAGACGCTGCTGCCGTTACTTGCGGCAGGGGCTGCGTCCACAGCGCGACGGGACTCCATTTACCTTCGCGCGGATTTAGAAAAAGCTGCGGTTGGCTGGCGGCGAAGATCAAGTCAATGGCGCGGTCGTTATTGAAATCCGTGGCAATCATCCCGTTGGTGGTGGTGTCCCCGCCAAAACCAACTTCAGCCGTAACGTCGGTGAACGTGCTGTTTCCGTTATTGCGCCAGAGAACATTTTTGCCAGCTTCACTGCTGGAGACGAACAAATCGAGGTCGCCGTCGTGATCGTAATCGACAAACGCCGCTGCCAGCGGCGGGTGCTGTGTACGAATGCCAACTGCATCCGTCACATTCTTAAGTGTGCCGTTACCCTCATTATGAAAGACCACGACGCGATCGTCCGTGGTGATAACGAGGTCGGTATGGCCGTCGTTGTCGTAGTCACCTGCGGCGCAGCCGATGGCGTGCATGGTGGGATCAAGCCCGGCCTTGCGCGTGATGTCTTCGAATTTCACACCGAATTTTCCACTGCCTGCATTGTGCAAGAGTGTGATCGTGCCTTGCGGACCACCGCCGGCCAGGAACAGGTCGGGACGCCCGTCACTATCGAGATCGAAGAAGCATGCTCCGGGACCGGGCTGATTTGCTGGGGTGCCGCTGTTGGACCCAGAGAATGATGAAGGCAACCCCGAAGCGCGGGTCACATCGGTAAAGCGCACTGCAATCGGTACTGGAAACGGTTGGGTCGCGTTGCCGACCTGAAGGGCCAGTGAAAGCGGCCCCTGGTCACCGTAGATTTGGCTCATGGGCGCGCCAAGTTTGGCTTGAACCAGATGCTGGAAGCGAGCCAGATGTTCACGGGCTTTTTCGCCGCCACCGGATCGTTGGAGTGAGCGCGCCAAGGCAAATTCTGCCGAGGCATGGAACTGATTCAATTCAAGGGCATGTTGAAACGCAGCAATGGCTTCTTGCTGTTGGCCAATCTCAGACTGCACTAAGCCAATGAAGTAAAAGACATCAGGATCATTGGGCGCAAGCTTGGCCGCAGACTGAAAAGCTTCCAACGCTGATTTTGTGTCTCCCTGGTTTTTGTACATTAGCCCGAGCGCATACCAAGTGTGGACATTACTCGGATCGGCCTTGGTGACTCTATTAAGGATCGTCCGTGCCGGGCCGTACTTTTGCAGATAGACCAATGCGATTCCCTGATTAACCTTCGCGATATCGAGCTTTGGATCAAGGACAGCAGCCTGGCGGAAGAGATTCAGCGCCCGTTGGAATTCTTGTTGGTTCATGTAGGCGGCGCCGAGATTGTTCCGATGCGCAGCTTCCGCACGGCTGTCGGTGGTGGCTACTCTGCTATTTTTGTATCGTGGGCGCGCTTGCTGCGAGGGCGAAGCAGCCACATTTGCAATCAGCAGCCACATACAGAAAAGCAGCGTCCAGAGTTTTCCTATGAAGGATTCTGCGTGGTTTTTAAAGAACGCACTTTCAGGCGTCTTCACGAGTTTGCAAGTTCTGCGAAAAGAAATGGTGGAAGAACGGCCCTTCAGGGCCGTGTGCAACGCATTTAAAACTGCGGGCTTTAGCCCCGGCATTTTAATGAAACACTCTCCAGGAAATTCCGACATCATCGTATGCTCAACTCGACCCTGCGGCCACCTGGGCCAAATCCAAAACGTACTAACTACCTCTTGGCAAACTTTGTTGTATTGATAATTCCTTTACCTTCTTCAACTGTGATCGTCTGGTCAGCCGCAACGGTCGTGAGCTTTTCGGTCTTGCCGCTGGGCCACTCGATCTGGACCGATCCCACTTTAGTCTTTTTTCCCAGCCCAAACGTCAACACAAGCTCGCTTTGCGATAAATAGCTGGAGCCGCTGCGCAACATCTGCCATTGTTTTTCGCTGTCGTACTCTATACGGACCACGGCTCCAATGCCATTGCGGTTCGAACTTGTGCCCCTGAGTTTGACCCGCAAAGCATGGTTCCGGTTTCCGCCATCGTTGCGGAAGAGTAATGCCGGACCACCATTGGTGGTGATCAGCAAATCGAGATCGCCATCATTATCGATGTCCGCGTATGCCGCCCCCCTAGCGACCCGGGGAGCGCTAAAGGCCGCGCCCATTGCCGCCGTGACCTCTTCAAATTTACCGTTGCCCAGGTTGCGGAAGAGGTGTGGAGGTTGGCGATACTTGATGCGCTTCTGTATTCGTTCAATGTCGCTATCGAGGTGGCCATCGGCGACGAAGATATCGGGCCAGCCGTCGAGGTCGTAGTCAAAGAAGAAACAACCGAATCCCAGCGTGAGCAGGGAAGCATGGCCTACGGAAGAGCGTGGGGCCTCATCCACAAACAATCCGTTGCCCTCATTGTGATAGAGCGACATCATCTGGTTGGAGAAATTGCTGATGATGATGCCGGGGCGGCCGGAACGGTCGTAGTCGGCGGCGTCTACGCCCATGCCTGCGCGCGCAATTCCATCTTCGCTGAAGGCAACGCCTGCCTGTACTGCGCTCTCGGTGAACGTGCCGTTGCGGTTGTTGAGGTAGAGCTTGTTCGGCTGCGTATCGTTGGCCAGCAGCAGATCGGGCCAGCCATCATTGTTATAGTCGAGGACTGCGACGCCTAGTCCCTTGGAAGTTGGGTCGTAGAGACCGGCTTTTTTCGTAACGTCTTCGAACTTGCCGTTTCCCAAGTTGTGCCACAGCCGCGCTGAAACTCCCTTGTAGGACTCGGGCGTGCAATAGGATTTGTGAGTCCCGTCGAGAGTACACCGCAGATCGGTCGGGGGCGTCCATTGAACGTAGTTGGCGACTACTAGGTCGAGCTTTCCATCACGATCGTAGTCGACCCAGGCAGCGCTGGTGCTGAATTCGCTGATTCCCGAAAGCCCCGCGCTGGCGGTAACGTCGGTAAATGTGCCATTGCCATTGTTATGAAACAAACGGCTCTGGCCAAGAGCGGTTACGAAGATGTCGTCATAACCATCATTGTCGTAGTCGCCGATGGCCACGCCCAATCCATACATGCTGATCGCCAAGCCTGCCTTGGCGGTCACATCAGTGAACGTCCCGTTGCGGTTGTTGTGGTAGAGCTTCAGCGTAGAAGTAGTCTGGCCATGTCCCGGCCAATTTTCTCCGTTGATGAACAGAATGTCGGGATAACCGTCGTTGTCGTAATCGATGAAGGCGCAGCCCGGCCCCAGAGTTTCGGGAAGATACTTTCCACCAGCAGCACCGTTGTTGTGAACGAAACGGATTCCGGCTGACTGTGTGATATCAGTAAAACGCACGGCTGCGTCGGGTGCTTGCGCCAAAGCGGAAGGACAAAAAACAAAACTCACCGCGGCGGTATAGACGCAGAAGAGAGAGAATCGCACAATCCGGAGAGAAGATGACAGCGACGTATGAAGTCTTGTGACTCTCATTCACTTCCTTGTGCAGCGGAGGACGTTGAAACAACGACGGCGCGGGGTGGAGTCGCCCGCCGGGAAGGAGGTGTCAACGGAGCGGATTCATGCTCGTGAATAGCCTGCCGTTCATTGTTGTCTTCAGGATGGAGTTGCCGATAAGCGCCGGTGAGCGCCTGTGCCGATTCATCGGCCTTAAAGCGCAGGTAGAGTCTCTTTTGCTGCTCGGCCTCGTCCTTTCTACCAAGACCTTGGTAGCACAACATAAGGTTGTAGTGTGCCTGAAGGTCTTCGGGATCGATGGTCAACACCTGTTGCAGCTCGTTGATTGCATCATTATATTTACGTTGCAAGAAATAGATTCTGCCCAAATCGTTGCGCGCCACGCGGTCGTGTGGATACTGGGCCAGCACGGTGTGCAAATGACTGGCCGCTTCATCGTACTTGCCTTCTGTGCGCAACACACGAGCAAAGAAATAGTTGGCGCGCGCTAGGCCCGACTGGAGTTGTAGTGCCCTTTCCAGCACCTGCCGGGCACGATCCATATCTCCTTCCTGCACGGCGACACGCCCCAGGTTGACCCAGCCATCCGGATTCTTGGCATCGATTTTTGTGATCTGCTCGAAGGCTTGTTGTGCCCCTTTCAGATCACCCTGCAAAAACAAGCCGATACCGTAGTCATTCCAGCGTGTCCAGTCGTCTGGCCGCAGGTCGGTTTTTGGCGGAATGGCAGGCGCGGTTGCGGGCAAGACATTCAACGTAACCTCATTCTCTG
>DASZEU010000052.1:0-17965 GCA_035940535.1 Candidatus Angelobacter sp.
AAGTTAGCCCAGCGTGTGAACGCTGGGAAAAGATTAGAGATAAATGACAAGCCCCAGCGGGGCGGCACAGATTTTCAGTTGTCTCCGCACTAAAGCTATTGATCGAAAAGGTTCATCAAAAGCTTAAGTGAACCGTATTGAAAATAGCCCAGCATGGTTCGGCGCTGGGCGCTGGACTTTGGCGCCGAACCCAATGCTGGGTTACCTTGCCCATAAAACAAGAGTCCCCTTTAGGGGACGGCTGAATCTTGATGTCCCACCGGCGACAAGAGGAGCATCATCCACGAATCAGTTTTGCCCGATGAATTCAAGAAACTGCTGGCGGCGTATGGATTTCAGGAAGAATGATTCAGCTTTGACTCTCACTTTTAACTACACCCCGTGTCAACAGCCCGAATTGCTTATTAAAGATTCGTAGCCTATCTTTAAATAAGGATTTTGGTTATTAAAGGATAACGTGACGGTGGGCAATTCGCCAAAAGGGGCTTCCAGGCTGGGCTCTTACGTTACCACTACGGTTGCCGGTGAACCGGTGCGGGCCTTTGTGCCGCCTCCGCTCCCTCCTCCGGACCTGAATCTGAATGGCTTATACCAGCATCTTGACCGCGCCACTCAAGCATTGGCGCGTCTCGACGGGCTTACGGTACTACTGCCAGATGTCCGATTTCTGCTCTATTTGTATGTACGTAAAGAGGCCCTGGTATCTTCGCAAATCGAAGGCACACAGTCATCATTTGCAGATTTGCTGTTGTTCGAGAATCGGGAGCCCACTAGCGTTCCGAAAGAGGATGTCGAGGAGGTTTCAAACTACGTAGCTGCGATGCAACATGGCTTGCGCCGGCTCGCTGATGGATTTCCTTTGTGCCTGCGACTCATACGGGAAATTCACAAAATCTTATTACGAGGGGGGCGCGGGGCCAACAAGACCCCAGGAGAATTTCGCCGGTCACAGAACTGGATCGGTGGTAGTCGTCCAGGCAACGCGTCCTTTGTGCCGCCACCACCGGAACAAATGATGAAGTGTCTGAATAGCTTCGAACGTTTTCTCCACGACGACAAGCATCGGCTACCCCTCCTCATTGAAGCTGGGCTTGTCCATGTCCAGTTCGAATCTATTCATCCTTTTCTCGATGGGAATGGCAGACTTGGCCGTTTGCTCATTCCGCTGTTATTGTGCGCAAAGGGCGCGATGCAGCAGCCCCTCTTGTATTTGAGCCTGTACTTCAAAACACGTCGCGCCAGATATTACGAGCATTTGCAGCGTGTTCGCACACACGGAGAATGGGAGGAATGGCTTGAGTTCTTCCTCGATGGTGTGAATGCAACGTCCAGAGAAGCTGCGCAAACGGCAAAAAACGTTTTAAACCTGTTTTCCTCAGACCGCAGGAAGATTAACGATCTGGGCCGTTCCGCCTCCTCAGCTCTGCGGGTTCACGAATATATGCAACGCAAACCGGTGGCAAGTATCGCATCTGTCGCTAAGGAGCTTAAGCTTTCGGTCCCGACCGTCACCGCATCGCTAAACCATCTGGCGCGGCTCAAGGTGGTAGAGGAAGTCACGGGAAAGCGAAGACACCGTCTTTTTGCGTACACCCGTTACTTCAACATGGTGAGCGAAGGAACCGAACCGCTATCTTAGATTTTCTGCCTTCCAGCGCATGGCATCGTAAATCCGATTGCGCCCGCTGGGATGGTCAAAGAATATAAACTCCTCCACCGGACCAGGGTTCATCTTTCGGTATTCACCCAAGTGAATGGCGCCCTGCGCAAAGCCGTCCGGCTGGCGGCTGGCATTCAGGCCAAAGATGTCGGCCGCGCGTTCCTGGGTCCGGATAAAGGTGTTGGTCACCGGAGTCAGCGCCAGGAAAAAAACCGACGCCAGCACTACGACCAGAGGCACAATTGCAGGGTCGCCAACACTTCGAATCTGCCACTTCTCTCCCCAGCGTTTCAAAGATGCATTCAGGGTCCAATACAGAAAGGAAAATCCAATCACGATCAGAATCGAGAGGAACATGATCAGCATGTAAACATGATTGAGCACATAGTGCCCCATTTCGTGTCCCATGACGAACTGGATTTCTTCGGGCGATCCCCGGCGCAGCAAGTTGTCGTTCATGGTGATGCGCATGGTGCGGCCAAAACCACTGACGTTGGCGCTCATGCGTGTGGTCTGCTTGGAAGCATCGATCTGGTAGACATTCTTGGCAGGAATCCCATTGGCCCTAGCCATGCGCAGGATGGGCTCGGTGATCCTGCGGTCTTCCAGTGTAGTCACTTTATTGAAAAGCGGAGTAATGTAAACCGGAGAGATCAGGGCGAAGAAGACGAGAAATACAATCGAAACTCCCGCGGCCCAGATCCACCAGGTACGCGGCAAACGCCGTACGACTCCGAAAAGCACGACGACCACCATACCGCCGAGCACCAGACTTACCAGTAAATTCTTGAGCTGATCGCTCATCCACGGACCAAATGACTGCGTAGCCAGCCCATACTTATGTTCGCGGAAATAGCCTTCGTAAACCGTGAGTGGAAAAATCAGCGCTGAGGTTAACGCCAGGTACTGCACCCAATATCCGAAGGTCTGCACCGGCTTGAAACGTGTAACTCGTTCCGCAAAACTCCGCATCGCTGCTGACCAGCGAAGGCTCAACAGCACCAAGGCAACGGCCGCTCCATAGAGAAAATCCCAAAGCATGAGCCAATACCCGCCTTCGAAATAAGCGTCGCTGCGTGCTTTGGCGTCAGCAGGAATCTGGGCCAGATACGCATTGGTGGCGGCCTCAGGATCGAAATTCGCGGAAGGCCGGGCTCCCATTGGGATCTCGACCACCGAAGGCATCGCCGAAGAAGATTGCTGGCCTGCCTGCGCCGAGGCCAGACCACTCCCCAGACAGAAAACAACCAGCGCCAAGCACCAAATCGGCCTCAGACCAAATCTCATGCGCCGGTTCCTTCCGAGAGATAGATTTTAGAGAAAAGTATATAGGGGGACGTCGTGAGTCAGAGCAAAAAGGTGGAACCCTGGACTTGAGAGCTTGCGGAAAAACTCATTCTTGCGAGTGACAGAGAACCTCAGGGGCTAGAGCCTAATATCACTTACTTTTCGTGGGGTTAGTATCAATTTCTCCCCTCTAAAACGCTCTGTCATCCTGAAAGGCGCGTTCTTTGCGCCTTGAAGAGCCTGTCCTGAGGTTCCGCCGAAGGAACCCCGAAAATGCATAAATATTCAACGTCAGATTAAGAGGCAACTCGGCAATGCTCGATTTTTCCAGCCAGAGTCCGGCCGCTCGCAGCCGAAGCTCACATAAATCAAATGCGTGGTTAGTGTTTCTTGTTGCAAAGTAAGTGACATTAGGGTAAAGCCCGATTGATTCTAAACGCTCTGCGGCACGAGTAAACTCGTGCCCTGATACAAATCAACTCTGATAGTCCCTTTTTCCGCAAGCTTTTTAGTCGAGGGAGCAGACTCTTTAGAAGCCCAATTATGGCAATTATGGCAATTATGGCAATTTTGGCAATTTTGGCATTTATGGCAATCCTGGCAATTTTCTCGCTACTCGCCCACGATGCGCATGTTGTTCCAGTCATACTGGAATTTCTTGCCACAATCCAGGCAGACCACGTAATGGTGTCCCACGGGAGCAGGCATGTCCCAGTCCGAATTAATCGCGCGGCGGACCGAGGAAGCGGCCGCAAAGGGCTGCGAAATCTTTTTGTGAGAACAACGAATGGAAAGGAGTTGGAGAATCTTATTTACCATGAGCCATTACTCGATTACTCGATCGCACCAGTTGCAAGAACCGGCAGAATGCTTAAGGAGAAGCACTCCAGTAAAGAAAAAGGCGGGGTGTCTCCTTTAGAAACACCCTCAAAGCTTGCTACAAGGAGGTATTCTCCTTAATCGGCCCTAAATCCCAAAGACTTTAGGGAGGTGGAAACTTTTAGGCCGTTGCCATTCTGGCTGGCTCAGGTGCTGGAGCCGGCTCCAGCTTGGCTTGGCCATTGGCTTCTTTGACGCCGGGCTTGCGGATATCGATGCCGCCCTTAAAATAAGCGCCGTCTTCAATACTGATCCTTTGGCAAACCACGTCCCCGGTGAGTGAGCCTTCATTGCGGATATCAACCCGGTCGCTGGCGTTAATATTGCCTTTCACCTTGCCCAGCACCACAACCTCACGGGCATTGACGTTGGCCTGGACTTGGCCGTTGCGGCCAACCGTCACCCGGTTGCCGGGCAGGTTGATGGCCCCTTCTACGCGACCGTCAACATAAAGTGATTCAGAGCCGGTGACTTCGCCCTTCACAACCAACGACTTACCGATGGTAGCCTGTTCCTGGTTGTTGAGTACGGCATTACGGGGAGCAGCAACCGGTGTGGGATCGCTGGGCATAGTATTGGTGGTGGTAGTCATAACTGGTTTCTCCGGTTCCGTGCTGGGTTTAACGTTGGGTGTAGGGGGATTGGCGGGCTTCCACATTCAAAACATCCTTTCATCTCAAGTTTCTGATTTACCGCAGCGCAGCAGTCGGCTTGCACCGCCTGCTCTAATTGCATTTGAAACCTTGGGGGACAGCCGAATCAATGGCACGTAAGTAACCAAACTGCCGGGCGGCCCACGAAATTCCCGAACTGCTGAATTGGCGCTGCTTTCACAATTTGCCAAGCCGTGGTACAAGCCTTACAAATCGCGAGCATGCATGTAATTATTCCTCTTGGATTGGCATTTCTTATATCGGGTGAGATACCTAACGCTCAAAAACATTCGCGCTTAGGATAGGGTTAGAGTAAAGGAGTTATGTTAGGCGAACAGGAAATACTCCGGTATATCGGAAAGCAGCCCAAGCACACGGCAGGATTCAAACAGCTCATTCATGACTTGGGGCTCAAGGGTAAAGCTCGCCGTGATCTTCAGTCATTGTTGAAGGAGATGACCCGCCGCCGCAAGCTGATGGCCATCGGCAAAGAACGTTGGAGCCTGCCTACAAGCGCTTCTACCCAAAACCTGGTCGTGGGACGGCTCCATACCCATCGCGATGGCTACGGCTTCGTTACGCCGGACCCCGACTCGTTGCCAGTCCGTGCCCAGGGCAAACTCCACGGAGACATCTTTATTCCTCCGCCTGAAGTCGGCAATGCCATGCATGGCGACCGGGTGCTGGTCGAACTGGGCAGCATTCGTCACGATGGAAGGGCCGAGGGACGGATCATCCGGGTAACCGAGCGCGAACAGGAAACCGTGGTTGGCCTCTTTCATTATGGTTCCCGGCACAACTTTGTCACCCCGATTGATGCTAAAGTCGCGACCGAGATTGTTATCCCCCATGGCATGGAATATCCGAGTGGAGTGACAGAAGATGAAGAAGAAGAGCCGATGCCCGCTGCTCGTCCGCGCCATGCCGTTAAGGCAACCCCGCATCGGGTGCTGGGCGAGGGCGCAAGGCGCGGCAATTGGGACGATCTGGAAAACGTCGTGGTGGAGGTAGAAATCGTGCAGTGGCCTTCCGCCAGCCAGAGCCCTCGCGGCCGGGTGGTGGAAATCCTGGGATATGAAGATGATTTTGGCGTGGACGTGGAAATGGTCATTCGCAAGCACCACATCGCACACGTCTTTCCTTCCGAGGTGCTGGAAGAAGCACAGGAAATCAGCCCGGTAATGCCGGCCCGCGAGATTGAGCGCCGGGTCGACTATCGTGACCTGCCGATCGTGACCATTGATGGCGAGACGGCCCGTGATTTTGATGATGCCGTGCTGGTGCGCCGCCTGGAAAATGGGAATTACGAGCTTCACGTCCACATCGCCGATGTTGCCCACTACGTGGAAGACGGTTCCTTCATCGATGAAGAGGCTAGAAAACGCGGCACCTCTGTTTACTTCCCGGATCGTGCTGTGCCCATGCTGCCTCTTGAACTCTCCACGGATATATGCAGCCTGCGACCCAAGGTTGACCGGCTGGTGAATTCTTGCGTTATGGAAGTCGATCCACGAGGCGAGGTTGTCAGCTACGAACTTTCCGAGGGTGTGATCCGCTCCGCAGAACGTATGACCTATACCGATGTCAATGCCATTCTGGAAGGTGATGAGCATCTGCGGCGGCGTTATGCTCCTTTGGCTGAGAATTTTGACCTGATGTACGAGCTGGCCCAAATCCTGAACAGAAAACGGGTGCGGCGCGGCTCCATTGATTTTGATATGCCGGAACCGGTGATTGAGTTCGACGAGTTGGGCATGATGAAAGGTGTCTCCCGCTCGGAACGTAATTGGGCCCATCGCTTGATTGAGGAGTTCATGCTCGCCGCCAATGAAACTGTGGCCGCTCATTTGGAGGAGCGCGTGGCCAGTATCTACCGCATCCACGAAAAGCCTGACGCCAAAAAGATTTACGACTTTGAAACCATCGCCGCCAGCTTCGGCTACTCATTGGGAGTTGGAGCGCTTCCGGTAAAACGCGTGCAGATGCGAGCCGACAAGCGGGCGCACTATGGCTCAGGACGCAACGCTCCCACCATCGAACTGCCGGAGGAGGTGCATGTAACGCCCCGAATGTATCAAAAACTGGTGCAGAAAATTTCCGGTAAGCCGGAAGAGCGAATTCTTTCGTATCTCATGCTGCGGTCGCTGAAACAGGCGCGCTATTCCGAGGTGAATGAAGGTCATTTCGCCCTGGCCGCGCCCAGCTACACCCACTTTACCTCTCCCATCCGGCGCTACCCCGACCTGATCGTCCACCGGCTCTTGAAAACAGTGCTGCGTGAGAGTGGACACGAGGCGGCGGTCAAGGCGTCCAAGCACGCTCCTGCTATCACGCCCTGGTCCAAGCACACCGAAAAACCTCGAAAGGACGACAAGACCAAACGCCGGGTCCAGAGCGGCCCCATCTCGGAAGAGGAGCTGCATGAAATAGCCGACAGCTCCAGCCGTTCGGAGCGCGCTGCTGACGAAGCGGAGCGCGAACTGCTGGAGTGGAAGAAACTCAAATTCATGCAAGACCGGGTTGGCGAAGACTTTACTGGATTGGTGGTGAGCGTAACCAAGTTCGGCTTCTTCGTTGAACTCGAAGAGTTGTTCATCGAAGGCTTGGTCCCGCTCAACTCGCTTACCGATGACCATTACACCTTCCACGAGAATACCCGGCAGATCATCGGCGCAAGAAACAGAAAAACTTATTCCATTGGAGATAAAGTGCGGGTGCTGGTAGACCGCATCGATCGCATCCAGCGCAAGATCCAGTTTGCAATCTTGGATGAGAAGCCGAAGCCCTCGCGCGCCCAGAAACGCCACCGCAAGCGCGGATGAGCAGGCAAACGAAGACAAACGAAAGTACCGTTGTAAAATCAATGCAGAGGAAGGAGACTCAAAGAAAATGCCGCGTATGGTGAAGTGTGTGAAGCTGGGCAAAGAATTGCCCGGATTGACCGAGGTTCCATTTGATACTCCGTTGGGGCAAAAAATCTATGAGAGCGTAAGCGCCGATGCATGGCGCATGTGGGCGGAACACTCCAAGATGCTGCTCAATGAATACCGGCTGCAGCCCTGGAAGCCGGAGGCCCAGCAGTTTCTGATAGAGCAAATGGAGCAATACTTCTTTGGCCCAGGCTCCGAACTTCCGAAAGAATATATAGCTCCCAAGCAATAACGGCGGTCCCCAAGGAGATGAGAAGACTGGGCCATCAAATCAAACCAGGAGATACAAACATGAGAACTCCCGTAAGGCCCAGGCTTTGGATGCCGCTTCTTCTTTGCTGCATCATACTGAATATCGCCCTGCCGCTTGCCCACTGTGCTGATGTTGCCGAGAAGCGCGAGATCATCAAAAAAGCCAGGGCTGCCTATTACAGCCTCAGAAGCCACGGACTGGATGAGTTCGAGACCAGCGTGCAGCCGAATTGGCGGCTGGTGTTAAAAGATCAGTTGGCTCAGGACCCCGCTGGCGCCGAACAGGGCTTGACCATGCTCAACGGCATCCATTTCGTGGTGTTGCTTGGCCGGAATGGGGCCGTCAAGATAACTCACCACCAAGATGTCGCTCCAACGAATCAACAGGCAGCCGAAGGCTTCGAGCAAATTTTCAGCGGCATGGAACAGGCCATGTCGGGGTTCTTTGATAGCTGGTCGCCCTTCATGCTTACCTCGCCTTTTCCGGAAGTCTCAGGTGACTACACGCTGGAGGATGCGAATAATCAATACCATCTTTCTTACAAAGACCAAACAGCCGCCATTGCGACCACCATGTCCCACGATCTGGTAATTAGTGAAATCAGGGTGGATTCCCCCGAGTTCAAGAGTGTAGTCACACCGCAATTCACAAAGAGTGCCCAGGGCCTGCTACTGAGCGGATACGACGCCACCTACCAGGGCGCTGCCGGTGGTGAATCGGCGAAACTCAATGTGCGCATCGAAAACCAGCCGGTCAATGGCTTTCAATTGCCCCGCAAATTGAATATCGAGGGTTCCTACCAGGGAACTCCGTTTCAAATGGAATTGACGTTTAGCAACTACCAGATAAAGAGCCACTGATCAGTGGCGCGCGCGCGCCTTGAGACTAGAGTTCAAGCAGCGGGCGGTTCGAGAGCAAGTGCTATAATGAATTTTCCCGCTGCGGTTCACCCCATTTTTCAAAAGAGCAGCGGTTCCTTCCACTGTCGGGACGTGGCTCAGCCTGGTAGAGCACTCGCTTGGGGTGCGAGGGGTCGGCAGTTCAAATCTGCCCGTCCCGACCAATATTTCAATGACTCACTATTCCGGCCTGTAGAAACGATCGGAACACGCTTTGGCGGAATACCCTCCGGTTTCCCCAGATTGGAGATGAGCCTGTCAAGGCTGCTGGAGGGAATTGATTCGATGAAGAAGCTGTGTGATGGGCTGGACATGCCGATGTCCGAACTGGTTCAAGGCGTAGACGATTTAAGCCCCGCCAAACCCATCCAGGCCACTACAACCCGTAAAGCCAAATAGGGTTCTGGCTCAGGTGTGTTTTCCGGCTCATGCAGGATTCTCTTACAGTCCGCAAAAGAATTGGTGAACGCATCCGCCTTCTTCGGAAGCAGCGAGGCTGGAGCCAGTTTCAGCTCTCCCAGAAAAGCGGCTTGGGCAGGGTGCATACCGGTTCGCTGGAGCGCGGTAAGTCGGCCATTGGAATTGACTCGATGTGTAACTGAAAATCCTGAACGCTCCATTGGAGGCATCGATCCCCGTCAGGGCGCCTGGGCAACCGCTGTGCCAGCAACCAATACCGCCAATCCAGCAATCCACGCCGTTCGCATAACTCAATCTCCAAAGCTTGGCTGTCGTTCCTGCAATTAGACTCATGCTGTGTCAAAAACGTAAGCCCCCAAGCGAGCCGAATACCTGATCCCGGCATGACAGTCCGTAAGGCGGCTAAAGGATAATGTCACTTACTTTTTGTCGGCTGAACATCAATTTCTCCCTCTAAAACGCGCTGTCATCCTGAAGGCGCGCCCTTTGCGCCTGAAGGACCCCGAGAATGCGTAAATATTCCACGTCAGATTAAGAGGCAACTCGGCAACGCTCGATTTTTCTGCCAGAAGGCAGTCACGCGAAGCCCACGGCTCGTATAAATCAAAACTCATGGCCAGATCCTGGTTCCAAAGTGAGTGACATTAGGCCAAAGGAACTCTTCGAGGAGCGGAAAACCTGTTTCAAGAAATACAATGGTGCTGGAGCGGCTTTCTGATCCGTTCAATTCATCTGAGTCGTGACGGGAACATATTGATTTCAGCTAAAGCCTCATCGGACCCGCTCGCCGCGACCCTGTTTAGAGTGCCATCTAAAAACAGCTTTCTGCATTCGTGTCTTTGAAAGTTGCCGCTCGAGGTCCTTGGGATACTGTCCTCTGGCACGAGAACAACTTCACCAATATGGAGATCGAATTTCCTCAGGATGGCTCGATGGATTGCTTTTGCAATTGGCTGAGTATTTGTGATTCTGTGCATGCGCGACACCTCTTGCACCAGGACCACACTTTGGCTGCCGTCTTTATCGATCGCAAAAGCTGCCCCACAGCCCCGAACAAGACCCTCGTGGCATTCTTGTGCGACTAACTCCAAGTCCTCGGGATAATAGTTTCTTCCGTTCGTCGTAATGAGGTCGTTGAGCCGGCCAACAATGAACAACTGCTGATTATGTTCCAAACCCAGGTCGCCGGTCCGTAGGAAGGGACCTTCCAGCCGATCCTTGATATAGGCGCCAAATGTTGCCATGTTTTCTTTCTCGCGGTTCCAGTAACTGCCGGCAACGCTTGCGCTTGAAATCCAGACCTCGCCAATCTCATCGGCCGCGCAGCGCTGCAGATTCTCCGGATTGACAATCGCTATTTGGTGGTGCTGGATTCGACCACAGCCCACCAGCATTCGGGAACTACCCGTGCCGTTGCCTTCGTCGTTTTGAGAATCGGAACCCGCGCGGCTGAAAAGAATCGACGAACCATCGCCTGCTGTGACCATCACGGCGGCCTCCGCCAAGCCATAGCAGGGTCGAAAAGCATGCAGCCGGAACCCGCAAGCTCCGAACTCACTGGAAAAATTCACAACCGTGTCGGGCCGCACATGCTCTGTGCTGTTGAATGCGACCTTCCAACTTCGAAGGTCAAGGCCCTCGCGCTCCTCAGGTTTGATTTTCTTCAGGCACAGGTCATAAGCGAAATCCGGACCACCGCTGGTCGTCGCATGAAACCGGCTGATAGTTTCCAGCCACGTTAGCGGCCGCCTTAGAAAATCCAGGGGGGAAAGCAGGATACCTTGAGCGCCAGCGTAGATCGGCTGAAGCACACCTCCGATCAATCCTATATGGTGATCAAGAGGCAGCCAGTTTACGATTACCGACTCCTCATCGTGTCCAAAGGCGCAACGCATGCATTCCTGGTTATGAAGCAGGTTGGCATGCCTCACCATCACGCCCTTCGGTGCTGATGTAGATCCAGAAGTGTATTGCAAACAGGCCAGCGTCTGGGGCTCAAGCTTCACTTCCAGCCAATCCCTGCATTGGTCATCTGCAACCAGGTCGGTAAATAAGACCCGGGCAGCTTCATGGCCGGTTCGCCATTGCAGCCCCTCTACTTCAGACTTCAATTCGCAGGACGTAAGCACCAAGGCAGGCTTCGCATCAACCGCCTGCCACTGCGCCTTTCTCGACGAATACGGCCGTCCTGATCTCTTAGGGGAACAACTCGGGACCGCTACGATTCCTGCGTAAAGACATCCCATCACAGCTTCTACATAGTCAAGCCCCGAAGGATACAGCAGCAAGGCCCGCTCGCCCGGATATGCTACCTCTTGCAAGGCGGCTGCGATCGCGCGCGCGCGCCGGTCGAGTTGCTCGTATGTAATCCGCATTTCCAGCCGGCCTTCGCGGCCCAGGTAAACGAACACGCATTTATCCGGCTGCCGGTTCACCCAGTAACGCAGCACATCGACAAAATTCCGCGCTTCTAAAACAGTGTCCATTATGTCTTTCTTTCAGCGCGAACATGGCGCGCGGTACGCAGGTTTGTGCTCACATACTGAAAAATCCAGAGAAATTTCTGGGCCAAACCTTCAATGTTCCCTGCCCATGCCAGTCGCATGAAGAACAATCCAAATGAATCGCCCTTTGGGCGTTCACCTCAAACTAGGGCTGACTTCGAGGTTTCCTCTTTCAGGACATCTCTTCTCAATGCCAATCCTTTAAAAGCGAATAACGAATCCAGCATGAAGTCATCTCCCTGCCTTCCGAGCAGACGATTGAGAAACAGCGCGACGCCGGAACTTCCCGTCCCGTAATCACAGCTCAGACGGGAAAGCATGGCGCCGGGAAAAGCGGCTCCCTGGCGATCCACTCTGAAATGCATGATCCCGTCAGCTACCTTCCGGGCGCTGTTCAGATATTTGTCCTCTGGAAAAAATTGGTGCATGTCCAGCAGAAAACCGCCAAGTCCCGCCAATCCCATGAACTGTCCCGGTAGCACAGCATATTTGCGGTCCGTGTCAATGAATATCTTTTCCAGGGCGGAGCGGTAGCATCCTTCTCCAAGAAGCGCCTCGAAGCGCAGGGCAACCTTGCCGATCCCTGCACTGCCGAAACGCCAATATGGGTACAAAGGGGATTGCTCGTCGGCGCTAGATCCCCAAGAGAGCCCTCCATCCTTGGTTTCTACCGCAAAGCTTAGATCGAACTCCAAAGCCTGCTGTCCTGTAGCCAGAAAATGCTCTTCTCCAGTAGCCAGGAAGAGATAAAGCAAGAACAGGCCGGCGCCGCTGGCGCCATGGGCCATTCCCAATCGCGGGGCTCCTGCGTGCTCCCAGTAGCAACCTCGTTCGCTGGTCGCGCGAGCATTCAGCAGATAGTCGCCGGCCTCTGTGGCTTTGGCGAGATAGAGTTCGTTGCCTGTTTCCAGGAAAAACCTCAGGCAAGTCATTCCCCAACCCGCTACTCCATAAAAGACATCCGCCGCGCGGTACAAAAGAGGATGCTCAAATGTAAGCCGGAACATTTTCTCCGCCTCCGGCCGTACTCCCAGCTCCAGCAGGCTCCAGGCAATTCCCGAAAGACCTATGTATAACCCCGGAGCGTAGCGATCGCTGGATGCTTTGTGTCTTAGAATCCAATCTATCGTTGCTGCTGAAGTGCTGTCGGTGATCCTGTCCATGGCATAAGCCACTCCCGCCGCGCCATAGGCCAAGCTCAAGGGATTGGTAGTGAATAGCTTTGGGTCTCCTGGAAATAATCTGTCAGCTCTCTGATAGGTAGCTGTTGCCTCGATGTGGCTGGCAATCCCTGTCACTACCTCGTGATAGATTTCAATTCCTTGCTTTCTATGTTCTGTAGATTTGGAGCAGGAAGATGTTTCCACAATTTTCCGCATTTCTGCCGGAGTTGGACGTGCTGAAAGATCTTCGGAGGTGAGATCTAGGATCATCCGCGCAATCTGTTCGGGTAAATGTATGTCAGCTTGGAGAGCCGCCAGGATTCTTTGCTTGGCTGCGGGCTCAAGATGAAACAGTCCATTGACTGGAAAAAGATAGGCTAGAAGCACCGCCCCCAGAGCATAATAGTCATCGTCAAAGCCGGCTATTGCTCCCGCGAGACATCTTGAGGATATAAAACCTGGAGTGTGGAGTCTGGTTGGCGGATCTACGTCAATCTGGTAAGCGCCCTCAAAGTCGATCAGCTTTAGTTCCGCCGTCCCCCGGCAGACGATCAGATTCTCCGGAGAGAGGTCTGTAAATACGATGTTTTTCGCATGCAGCGTCTCAACAATACCAATAAGGCTCATGCATAGTGAGCGAAATGTTTGATACCATTCGAGCGAATCCTGTTCCGTGGGCCGGGTCCGCAACAGTATGTTCCTGGCAGCGGAATGGCCGCTCATGGAAACGCCGTCAATATATTCTTCCACCAGGAACCAGTGCTCCCACTCCGGAAAAAGGTCTAGAGCTTTAGGAGCGATCCCAGTATCTGCCAGCAGGCAAAGAAGGGAATATTCTTTCTTGAGCAGTTTTACGGCATCATATCCATCATGCGTTTCACTGATACAGGGACGCGCTTCTTTGATGATTACTTTGCTCCCTGTTTGGTTATCCAGCGCTTGATAGACGCCCCCTGAATTAGAAAATTTGATGGCGTTCTGGATCGTGTATCGTCCTTGTCCAATACTGCAACTCTCGCATGGCCCATCATCGGTGGCGCCGGCTGGAAGCAATGGATCTGCCCACGGAGGAGTGACGGGATAAGCCAGCCGCTGGTCTGGAATCTCGCTTCCGTCAGGGCCCACCAACATGGGAGTTCTCTCTCCCTCCACATTCATCACCTTGTAAAGCTGCATGCCTCCATAGCGATAGAAGACTACTTCGCTGTTGGGGTAGCGATAATCAGAAAAAATATACGGCCCTCTCAATCCTTTGGTTGTCTGGTGAAGTACTTCAATCAATTCAAGAAAGCGGTGGCTATTGGGAGGGTAGATTGTAATGAACTTTCCGGATGCCCCGCGCGGCCACTGCTTGCTATTGAGCAACGACAACGTTGGCAGGTCAAGCGCGAACTTGAAGTTGGTATCTTTGCACCGGGCGAGAACTTCTGCGACTCTCTCCACCGTGGTTTTTGCGTTTCCTAAGGTCGCCGAGATATGAATTTTCCAGCCTTGACCCGGCGTGATATTTTGCGGCAAGTTGCAATGGAACCAGAGATCAGTGCGATGAATCTCCCAGCTTTCCCCCAGATTGGCTGAAACCAGATCATGAAAGTCAGAGAGGCTGGGGTGGTAGGCATCGAAATGCTCAAAATAATCCTTGTGTACCAAGCGATACAGCGGATTTGGCGCGCTCTGCATGACAGGTCCTTGTTGATCGATTACAACCTATGTTTAAGACTTGCTACTATCTGGCCATTTTCGACTGCCACTTTCAGCCGGCGGCGAGGGTGGGAGCGGGCCAGCTAGGTTACTTCCCAAGCCGGCCCCTATTTCGCCGTGGCTTCATTGCATCTCAAATCTTTGGCCCTCTACGTCATTTGCTACAGTCGGACAAACGCCACTGAAGCCGCTGACTAGTCCCTCTGAAGGCGCCCAAATTGGGGAAGAAAATCTCAGGGTCTGCAGTTTAAGCACATTATTCATTACTCTCTCCTCTTTCAGTGTTGTTTTGATCCTTCAGTTCACCCGGCTCTTACTTAAGCAAGAACCCTACCAATCCATAGCACCCATTTCCGCTCCTCCCTGTTTGATCTTTCTGTCCCCCCATGGACACTTAGGCCGGAACTAGAGTCAAAACTACGTAATCTGGGATGTAAATGGTCTTCTAATCTCGATTGGGCTGTTTTTTTAGTAACATTCAGAATTTGGAATGTTCAGAGCTGGACATGGGCGTCCAGTGGTGGACAGGCGACTCCCGAAGGAACGTATCCTGGCTAACCATTTTGAACTAATCCAATGTTCAATCATTCAAAATCAACAGAGTGTCCGCAGATGGACAGTGCAATCCATGGATGGACAACAACTATGAATTAGGCATGGAGCGATGGCGTTAAGTATCATATTCTTAAGGACTTATTTTTCACTAAAGTTGGTCTATAAAATGCCTCGGCAGAGAGCTATGGAAAGGCATAGCCACTGGTGTCCCCTCACTGACAAGAGCTCGGCGCTATTTCGTTTTTTACTAGACCCACCAGCAGCTAACTCGATTCGAGGTCAAAGATGATCCTGGCGATGTTCCAGGACTTGCGCCGCGCAGCCCATTCGTTAATGCAAAGTCGCGGCTTCATCTGGGCCGCGGTGATTACTTTGGCCCTTGGGATCGCTTCCAACATAACCGTATTTACCGTCATCAACGCGGTTTTATTGCATCCGTTGCCCTACTCCCATCCAGAGAAACTGGTGATCCTTCACTGGCAGGATAAATATGGGTCCCAAGGAGACATTTCTGCCAGGGCCTTCTTCATGCTCAAGGAGCAAGCCTCGACTTTGCAAAACATGACCGTCATCTATCCTTTAGGTATGGGTGTCAATCTTTCCGGTGTCCGCTCCCCCGAATTTGTAAAGACCCTTAGAGTGTCGCAGGATTTTTTTCGAACTTTGGATGTGGCCCCGCTGTTCGGCCGCGATTTCCTTCCTGAAGAGGATAGGCCTGGAGGAGCACCCGTTGCGATATTGAGCTATGCAGCGTGGCAGCACAATTTCAATGGGGACGACCGGGTGATTGGCTCTCAATTTCGCATCAACAGCGAAGGCTACACCGTTGTGGGGGTAATGCCGAAGCAATTTCACTTCTATCCGGAGGCCGACCTATGGGTTCCACTTAAGCTAAGTCCCACTACGGCGGACACGGGCAGTGATTATCGTGTAATAGCTCGACTGAAAGATGCCTCTTCTCTGGAACAGAGCCGGCTTGAATTGCAGTCGCTCTCCGGGCGATTTGGCCTGACCTACCTTGCCGATTCTGCCAAGGCGATTGTCGTCCCGCAAAGCTTTCCGGACTTCCTGTTTTCCGATGTCCGCAAGGGGCTGGCGATCCTGTCCTCTGCGGTATTCCTTGTGTTGATGATCGGCTGTACCAATGTGGCCATCCTCTGTCTGGTGCGGGCATCAGCCCGCAGTCACGAGATCGCTGTCCGCGTTGCTTTAGGTTCAAATCGGCCCAGGCTGGCTAGGTTTTTCTTGACCGAGGGTATACTCATCGGCGCCTCGGGAAGTCTGGTTGGGATTATCCTGGCTAAAGAGAGTACCCCATTAGTTCTCAGGCTTCTGCCTGCCGACCTCCCGCTGAATGCCTCAGTCGGCATTGACTGGCGCGTGCTGCTCTTTGCTGCAACCTTGTCGTGTCTTACTTCAGTGTTCTTCGGACTTGCACCCGCGCTAAAGTTGTCTCACATTCATCTGGGTGAAATGTTGCAGCTTGCGCCGCGCGGCGGTACCTCCAGTCCCAAACAAGCGCGTACCGGGCGCATATTGATTTCTGCGCAGATCGCCCTCACTCTGGTTCTCCTGACCGGCGCCAGTCTGCTGCTGCAGGACTTCCTGCACGTGCATGAAGTAAAACCGGGTTTCGATCCCCGGAACGTCTTCGTCGCGCAGATTTCCCTTGCTTCCAAGAACTACCGTGCGACCGAGCCGACCCAAAGGCTGGTGGAAAAAATTCGGGAACAATTGCAACGGGTTCCTCATATTGAGGCAATTAGCAGTGTGAATGGACTACCCTTGGAAAAAGGGCTGAACCTCCCGCTTTATTCTGTGGACTCTCCCACTCAGATTGAACATGTAGTTGAGTACCGCATTGTGAGCTCTGACTATCTGGGTGTAATGAAGATACCTTTGATCGGGGGACGGAATTTTTCCCCTTCAGACGTTCCTGGAAGTGAGCCGGTAGCAATTGTCAACCAGACACTGGCTCGGCGCTGGTGGCCGGATACTTCTCCTGTGGGACGCTTTGTCAACATAGCAAGGGAAGCTGGACCGCAGTTTTCTGACCTGCGCCAAGTCATTGGAGTCGCCGCTGACATCCATGAGGCCGGGCTGGAGAAACCGGCTCCACCAACAGTATTTGTCCCTGTCACTCAGGTGCCGGACAACATCACTGCTCTTGCCAACCAGTGGTTCTTGACCTCCATCATGGTTCGTTCATCGGATAGTAAGAGTATCTCGGAAGAAATTCACAGCGCAGTATCGTCAGCCGACCCTGATCTCCCCGTCTCCTCCGTGCGCCCTCTTACTCAGGTGATCTCTGAATCCCTGGCTCGACAGAGATTTTACGCCTTCCTTGTATCCTCTTTTGGTGGTCTTGCTTTGTTGTTGACTGCGGTGGGCCTTTACGGTCTATTGAGCTATCAGGTTGGTCTGCGGACGCGCGAGATAGCTGTGCGTATGGCAGTCGGCGCTACACGGGCTAAAGTTGTGATGCTCACGACCGCCCAGGCAGCCAGATTAGTCGCCACTGGCATGTTGTTGGGACTTATTGGCGCTTTTTTCTTGCGTAGACTTATCCAAAAGGTTCTCCCCGGCTTCACCAGCATCTCTTCCGGTCTTCTTCTGGCCGCATTCATTCTGGGAACAGTTGCGGTGATTGTCACTTTCGCGCTTACGGTCCGAGCCGCATCCATTCAACCGATGAAAATATTACGGCAAGGGTAGCGCCCCCACCTCCGTCATATCAATGGAGCGGATCACTGCCACCGGTCTGGCAACGAGCAGGCAAGCCATTGATAAAAAAGCCTTTATGATCGCTCCAGATCCAATATTCGCAAACCGCTATTTACAGGGGAATAGACCACTACCTGGATATAATGCTTAAATCAAGAGCGCCAAGTTGAGAATATTTTAAGTTATAGCTGTACAGGGGGACGTTAAGCATCTCCATGGCAACCGCTAAGAAGATTTATCGCGTCCTCGTGGCCGATGACCAGCCTTCTGTCCTGGAAGCCCTGAAGATATTGCTTCGCTCGGAGGGCTTTGAGGTCGAAGTGGTTCGGTCCCCGGA
>DASZEU010000053.1:0-8844 GCA_035940535.1 Candidatus Angelobacter sp.
CCAATGGGCGGGCATTCAATTGCTCCTTGCTGAGGCGCCCGCACCAGCGTTCCAGGTCTTCCTGGGCCAATTCCAGAGCATGCAAGACTGCCCGCTGTACTGGAGGCACATCTTTCAATGTATCTCGCAACCAGGGTTCGGACTGTTCAGTTTTATGCATTGGCAATTTACCTTAGGGATAACGATTTGCTGCGGCTACTCCATTGTATTGTCACTCGGATGAGGACGCGGTGATTGCCCCCAAGTTGCCTGCTCCACCATGTTGAGATTGTGAGACAATGTGGCAACTATGCGTGTGAATTTCTGTTTCAAGGTTCTAAGGAAATCCAAGCCCTTTTAAGTCCCCGAAGGGGACGTCTGACAGTAGCCCCAATACGGTTCACTTAAGCTTTTGATGAACCTTTTCGATCAATAGCTTTAGTGCAGAGACAACGGAAAATCTGTGCCGCCCCGCTGGGGCTTGTCATTTATTTCTAATCTTTTCCCAGCGTTCACACGCTGGGCTAACTTCTTAGCGCGCCTCCGGCGCTGACCATCTGAGTCCCTGACAACTTCGAATTCCTTAAGTGGACCGTATTGGGGCTACTGTCAGACGTCCCCTTTTGGGGACTTAACCCCGTAAAATCGTGAGTACAGATGTAGAAATTCCAGGGCACGAATTTTCTCGTGGTCAAGACACCCATTTCATCTGTTGCTTGTAAGATAGAAGATTGGCGATGTTCAAGTTCACCGAACAATACGACGTGGTGGTGGTCGGCGCTGGCCACGCAGGCTGCGAAGCGGCCATGGCCGCAGCTCGCCTGGGGTTGAATACAGCCCTGTTTACCCTGAACGCAGACCTGATTGCCCAGATGTCATGCAATCCAGCCGTTGGAGGGATCGCCAAGGGCCATCTAGTCCGTGAGGTCGATGCGCTCGGCGGAATCATGGGCGAGGTGACTGACGCGGTCGGCATTCAGTTTCGGCTCTTGAATACCTCGCGCGGCCCAGCGGTGTGGTCTCCTCGTGCCCAGTGCGATAAGCAACAGTATCGGGTAAAGATGCGCGAAGTCCTCGAAAGCCAGGCGAATCTCCACATCAAGCAGGCAGAGGTAGCAGAGCTGCTGGTCGAGAATGCGGAATCGATTGGCACAGAGGCCTGCCCTGAGGTACCAGCCGAAGAGCCTGCCCTGAGGTGCCTGCCGAAGGGGCCCCCCGGCTGTATTGCTCGTG
Source organism: Candidatus Angelobacter sp. (assembly GCA_035940535.1). Taxonomy (GTDB): domain Bacteria; phylum Acidobacteriota; class Terriglobia; order Terriglobales; family Acidobacteriaceae; genus Angelobacter. The sequence goes on from DASZEU010000053.1 coordinate 1,213, forward strand.
GCATCAAGCTCCGTGATGGCCGATGTGTCCGCGCACAGGCTGTGATCGTGACCACTGGTACCTTCCTTAACGGATTGATCCATTGTGGAGAGCAAACATATCCTGCTGGGCGCAGTGGCGAGCCGCCTTCGCAACTTCTGGGCGAATCGCTCAAGCTGCTTGGACTGCGCGGCTGCCGGCTCAAGACTGGAACACCACCGCGGTTGGATGGCCGGAGCATCGATTGGTCGCGCTTTGAAGTGCAGCCGGGCGATGACGATCCTACGCCCTTCAGCTTTCGCACTCGCAAGATCACGCAGCGGCAGGTGCCTTGCCACATTGCCTTCACTACGCCTGAGACGCATCGCATCATCCGGGAAAATGTCCATCGCTCGCCCATGTACTCAGGGCAAATTCAGAGCATCGGGCCACGCTACTGCCCCAGCATCGAAGATAAGATCGTCAAGTTCCCTGACAAGACCACCCACCAACTGTTTCTGGAGCCGGAAGGGCTGAATACCCATGAGGTCTACGTAAATGGCATGAGCACGTCCATGCCCATTGACGTGCAGCTTGCGGTGATCAAATCCATCCCTGGCCTGGAAACAGCCGATATGCTGCGCCCCGGCTATGCTATCGAATACGATTCCATCGATCCCACGGAGTTGCAGCGCACCCTGGAGACCAAGAAGATTGAATGGCTGTTCCTGGCCGGACAGATTAATGGCACCTCCGGTTACGAGGAGGCGGCCTGCCAGGGCATCATGGCGGGCATCAATGCTGCGCTCAAGATCAAGGGTGAGCCGCCACTGGTGCTCGACCGCACTGAGGCATACACGGCCATCTTGATTGACGACCTGATCAGCAAAGGCACAAACGAGCCTTATCGCATGTTCACCTCACGCGCCGAGTTCCGCCTCCACCTGCGGATCGACAATGCCGATCGCCGCCTCACACCGCATGGCCGTCGCATCGGCTTGATCAACGATTCAGACTGGGGCCAATTTATGGCGAAGGAGCAGCGCGCACAGAAGCTGGCAGCCGTGCTGGCAAAGACGAAAGTGTCGGCGGAAGTGCTGGAAAAGATCGGCCTCGCCCGCCGCGAGCGTATTGCAAACACGAAAGACCTCTGTGATGAATCCAGTATGCCTCAGGTTAATCTGGAGGGCGCGCTTGGTTCTTCCCTGGCGCAACTGCTGCGCCGGCCCGAAATTGTGATTGAAGACTATGCCCAGGTTGTCGCTGAGCAGTATCCGGAGTTCTTTGCCGAGATTGCTGCGATTTCGGGCGATACTGTGAGTGCGCGACTTTCATCCGCCACCCGCAATGAGATGAAGACGGTGGAGACTGAGATCAAGTACTCCGGATACTTGGAGCAGCAGAAGAAATCCATCGAACGCCTGAAGAGGTCGGAGCAGCAGGTAATCCCTGCCTGGTTTGACTATTCCAAGGTAAGCGGACTATCACGCGAGATGAATGAAAAACTGCAGCGCATTCGTCCTGGCACTCTGGGGCAAGCCTCCCGCATTCCCGGTGTTACTCCGGCAGCAGTTTCGTTGATCAATGTTTTCATAGAGATTCAAGCCAAAAGGTTCGCGGCAGCACGACAGGCTGTGGGTTAGTTTTACGGCTGAATGCTTTAGAATCGTTCGCTTATGAATAAAGTCGTTGCCAACGTGGATGAAGCGATTCGCGATATTACCGATGGATGCACGATCATGGTCGGCGGTTTCGGCCTGTGCGGCATTCCTGAGACCCTGATCGAAGGCTTGGTGCGTAAGGGCGTGAAGAACCTGACCACCATCTCCAACAACGCAGGCGTTGATGAGTTTGGCCTGGGCAAACTGCTGTACGCCGGTCAGATCAAGAAGCATATCGGCTCTTATGTAGGCGAGAACAAGATCTTCGAGCAAATGGTGCTGAGTGGCAAAGTGGAACTGGAACTGAATCCCCAGGGCACGCTAGCCGAGCGCATCCGGGCAGGCGGCGCAGGCATACCTGCATTCTTCACGCCCACCGGCGTGGGCACGCTCGTGGCGAAAGACAAAGAAGTGCGCGAGTTCGATGGGCGGCCTTATGTCATGGAGCGGGCGCTCAAGGCAGATTTTGCCCTGGTCAAAGCCTGGAAGGCCGACCGCTGGGGCAACCTGGTTTTTCGCAAGACCGCGCGCAATTTCAATCCCATGATGGCCACTGCGGCCAAAGTTACCATTGCCGAAGTAGAGCAAATCGTAGAGCCGGGAGACATTCCTCCGGACTCTGTGCATGTGCCGAGCGTCTACGTGAAACGAATTCTCTTGGCCCAAAATGCAGAGAAACGGATCGAGAAGCGCACAGTGCGGAAGCGGGCTTAGGGAAAAGCACAACCTCGAGTGAGTGGAAAATCTACGGGCGAGTGGTATAGGCATAGTAGCCCCCAACTAAAGCGAACTCATTTCCCAAGTCAGCTCTTCCAAGATGCGACGGATTCCACACGTTCTCTTGAATCGAATTTGATCAAATAGCCCGAATGTCTATCCAGATAGTAAAACCATTCGTCATTGTTGGGGTTGTCCACTGTCCCCAACAATCGTATGACTTCATCTTTCGCTATTCCTGCCCTGACTCTTTCGATGCCCTGCACTAAAGTTTTCGTCCCGCCCTGCCGCACCATCGCGGTCAGATCTGCAATTTGATGCTGGGCGCTTCGCACTTGGAAGAAAACGATTGTCAAGAGCACCACGCTGACACCGATCAACATGGCGAATAATATTTGCATTTTTCTCCTCGTTACTTTTTGACCACGCTCGCATCCAATGGTCGATCCGGAAGCCCCCGAATCCCGCGGATTTCGTTTTCCTTCTTAATCGCGTCATCGTGCCAGTTTGGCTTATATCCGGGCTTACTGGGTCTCCACTCAGGGTGCGTGCCTTTCGCGCCTGGGACAGCATGGCCGCAGAGTTCATGCGCAAGGATTATCCAATCCGGATCGTCAATCCAGTTACCGTCCTTATCTTTCTTATCGAGGCGCCATCTGTTCTGATTTTCAATATTAACGGTTTCGTCAGATCCTTTTCCATTGGCAGTATCGTCTGGACTCGCATCGTCAGTTCGTCCACCTCCCCACGCGCTTAGGTCATCCCGGACCACAATCGTGGTGGTTTTTCCGGGTCCAATCGCCGTACAGATACACTTGCATGCGTTGAGCAGAGGCGTTTCCCTTTGTTTCGTGCAAAAATCCGCATCTTTCGTCGAGACAGTGCCATCGCCGGCCACCTCGAGATTCGCTTCAGGACATATCTTCTTGAGCATTTCCAGAATGCTGTCGCGGTTTTTACCTGCCGGATCTTTAAGCTTGAGCGGCACGGGTCTGCTCCGTTGTCACAACGGGTGTGGTTACATCCTCGATTATAATTATAATGCTCTGCCGCAGGACTCAACAGCTTGTGCAAGGAGTGATCGTCTTGAATGACAGAGGGGCTCAGCAGACATGGCAACCATACCGGCAACTGACAAACAAAAAGATGTGGAGAAGCGCGAAAGGATCGTCAAGCGCATTGCCAGGGAACTCCGCGACGGCTTCTACGTAAACCTCGGCATCGGCATGCCCACGCTGGTGGCCAACTATGTCCCAAAGGGCATGGACGTGGTCCTGCAAAGCGAGAACGGCATGTTGGGCATCGGTCCGTTTCCGCTCGAAGGCGAAGAAGATCCCGACCTCATCAACGCCGGCAAAGAGACGGTCACCGAGATTCCCGGCACCGCCTATTTTTCCAGCGCCGACTCCTTTGCCATGATCCGTGGAGGCCACATCGACCTGAGCGTATTGGGCGCCATGGAAGTTGACGAAGAAGGCAATCTCGCCAACTGGATGATCCCCGGCAAGATGGTCAAAGGCATGGGCGGAGCCATGGACTTGGTTGCCGGCGCGCGCCGCGTCGTCATCGCTATGGAACACACCACCAAAGACGGCACGCCAAAGATTCTCAAGAAATGCAGTCTGCCCCTTACCGGCATGAAGGTGGTAGATACCATCGTGACCGAAATGGCATTCATCAAGGTCACGCCCAAAGGATTGGTGCTGGAAGAAGTAGCACCGGGCCTGACCGCCGAAGATGTTCAAAAGGCCACGGAGCCAAAATTAATCATCAGTCCGAACTTGAAAGTAATGGCGTGAGGATGCAGCTTTCGTGAAGACTTGTGACAGGGGGCGAGTGTTTGGGCAAAATGGCAAGAACAAGAATATGAAACGCAATACGCCTTGATATATGAACGATATACGACCCTATTGTTTTTGTAGACTGCCAATTTCTCATTCATACCGCAACGCGACCATTGGATCAACCCGCATGGCTCGGCGCGCCGGAATGTAGGATGCTGCAAAAGCCACCGCTACCAGGAGCAATGCCACTGCTGCAAATGTTATTGGATCGGTGCTCCCCACATGAAAAAGAAAAGTCCCGAGCACGCGGGTGAAGGCCAGCGAAACCAGCAGACCAGCAACGATACCGAATGCTGAGAGTTTGAGCCCCTGACTCAAGATCATTCCCAAGACACTGCTTCGCGTCGCGCCTAGCGCCATGCGTATGCCCATCTCGTGAGTGCGCTCGGTCACCATGTACGCCATTACGCCGTATAGGCCGACGGCGGCCAATAACAAAGCCATGATCGCAAAGGAGCTGATGAGGGTTGAAAGCAGGCGCGGCTGGTCGGACGCGCCCTCCACTAGTTGCTCCATAGTGGTGAGCGAAGGGATAGCCAAGTTTTTATCCAGCGCCCAGACGGCGCTGCGCACTGGGGCGGCCATTTCAAGCGGGGAACCAGAGGTGCGCAGGGCCAGAGTCATGCTCGGATCAGGAGCTTGCTCCAGCGGCAGGTACATCATGGGAGGCTGTTCGGCTTCCAGGGTGAAATACTTCACGTTGCCGACGATTCCGACGATTTCTTTCCACTTCGGATTGGCCGGGTCGCCATTGCTGATTCGTTTGCCAATCGGGTCTTCATCGCCCCAATACTTCCGCGCCATGGTTTGGTTGACTATGATGACGGCCTGGGCATCGGCAGTGTCGTGGTCGTTGAAGTTGCGGCCCCGCAACAAAGCGATCCCCATAGTCTGGTGAAAATTGGGCATCACCGATGAATACCACGCGGCTGGCCTCTTATCGGACGGCGGCAGAGGTTTGCCCTCGATGAAGAAGTCGCTGTCGCTGCCGCCCACACCGTTCAAAGGAGGATCAGATGCCGCGCTGACAGCCGTTACTCCGGGAAGAGCAGCAAGGCGCTGTGCCAGTTGCTGGTAAAAACTCGTGATCTTGACTCGTTCGGAGTAGCTCTGGCGGGGCAGCCTGACTGTGACTTCCAGCAGATGATCTTGCCGAAATCCAAGGTCAACACTGGTCAGTCGCAGGAAGCTCTTCATCAGAAGCCCTGCCGATACCGACAACGCCAATGCGATGGTCACGTCGGCGATCACCAGCGCGCTCCGCAATCGTCGTCCGCCTTTCCCGCTGCTGGTGGATCGCGCATTTTCCTTGAGCACTTCCGTGACATTCCCGCGAGTCGCTTGCAATGCCGGCGCCAGCCCGAATCCCAGCCCGGTCAGCATCGAGAGCGTCAGAGTGAACAGGAGAACGGCCAAATCAATCTTCACCGGCTCCACCGAGCTGACTGTTGGCGGCAACGCCCTTGCCAGGAATGCCGTTCCCCAAAAAGCCAGCAGCAATCCGATCACGCCGCCCAACAACGCCAGCAAACAGCTCTCCGTGAGCAATTGCCGCACCAGCCGTGTTCGCCTTGCTCCCAGCCCAACCCGCACGCTGATTTCTCTTTGCCGTGACGCTGCCCGGGCCAGCAACAGGTTCGCCATGTTGGCGCAAGCGATCAACAACACCAGTCCCACCGCTCCCAATAAAAGCCACAATGGCTTTCGGGTTGTGCCTCCAATCTGCGCTTGCAATGGAACCAGGGTAATGCCGATACCCTTGTTGGTCTCTGGATATGTTTGAGCTAAGCGGCCCGCGATGGCGCTCATCTCGGTTTGCGATTGCGCCAGGCTCGTGCTGCTTTTGAGGCGTCCGATGGCGCGCAACACTGCATTCCCACGTCCGCGGGATGGGACTTGGAGAGTGGTCCAGATTTCGCGATTAGGAACTATAGGGAAGGCAAATCCTGCGGGCATCACGCCTACGATGGTGTGTCCAACGCCATCGAGGTTGATGGATTTCCCCACCACCTTGGGATCGGCGCTGAATTGTCGCCGCCAGAGATCGTCGCTCAGCAATACTACGTGAGCCGCGTTGGGGCGATCATCCTCCGCAGTAAAATTCCGGCCCAGCGCCGGCGTTACTCCAAGAACAGAAAACATGGAGTAGGAAACTTTTGTGCCCCGCAGCAACTCAGGCTCACCGCTGCCAATGAGGGTTGGCGCCCAGCCTCCCAGGACGGACATGTCTTCGAAAGTCTGGCTCTGGGCGCGCCAATCAAAAAAGTCGGCAGGGTTGGTCCATTCATCGACCGGCCCGCCGCGCAGATGATGGTCGGCCCAGACCATCACCAGCCGGGAAGAATCCTTGTAAGGAAGCGGACGAAGCAGAACTGCGTTAACCGCGCTGAAGATGGCAGTGTTCGCGCCAATGCCCAGGGCCAGCGTCAGCACTGTGACAATGGTGAACCCCGGACTTCTGAGCAAGGTCCTCAAGGTATAGCGCAGATCTTGCCCGAGTGTCTCGAGAAAGCCAATGGTGTTCATGCGATAGATCTCCTCTCGAATTCGCGAGGGATTCCCAAGCTTTTTGCAAGCTGCATAGCGGGCTTCTTCCGGCGACATGCCTCTGGCGATGTTTTCGTCGATCTCGATTTCCAGGTGGGACTGAAGCTCGCGGGAACGCTCCGTGTCCCAATGGTCCCGCCGAAAAAACCGCCGCCAACTCATCGCGTTACTCCGCAGCCGGCCGCAGAATCCGGTTGATGGCACTCACCAGTTGGTCCCATCGGCTGGTCTGTTCGGCCAATTGTTTGCGTCCGGTCCGGGTCAGCCGGTAGTAGCGCGCCTTGCGGTTGTTTTCGGATGTTCCCCAAAAAGAGGAAATCCAGCCACGATCCTCCAGGCGATGCAATGCCGGATAGAGCGAGCCATGCTCAACTTGCAGGACATCATCGGAGCGATGCTCGATGACGTGGGCAATGGTGTGGCCATGCGCCGGCCCCAGCACGAGAGTTTGCAGGATCAGCAGGTCGAGCGTCCCTTGCAAGACCTCGCCTTGGAGCGGATGTGCGCCTCGTTTTGCCATATCTTCAGATACTTTACTCCACAAGATGATCTAGTGGAATGGAATTATCGACACTATGTCAGTTTACGACGATCAGAAGATAGACGTGCATCGCAGAGCAAGGTTAGCCTTCCGTCCTAAAGATCATCTAGTGGAAACATCTTTTTCCTCTGGCGCCAGGTTCTCAGGCGTCTATACTGCATCAAAAAGCTTGTATACCGGCAGGAGGAAACTATGCGTGCTGACCGTGTAGAAGTTTCATGGGACATGAACAAATCCAAATGGTTGGTTCGAATCGAAAGCGGCGAAGAGGTAATTCGCCGTTCTTGCGACTTGCCCCGAAATGCAGACGAACCAGCGCTTCGCGCAGCCGCCGAGCAAACGGTACGGGATGAAGGCTACGACC
>DASZEU010000054.1:0-12440 GCA_035940535.1 Candidatus Angelobacter sp.
AGTAGCCCAGCATAGCTTGCCCTGAGCGGAGCGAATGGGTCGAGTCAGCGTGGGCGCGGTTTTGCGCGCACGCTGGCTCGTAAATGCTGGGTATAGAAAGGAAAAACCCTTTTCCTTGCGCCGCAGGCTTGCGCGCAGCGAAGCGGAGCGCAATAAGAAATTGTTTTTGATGCCGGTAGCACCAAATACGAAGCTCACCCTCCGTAGTCAAAATGTTATGCACAAGTGACTCGCACTTTTAATTACACCCCCGTCCATAGCGAATGCTTGACGAAAGTCCGAAATTGTGCTAGGCTTGCCTAGTAGTATCGTTATTTTGGTAACCCAGAGGCCGCCCAGGCGGTCCCGGAATCTGCGTTTCTTGACAAATGAAAGCTAATCGCCTGAGAGGAAATTCCCTTTGTCATCTGCGGCTTACCCCAATACGGTTCACTTAGTCGAGAAGGTTCACACAAGCTTAAGTAAACCGTATTGCGGTTTACCCTGAGAGGCCTTAAATGATGAAAGCGGTTACAGCCGTAACAACCCGTAACAGAAATCGACTGGATTGACGCGGGTTGTAACGGGTGTAACCGGTGTAACGGCTTTTTTTTTACACACCAGCCGCCCCGGATGCTCGTAGCGGTGTAGCGGCAAAAAAAGAAGCAGAAGACTCGGGGGCTGATATGCTGATTGCTCCATTGACAGAAATACCCTTACCATGTAACTTACAAAGTCACTCCCTCTTTCAACTCCTCCTTTTTATAATGATTCCTCCGGTGTAGCGAATTCACCTGGGAATATTGCTGACAAAACAGGACTTACAAGGCCGGATTGCAAGGAGACAGACAGCGGACGAAATGCTCCTGCACACTAGTCAAGCACGAAAAACACGACTTCCGTAACTTGAACCATGTTGGTCAATGAGCTAGAAAATAACGTTACAAGTCTACAGATTATGGAAGATTTATCTGTAGCCTTGGTATGGAGAATATCCTATGAGGCGTGGTTTCACTGGAGACGACCAAAGGCCGCCAGTGCGCCGGGTGCGTCCGTTCGGGTTCAGCCTGATTGAACTGATGGTGACTCTGGCTATCATCCTCATCATAGTGGCCATGGCCATCCCTCTCATTGGGAACGCCGTCGCCCAGTACAAGATGAATAGCGCGGTGTTGTCGGTGACCGGGATCATGCAGGCCACGCGCTACCGCGCGATCTCGTCCGGGTACCCATATCGAGTGGCGTTCAGCAGCGCGGCTCTGACCTATCAGGTACAGAGTGATCCCAACAGCAACGGCGTTTTCGGCAATGTGGGGAATGCGGTACCGTTCGCGAGCTCTTCCATCAATCCGGCACTGAACGCAGACATCACCTTGCAATTTCGCCCCAATGGCGCCGTATCGGTGGTTGCGGGGGCCTTGCCCATGACCGTAACCCTGAAAAACAACACCAAAACCATCAATGTAGGAACTTATGGGAACATCAATGTCACACCGTAGACGGTTGTCGCAGTTCAGGGCCAGCGGCCAAGAGGGCTTCACCTTGGTCGAAACGCTCGTGGCCATGTTCATCATGGCCGTGGGAATGTTGGGCGTGGCAGCCCTGATGGCCCAGATGTCAGACACCTCCGTACAATCTAAATTCATGAGTACCGAGGCTCTGCTGGCGTCGGAAAAACTCGAAGACCTCAACCGCTATAATTCCGGCGACGCCAACCTAACTCCGGGAGGCGGGCTAGGCGCCGACGTAGCCCAATACTCCGACCAGATTCAGGTCTCGGCAGGCAAAGACATGGCGCAGCCCGCCAACCCGGCGGATCCGCCTGCGATGGTGGAAATCTCTCTGGGCAGCGATGCCGGGGGAGCTTATTACATAAGGGTAAGACACAGTCCTGATGGTACCGCTGACACACAAAAAGTCTATGGTGCGCCACCGGCTGCCACTTCGGACATGGCCACGTTTGATCGGCGCTGGTTGATCGAGCAGAATCAGCCCGTCGTTGGAGTGCGACGCATTACCGTGCTAGTCACCTCAACCGGAGGCCTCAATGGAAACGGCAAGCAACAATCATTTCAGATGAGCATGGTGAGGCCATGAGCAACAAACAAATCCAGTTGACCGGCCGTGACGGTGCGCTCTGGGACCGCAATCCAGGGGCAGGCTTTACACTCTTGGAACTGATGGTGGCTATGGCAGTCTTCCTCGTGATAGGCGCAGCCGCCGTGAGCTTGGTCAGTACTCATGCCAAGCTTTCCAATCAGACGCAGTCGCAGGTCAGCCTCACGATGGGGTTGCGAAACGCAGTCTCCATGATGGAAGTTGACGCATCGAATGCTGGCGCAGGTTTTTTCTCTACCGGGTCCAATCCTGCCGATTGGCCTATCGGGGTGACCATTATCAACCGGGCCCAGCCGTGCAACCCCGTGCCCGCCACCACCACTTACGGGGCAAATTGCTTCGATACGCTGAACATCATTACGACCGATAGCGTCGCGGGCGCGGTCCATCCCACAGCCAATCTAGACACGAACACTACCACTACGGTAACGGTAACGCCTCCGGGAGTACCTTCGGCTGCCAATGCTGCGGCCTTTGCTCTTCTTTTCAAGTCGGGCGATGAACTCCTGTGGCTTAAACCAGGCAGTCCGAAATCAAGTCTCACCACTACTACCTTGACGGCCGACGGCGCGGCCGCAGGAAACAATGTGACGTTGACATTTGCTTCTACCACTGGGCTTGGTATTAACACCAGTGAGAAGTACATGATAACCCAGGGGCTAGGGACGGATGCCGGCGACACTACTCCGGCGCTGACGCACTCGTTTTCAGCCGCGACCGACTGGGTGCTCAGGCTCAATGCCATTCAATACTCGGTGGATTCGAGCAATCCTGCGAACCCTAAACTAATGCGGAAACAGGGGACGCAGGCCCTGGTTGCCGGCGGCGGTGACGTAGTCGCCGAACAGATTATCGGTTTCCGAGTGGGCGCCTCGATCCGGCGCGCTAATGTTGATCAGCCTTATACCTTCAATACGGCGGACTATAGCACTGACTGGACGGAGATTCGCTCCGTGCGCATCTCCTTGATTGGGCGGACACCACCCAACCAGGACGGCAGTGATCAATTCAAGAACGCCTTCGATCAGGGACCGTATCGGATCCAGGGCATCTCGGTGACCATTAATCCACGAAATCTAAGCATGAATGACTAGTTCGTCAGGAGGCACTATGCAAGATGTGTCAGTTCGTATCTCAAAACCGACGCGGAAACGCCAGCGACAGCCGGAGAGTGGAGTAGCCTTGCTTACCACGCTGCTATTGCTGCTGCTGATGACTGGATTGAGCCTGGCCATGGTGATCTCCGTCAGGTCTGATCTGCTGGTCAACGGCTACTATCGCAATTTCCGAGGCTCCTTCTATGCCGCCGATTCGGGCTTGAATATCGTGCGCGCCGACATGATCAACAAGATCGGCGCGGCCATTCCGGCAAGCGTGGCCATCAACACGGCGCCCATCCCTAATGGTACGGAAGGCAATGTTAAGACCGCGATCAACACTTCCTATGGATCCACTTTCACAATTACCGGAAGCGGCAGCGTCGCTAACTCATGGCCGGCAAGTTTTGCTCTTGATCCCAACCAGACACAACTGGCGCTGGTAAGCTGCACTCCCCAAGGCACCAACACCGGGACTTGCGCGGCGCCCGCGAATAATCCACCAGGCTATGTTTACATCTACAGCTACTCGCTATCATCGATCGGCCAAACACGCGGCGGAGAAAAAGCTACGGTCAGCGATAGTGGCAATTTCACCCTGGTCGTAAGCACCTCGCCCGGCGCTACTACAAGCACCTCAACTACCACTACCAGTTTTGCCGCCTGGGGCATGTTTATCGATCAACAAAACATTTGCAGTGGATCGATTCTGGTTCCCGGCACTATCTCAGGACCAGTGTTTACCAATGGCTCCTGGACCTTCGGTGATACTGGCGGCTACAACTTCACCGACTCGGTGGGCAGCGCCGGCGCCAATGGAGGCTATCAGTTCAGCAATGGAACCTGCGACCAGGTAAATGGCGCCACCGACACCAATGGCGGTACCACCATCACTCCCAAGTTTAATCAGGGATATAACCGGGGTCAGCCTAAAGTTCCGCTGCCGCCCAACGCCTTCAGCCAGGAGCGGGCCGTGCTCGATGGCAAAGGCACGAACAACTCACAAGTCCAGAACTCTGACCTCAACGCAGTTCTCAAGAACATAAATCAAACCGCATATCCCACCAATGGAACATCGTCAGGCGTCTACCTGCCCTATACGACCACCGTCACAGACCCTGTGACAGGCAAACCAAAGACTGTCCCGCCCACCCTGACCGGCGGCGGCATCTTTGTTCAGGGAGATGCTCAGGTTACGCTTTCACCCACCGGCGCCAACGGACAGGTTTACACCATCGTGAATAACGGAGTGACCACAACTATAACCATCATTCCAGGGAGCACTCCGGGGTCGGGTACGACCACCGTGCAAAGCGGCAACACCAGTCTAAGTATTATTGGAGTTCCAGCGGTGCAGGATTCCAGCAGCAATCCTACGGCTGATGGCACCATGCTCTACGTAAACGGCAACATTACGGGACTGAAGGGTCCGGGCGAAGGTCAGGCCGCCGTTAATGACGGCACTGCCCTTACCATAACCGCCACCAACAATGTAACCATCACAGGCGACATTCGTTACAAGACCGAACCTGTAACCCTGACTGCCAGCGGGAACACTCCTGCGGACTCCCTGGTTGCTGGCAGCGACCATGGCCAGGTTCTCGGAATCTTCACGGCGAGTGGAGACATCCAACTCAATAATGGGCAATCCGACCAAACGTTGCAGATCGATGGCTCTCTGGCCACGATCTCCCAAGGCGGTTCCGGCGGCCTGACGAATACCGGAAGCGCGATTAAGACATTGAATATTGTCGGTGGGCGTATTCAGAACAACATTAAGGGTATTAACACCACAACCAGAAATGTTTTCTTCGACCGGCGGTTCGCCAACGGGTTTGCTCCACCGTGGTTCCCCTCGACGACCGTAACCACCACCACTACGAACACGGTAGCCCAGGACAACACTTCAATGAACCCAGCAACCTTTGTGCGGACACAGTGGCTCTATAAGTCAGGTCTGCAGTAAAATACTTGGTACCAACTTCAAAGGCGGCCTTCCAACAAGGCCGCCTTTTTCATTTGGAACTTCGGAAGCACTTGACCCTTGGTCAGACAAAATCAATTACCCCAATTACCAGGGTCGAAAATCACATCGTTCACTGCCTCCACTCTGTCCACCAGGTCCACTCTGTCCACAACGTCCACTTTGTCCACGCCCCAACATAGCAAAGTTGATTTTCATGAGCTTTCGCGGGCCGCAGGCCCAAAGTGACAGATTACCCAATTCTTGCTGTCTCCCGTTGAAGAACGAGACGAACGGCCTGGACCAATTCCGCAGGCGAGTCTCCGATCACGCAATGGCCCCCCTCGATCTCCGGGGAAGCCCGGCCCATCTCAAGAACGGGAACAGAGGGACACTGGTTCCGCAAGAGACTGGCGATTGTTATCTTCATTCTTGGACCAATGTGTGGTCCCACAATGATCAAATCAAACGTGCGATCCAGGCATGAAGCTTCGATCTCTTTGAGATTAAGAGCGCCGGTCACCTCAAAGCCCGCTTCCAGGAGGGATTTCTTGCGCAACATCAAGGCGCTTTCGCTGATCGCGATGCAGAGAAGTTTGGGGATTGGATTGTGCCCCGTCAGCGGTCCACCCGCAGTATCAGACTCGCTCTCCAGTGCCTGTTTGCGGAGGAGGTACTGGACTGTCTGTACCAGGTACGACGGCCCTTCTTCGACGTTAACAATGGCGTCAGCAAATTGCGTCTGTTCCGCACGCCCCGCATAAAGAAAGACAATCTGGGTTTGTGGGGATGTCCGTCTCACGTATGCGGCAAACTGGTTGCGCTCAGCGATCGGCACCGAATGGCCAATCACCACGACCGCGTGCCGGTGCTTGCGAAAGAGCCATTTTGCATGGGCTGTGCCGGCGCAGGATGACACTTCAAACCCAGCCGCTCTTAATGTTTCGTTTCTAGCCTTCAGGAAATCCTGCAACAGGCCGACCGAGAGTATTCGGTCCATAATCCACCCCAGAAACTATCAGTTAATTTTGACTTGCTGATTTTCTGGACAATGACACGGTGAGCTACAGACATGAATCAGCACAGCAAGCAGCAGGACGCAACCGATGGTGAGGGGCTGGCTAATGCGCAGAAAGCGAAAAATGGCGCCGGGACAATCATTGCGCCTCGGCTTCGAACAACCGTCAGGGCCACAATACTGGCCAAGGCCATTAACAGGGCATAAAGAATTTGTTCTGCTCCCAGAACGCCATCCTCCAGGTCAACTTCGGGTGCTATAACAACGATCGCAATCGCCATCAACAATATGACTGTTACAGCCGAAAGCACTCCCGACTTGGCGCTCAAGAATTGCACCGCAAGAGCCTATCACAATTTGACCGGTCCGCATGTATCTTTTCCATAGTCACAACATGTTGCAGGAAGCCTAAAATGCTTTAAACTGTAAGCTGACCACGTAGAGAGCGGGAGTAGTTCAGTGGTAGAACGCAAGCTTCCCAAGCTTGATGTCGCGGGTTCGATCCCCGTCTCCCGCTCCAATCCTTTAAGCAAAAAGCCGGCTGAGCAAGACCAAGCCTACAAGCAAGACAACTCCAGTTCCAAAGGTATACCAAATGAGCTTGATCTCAACCGGAAGCAGAGGCTCATACTCACTTTCCATCCGGCGCAATTCATCGGTCAATCGAGGTTCCGGCATTTATGTCATCCTTTCGCGATGGGCGGCAGCATTCCGTGGAAGAACAGCCAAGAGATCAGCAAGCCGATCCAGATGATGTATCCAAACAGACAAAGAACATAAACTGCGGCCAGTTTAGCGATCCCTTCCTGCCACAGCTTTCTGAAATTAGAGAGCGCGCCAATGGCAAAAAAGGTCATCACGAAGAAGATAGCGCGAAACACATTGGCTTCTCCCATAGACGCTTTGATTTTGGGCACCAGTGCGGGAGCCAGTGCTCCCACGGTGAGCACGATGAAAAAAGTGGCTACGTAGCCCAAGATGAACTTGGGAAAGCGCTGCCAGATCTGCGTGGCCCGGACTTTCTCACCTTCGCGGCGTTCAATCTTGGCCGACCATACCCAGGCCAGAAGGAAGGCCCACACACCGATAAAAATATCGATGAACACCTTTACCGTGGTAGCAACGCCGAGCGTCCAGCCCGGCTGAAAATGTATTCCGGAAGCGGCCAGTGCCTTGGCCTGGACCAGCGCATCCGCGATTGCCCCGCTGGCCACTGCCGCTCCGTCGGTTTTGACGGCCAGACCCATCCACGCCCCGGCCACCATCGGCTGTTGGAAAAGGTAGTGCTGAGCAGCAAAAGGAAGGATCAGCAATTCGACCACGGAGAAGATCACAACTAACGAGGAGACCATCACGGGCACTACAGGCCGGGCCTTGATGGCGCTGCCGGTAGCGATGGCCGCCGAAACCCCGCAGATCGAAATACCCGACGCCAGCGGAGCCGCCCACTCACGGCTGAAGCCAAAGTAACGGCGGGCCACGTAGTAAACGATCGGCCAGAAAATCAGGTAAGCGCACACGATCGCGCACAGTCCCTGGAACAGCATCACGGACGCTAGCTTCTTCTGGTCCAAAGCAGTTATACCAAGAAAGCCGCCCAGCATCACGATGGCAGACTTGATATACAGCTCAGGCCGTATGGCGTCTTTAAATTTTTGGACAAGTCCGGGCATGAAATTTCCGAAGATCAGGCCCGCCAACAGTGCGATGATAAATCCGGATTCGTTGGTTAGATTTAACGACCAACTGAGACCGAATGCTTGCCTCTTGTCAGGCGTCGCCGCTATGTACGCCCAACTGCCAAGGAACCAGCAGCCATAGCTGACCGCAAAAATTGCGGTCACGCCTACAGCAAAGCGCATCACGTTCACCCGCATGGCCCGGGCGCCAAGCAACAGGATAGCCAGCAGAAAGCCGTAGGTGGCCAGCAGTGAAATCATCGCCGGAAGTTTTGCAAGAGATTTGGAAAACGGCGCCAGGGCTTTGGCGGGAGACATCCAAACAGATGTCGTGACCGACCATCCCAGCAGATCTTTTCCAAACAGCAACCCGAGCGAGAGCGTGAAAACCAGCAAGCCAATGCACACCGCCAGCCAGTCCTCGCTCATTCCAGGCGCGGCCTGGACAACCGCAGCAGGTGCTTCATGCTTTGCCGGTCTCATTGCATTTGCCATCGGTCCCCCGTTCTTTGAAGTGCTTCATTGCAAGGAATGCGCGGCATTGTAGCAATGAGTTTCAAATGAGTGCAATATAACGAATGACCGTGATTGTTGGGAGCAGAGCAATAATTAGAAGGACTTAAGATTACTTAGATTGGCGTCAATGGGAGTCAGAAGATCGATTATAAGTTGCCCGCGCTTCAAATCCTCTGGCCGACCATCAACTTTGATCTAAGTCCTTCAGAAATTTACAGTCAGTAAAGTATAATGCGGCGGAACTTATCCAAATCAAACCTATGAGGAGTTGGCCGATGAGACTTGCGAAGCCGTTGATCCTGGTTATGTGGATGCTTGCTTCTGTAGGTCTTGGCGCGGCCTCTGAACAGGTAACGATCAAGTTGCGCGTTGCGCTCTATGATCGCGAATTGAACCTCAAGCCGGTTCCTCATCTGACGATCAAACTCATACCTCTGAACTCCTCGGAAACCGCGCCCGCAATTGTCCAAACCACCTTGGATGGTTTGGCAGAAGCTGAACTGCCCGCCGGCAAGTATCATCTGGTGACCGAGAAGCCCGTGGAACTCTTTGAGAAGCTTTACATCTGGGATTACGAGATAAACCTGACAAAGCCGGTGAACACCATTGAACTTAGCAACGACAATGCCAAGGTCACGCCTGTTGCCGGCGGGCGTGATGCCCGCGTCGATGAATTGGCTTACCAATATAAGAGCGCAAAAGGCAGCGTGGTGGCAGTTTGGACCGACCGGGGTGCAATCAATGGCTTTGTCGTCGACAAAACTGGACTTATCCTGACTGAGCACAAGCTATTCGAGGAGGCGACCTCGATCTCTGTGCAAGCGACCTCGATCTCTGTGCAATTGGATGAGCACCGGAGGCTCGCTGCCACGATTGCCGCTGTGGATAAAGAGAAGGACTTGGCCGTCCTGCGAATTAACCCCGCCGAGGCCGGTGATCTTACCGCTGCCAAACTGTCCATCGATCCCGGTTCCCTGGTGGAAGGTGAACGAGTATTTGCCGTCATTACCGCACATAAGGAAAAGCAGATGGTAACGGGCGTGGTGAGCAAAGCGGATGCCAAGGAGATCGTCTCTGACATCCGCCAGACGGCGGGCAGTCCGCTGTTTAACTCGAGCGGCAGCGTGGTGGGCATCATGTTGCTCTCTGTAGACTCACAGTCCTACCGCATTGTGCCCATCGCCTCGGCCTCCACGATTCTGGAGAACGCACGCAAGAATGTCTCAACCGTTGCGCTCCCATCATCACGACTGCTGCCAACCATTCCTGTGGACTTTTATCCGGCGGAAAGCCTTCGCGCCCCTGGCCGCGATCGCTTCGAAAAAGAGATATATTCCTTTAAGACGGAGCTATTTGACGTCCAGCTACTCACGCCTGTAGCACGTTATGAGAAAGCCACAGAGCGTTATGCCGAGGCGGTGAAGGAGCAGTCTAGGCGGCCCAAAGGCCAAGCGCCCATCAAAGAACCCGAGCACCAATATGAACCAGTCCTGATCATTTCCACAGAGCCTCAAGTTACGAATGGTTTTTGGCGAGGAGCCCATTTCAAAGGCGGATTGCAGAGGATGCGCCTCCTGTGCGGCGACAAAGAAATTGATCCCATCTGGCCCGCTCGCATACCGACAAGAAACGTGGCGGGCCTGGGTTCTACTTTCCATGCATGGTATTTTTACGGGGCCGATGCAATTTCACCGAAGTGCGGCACGGTAAAGATAGAGTTCTATACCATGGAAGAACCGGAGAAACCATTGGTCAAAGTATTGGATGCCGGAGCTGTGTCTCGTATTTGGCAGGACTTTGATCCCTACCGCACAAAAATGGCCAGCGATCGGCCGCAGTGAATCCAGTCACGATATCCATTGAAGATTAACATCTTTGCGTTGCGGCAACGCAGCTATGGTTGACTTTCGATCTCGAAACGCATGAGTCCCGAAGGGAACCCATGAAGATAGTATCGAAGAATGATTCAACCATCGCGAGTAGTTTTTGAGGAATTAGCATGTTCCAATGAGTTGCAGAGGTGGAATCTATAAAAAAATGATTGATTTAGGCGAAAATGCAATATCATCAGATGGTTTCTGATGTCGTTTTCAGAAGGCGAGGTATCTCCGGAATGTGGAGCCGATTCTTCTTATTTGCTTTTTTTGTAATTGGGATTGCTGGCAGCCCAAGACATGGGACAGGAAAGGCCAACGAGGTAGTTTCTTTGTCGCAGAGTTGCACTGTGCAAAGCTTACTGGACACATCCAATTGCGATCAGCAATGGAGCAATTACAAGGACGGCTATGAAAGATGTGTTAGAGATGCTGCAAAGCGTTTTTGGAAAGAATACGCGTGCAGCGATGATTCGTTGCGTAAGCTTCAGAACAGTTGCAGGAGCTGTGAGCGGCAATTCAAAAAATGAGAATGGGCTTTCTTGCCCATGGATTTGCACCAACTCTCACTACGAGCCTTGTGACTGTTGGTCAGGATGTTAGACCCCTTCTTTCGCCGCCTTGTCCAGTGCGGTACCGCCAGAGAATTCTGTTAACTCAGCGAAGAAGATGAATAACTGAACCAGAGCGTGAGTATGCGGACGAGGTATTTGCCGCGCTCTTAAAATAAGGAGACATTTCAATGGCGTCATCTTCTATATCACAGCCCTTTCCAGGCCGTGTACTGTCGGCTGGGAGCACAGGCCCTGCTGTAACGGCCATCCAGCAGCGGCTGAATGCTCTGGGTTGCGGTCCAGTTGCTACAGATGGAGTTTACGGCGCCCAGACCGCTGAAGGGGTTCAGCTTTTTCAAGCGCGTTCGCAGGATCAATTTGAGAATCCTCTCCAAATTGACGGTCGTGTGGGGCCCATGACTTGGGCAGCACTCTTCGGACATGCAGCGGTACCCAGTGTAACAACTGCGACATCCGCCCTGCTCGCCAAAGTCTTGGAAGTAGCTGCTGCCGAAGTTGGAACAATGGAAGACCCGCTTGGTTCGAATCGCGGGCCCAAAGTGGACCAATACCTCCGTGCGGCCGGCCTCGATCCAGCGACCGGGAGCTTTCCCTGGTGCGCCGCTTTTGTTTACTGGTGTTTCCAGCAAGCCACAACACAGCTAGGGGCGGTCAATCCAGCGATCAAGACGGCCAGCGTACATACGCTATGGGCAGAGGCGGGCAACAAGGGCATTGATCGCATCACCCCCGCCGAAGCTGCGCAGCAGCCTTCCCTGGTGGAGCCGGGTGTTATCTTCGTCATTACCACAAGCGCGAACACTGGGCACGTGGGTTTCGTGAAGCAGGTGGATGGAGTGGTCCTCACCACCATAGAGGGCAACTCCAACGCTGGAGGCTCACGGGAAGGAATCGGCGTCTTCTTGCGACACAGCCGCCGCATCGACAGCATCAACTGCGGATTCGTTAAATATTGATTCTGCTACGATTTGAAGAAAGAATCGTTTAGGACTCCGCCTTGGTTGCGGTTGTATGAATGCCAGCACTGAGCAGGCAAACTAAAAGGTAGCTTTTTAAGAACCTCAGTCTTTGCCCGTCGACTTCAGAGTGGCCTGAATAGTTGCAAGCGGCAGCAACAAGCTGAGAGGGGCATCGGCTAGCGGCACAGCGCCGTAACCCGTATACCAACCGGCGACCTTTTCATTCTTGGCATCGATAAGAAGGGCAACACCGCCCACTTCCGCGGCAGCCAGCAAACAGCGCCTTCCCGCGGTTAGCAGGAGCTGTCCGCCCAGTCCTTGCCCTCGTACCTTACGATCAGCAGCCAGGCGCGCCAGCCGGAAAACCGGCAAGTCATAAGGAACCCGTAATAACTTGAAAGGAGTTTGGGGTTCGAGTGTATACTTCCTTCTATATGTGTTGTATTAGAGTTTTTTGATAAATCTGGGGGAACACCATGCCTCAAGCCGTCATCACTGCAGAAAAAGAATGGGCCAGAGTGCTGGCAAGACACATAGCCAACCAACTGCCGCAGGCCATACACCAAGTTCGTGACCTGCAATTAAATCGCGAACAGATTGATGAGCTGCGGAAAGCATTTGAGAATACGTTAGTCCAAAACATGGGCTGCGAAGAAACTCGC
>DASZEU010000055.1:0-16067 GCA_035940535.1 Candidatus Angelobacter sp.
GGGCGACCATGTATTCCTGATATCCGCCGTCGTAGCTGATACCCGAAATTTTCAGATTTCTGCAATTACGAAAATCTCCGCGCCGGCACTCCCGGCATGTGTTGTCGTGGCCGCCGTGCCAGCCAACGCCCACGCGCTGCCCTTTCTTCCACGCGGAAACACCGGCGCCCACCGCGTCAATGATGCCCGCCACTTCATGTCCGGGAACGCGGGGAAACTGAATTCCGGGCCACATTCCGTCTTTCGTGAGTACGTCGCTGTGGCAGACTCCACATGCTTGCACCTTGATGCGGACCTCTCCGATGCCAGGCTCAGGAATCTCGTGCTCGACGATCTGAAAATCTGCTCCCGGAGCGGAAACTTGCGCCACCTTCATTGTTCCTACTGCAATCGCTGTCGTTACCATAAATCCTCCTATTTGTGGTGTATCAATCTTCGGCGTGACCTTCGTGGTGAAAGCTAGCCATACAAGCGCCTCGCGATTCTTGTATCAGGGTGCATAACGGGTGAAGACAAAGTCGCGAGCTTCAACAGGCGCGTGGCAAGGGAAGCAGGTTTTGAGGTCCGCCTTGTCGTCAGGTTTGCCATCTTTGAACTGAGCGAACCCCCAACCTCCGGTCGAAGCGTACTTTTTTGAGTCCTTGACCATAAATTGAACGTTCGTGGCCGACCCGGCAACGAAAGATTGGGCACGGCCGAAGACTCTGTTGTTTTCCTCCGATGGGACGTAATCCCAGGCAAGCCGGGCAATGATGGCGCCGTCCGGGAACGGATGGCTCCCTTCCCGGTAGGCCTTCATCGCGACGTCGTTGCCCAGAATGGCGCGCAGATCGTTGAGCTTGCCTTCTTCGTGGGCCACAGAGATCAACCTCCACTCGCGGTATCCGGGAGGAATCTTGATTCCGAAGATCGGGGCGGCCTGGTCATCAGCGTGTCCAGATACCGGGGCCAGATCGGCGACAACGCAGACCACCGCTACGACTCCGACCAGCAAAAAAACGATCCGTTTCATAGTGTTCCTCCTTGTAAATTCTTGAGCGTCACCCTTTTGTCGCGTCCCGATGGAATCGGATGCGATGAGGCCATCAAAACAGAGGCGTGGGGGGGAAACAATTGGACGAAGGTATTGGTCGATACCAACGTGTTGAAAATGGCTTGCCTTAGCGGTGAAAACGGACGAACAAATCTAGTCGTGTGCTCATTTTGATTTGGCTAACGGCTAAGAACAAACGGCCTGAAGTTCAAAAACCTGAGCCAGCAGTTCATAAGACCGGCGTCGCGCCTGATGATCATGCACGATCGTTACGACCATCAGTTCCTCTAGTTGGAGGGCGGTGGCCATTTTGGATAATTGGTCGCGCACCTGATGGGGAGCGCCGGCGAAGTATCGGGGCCACTCGCTATCGTCGGAATTGGGGCGTGGAATAGGCGGGCCTAGCTCTTGGATTGCCTCTCCTATTGTGGGAATTGGTCCCAGCAAGCCTTGGCGAATTCGACGCCGAAACAGTCGTGCGCTCATGAGCAATCGTTGGGCTTCTTGATCGGTATCGGCGCAAAGCACGCCTAGCGCTACGATCGCTCGTGGCGCGCTCAAATACCGTGAAGGTTTGAACTGGAAGCGGTATTGTTCCACTGCCATGCGGGTCGGTTGCGGATCGATGAAGTGGGCAAAGGCATAAGGCAAGCCAAAATGAGCTGCTGCCGCTGCACTCCAGAGGCTGGAGCCGAGTAACCAGACTTCAGGAGCCCCAGGCATCTCCGGTGACACGGTGATTCGGTTGAACGGATGATTCGCTGGGAAGCCGCCGTAGAGAAAGTTCAGCAACTCCGTCAGTTGAGCGGGAAAATCATCTGCCAGCGTACGTTCGCTGCGGTCACGGCGTAAAGCATAAGTTTCCAGAGGGCTGCCTCCGGGCGCGCGTCCTACTCCAAGATCGATTCGTCCGGGATACAGTGCATGCAACATGCGAAAGGTTTCCGCGACCTTGAGCGGACTGTAATGCGGCAGCAAGACTCCGCCGGAACCAACCCGAATGGAAGAAGTCTCAGCCGCCACTCTGGCAATCAATACCTCCGGTGCAGGGCTGGCCAGCGCCTGCATGGCGTGGTGTTCGGCAATCCAATATCGGGTGTAGCCTAGTCGCTCGGTCAGGCGGGCCAAATCGATCGTGTTGTGCAGAGCGTCTGCCGGAGTCGATCCGGCAGAGACTGGAGATTGATCAACAACTGAGAGCTTCAGGGGCATTTCTAATTTTTAATTTGTAATTTGTAATTTCAAAACAAAGACGTGGCATTCTCGGTCATCTGCGTCATCAGCGGCAAAGCCTTTCGTCGCAGCCTTACTTAGTGGCTGACGTGATGTTCACGGTTGCTGTGAATTTGATTTCCTGGCCGTCGTAGTAACGCGTGATGGCTTGGAGTACTGCTGCATCCACTTCACCGCGATGCTCGGGCGGGATTGACTTCAGAAGCGGAGCAAAGGGGACTGCGACCTCCTGGAAATACTCCCACACATCGGCAGGAGTTCCTGGCCAGACCCACGGCTCTTTGGAGAACTTCTCATCGGCTGTGGAGAAACCTGCGTCCAGCATCCTTTGCGCGAGTACTCCGTGCTGCCCAAAGACAAACATCTTTTTTGCGGATTCGGGAAGGCTTGCACCTGGCATGGCCCGCAGCACAGCGCCAATCGTGGTTTCAAAGTAGGGTTGGTCCATTGGGCCCCAGGCTAGAAGAACGGCTTTGCCGCTGGGCTTGAGGACGCGGTGCATCTCGCGTAACGCACGCGGAAGGTCGTCGAAGAACATTACGCCCAGGCGAGAGGTGACACGATCAAAGCTGTTGTCGGGGAAGGGAAGCTGATGGGCGTCGGCTGATTGGAAGCGCACATTGTTCAACTGACGCTGGGTGGCACGTTCTGTGGCAGTTTGCAGAGCGCTCTGAGCCAGATCGACGCCGATCACCTCTCCTGTTCCATTCAGCAGAGTGGCGATGGAGATGGCAGGTTCTCCACTTCCGCAGGCAACATCGAGTATGCGCATGTCATGCTTGACATCTGCTGCTGCAACAATCGCGTCGGTTACATTCTGCCCCATCATCGCCGACTGTTTCCGCCATTGACGGCTGGCCTGAGCGCGGCTGTGGTTGTCCCAATTGGGTGCGGATGAAAGAGTTCCCATACGGTTCTTATCTATATTACCTGTACGGCTCTTTTATAATGCAAGAGATATGAAACCTTTTTGAAGGAGAACCCAATGCAAAAACTCGACAGACTCACTCTCAATCAGGAAACGCTCGGAAATCTAACCGCGAACGATCAGGGTGACAGGGATGGTCGATTGATTTCTCAAAAATGCAACACTCTGTTTCAGAGTTGCCCGGAATGTAATCCTCCGCGCACTGCATGAGAAATAGCCTGAGTAACTAGCGTGAAAGGCATATTCAACTCTGCGCTCGTTCTTCTTGGGGGGATGGCTGTTGCCGCGGCGGTCCTCCCTGGCTTCTATTCGCCGCTTCAGATTCCGGCAGGTGCGAACATCCGCTATCCGAAGACATGCGGCCAAGCTACATTGGCGCCAGCCAAGGCGGAGAAGACTGATAAGTGACTTTTCGGTCGTCCAAAACAGAGGTACGAGCCAGCTCCATTCATGGCCGAGGTTTGTTCGCAAAGGAAAACATATCCAAAGGCGAAATTGTTGCCATTAAGGGCGGCCATGTTTTTGACCGCCAAACGCTCGCCAAGTTGTCGCCTCTGTTGGGGCCGGCAGAGATTCAAATTGCAGATGATCTTTACATCGGTCCCACCTCGCTCGCAGAACGGGAGAGCGCGATGATATTCAGCAATCATTCCTGCGATCCGAATCTTGGCGTTCAGGGGCAAATCGTCTTTGTTGCCATCCGCGATGTCGAGGCCGGCGAAGAGTTGACGCACGATTGGGCGATGACCGACTTCGATGATTACCAGATGAACTGCAACTGTGGTGCGGCCTGCTGCCGAAAAATAATTACAGGGCAGGATTGGATGAGAAAAGAGCTACAGGAGAAATATCGAGGCTATTTTTCATGGTATCTGGAACGGAAAATTTGTTCAAAGGATTGATCGACAGCTTCTCTTTCACAAATTACAACAATTCTGTTTCACCCTCCCGGGGTTTGGAAATTGACGGGAGCGGTATTTTCCGCAGGCTTGCAGCCTGGGCCTGAGGTTGGTACATTTTTAGACAGGGCACAAAGACAAGCAATAGGATATTCGCCAAAGCCAGCGAAGCTGGCGCTGGAGTTTGTACATTTGTACTCACGATTTTACGGGGTTAAGTCCCCGAAGGGGACGTCTGACAGTAGCCCAGCATGATTCGGCGCTGTCAGGCGCCGAATCCAATGCTGGGTTAGCTTCAAAACAAACCGAGTCCCGTTAGGGACGGCTGAATCATTCTTCCTGGATTCCGTAAGCCGCCAATAATTTCAAACATGGATAGGATCGGGAACGCCCCCGACCACCAGAGCTGTCATCCCATTCTCGCGGGCGATCCGCCCAAGTAGGTATGCAGCCTGTCTCGCATCTCATCCCGAATCAAGGGCCGGCGTTCAGCGGTAGTGAAGACGATGTGGAGCAGACAGCACAGATAGCTGTGAAACATCAAATTCAGCCGTCCCTAAAGCAGCTTTTGCTATTTCGGCCCGGTCATTGGGGGCATCGGTTGTTCGCGGCGGCCATCACTGCGGGTTGGCGGCTGGTCTGAGTCCGGTTCAGCCATGTGGCCCGAAGGTTTGGGCATGGGGCTATTGCGAGCACTCTTCTTCAGAACTTTCAGAACATCTTCTTTGTCCAGGTTGTAGTCGCGCGCCAGGCGGGTCAGAGCCAGGGTGACGATATCGGAGTGGTGGATCTCGTCGGTTCCGGAGTGTCTCTTCATGTCGAGCCAGATCTTGTGGACCAGGTGGACATCCTCGGTCTTCATGGTGGGCGTGTGCGGGCCGATGCGGTAAGTCTCGACTGTGCCATTCTCCTGTACCACCTGGAAGACAAACTGGCGTTTGGGTTCAGGAGCGGCCTCCCAGGCTTGACCCAGGCGAAAAGCCTGCTCTGGGCCGGTCATCTTGCTGGAGCGTCCCGCAACCACTGCGGAAGATTCGAGCGAGTTGGCGGTCTGAACAATCGCGGAGAAGACATCACGCGCCGGCACTACTAAAAGAGAAATAGTTTTGCCCTGATTCTCGGCAATGGAGACCGCTTTGGTAAAGAGGTTCTGCTCATAGTCGCTGAAGATCTGATCCATGGAAACGTCAAACTCCCCACTGCCATAGCTGGTCAGGCGCGCTTCCATCACAACCACATCCGTCTCGCGTGTATCCGTACCCCGGACGGCCCATCGCAGGTGATTCAGATTGTTGTAGTCACGCACCGCCACCAGAATGTTCTCCGGACGAATTTCAATCGCAGCGCGGTCAATGGTTTCCTGCTGCACCAGGTGGAAATGCTCTTTCATCTGCTGTTCGGCATGGGCAAATTTACGCTTGTTCACTCTTTCGGAGACAAGAAAAACCAGAAAAAAAGCGCTCGTAAAAACCAGTCCGGCAATCGTTGCAACTCTCTTTGTGAAAATATTGACAATGGCAGTTGATAGCAGGACCAGATGGACGGAAAGCAAGCCCAAAGGAAGTTCAAATTTTCCAATGCGAATATTGGGGGGCACACGCCACCCACGTTCGCCTTTAAATTTGAACCGGAGCACCAGCATGGCCAGCGAGTTGAAAGTGAAGCTCCAGATCACACCGAATGCGTAGGCTTCACCCAGGACATAGACATCGCCTCCGCTGGCGATAATGGTAAGCAGTTGCAGGCCGACGACCAGATTGACGATGCGATAACTGGTCCCAAATTTTTTGTGGGGCCGGCGAAACCAGTCGGTGAGAACCCCGTCTTCGGAAACCCGATTCAGCACTCCGTTTGATCCGATGATGGAAGTATTGATAGCTCCTGAAAGAATCAGGAAGCCAACCACCACCACAAACACGCGGAAGATCAACTTGAGCAGGCGTGGGCCAACCATGAACATGGCCATGCCGCTGATGAGGTTGTCCTTATAGAGGGGTACGCGTACTTCATCAGGGATGATCATGACCGCGAGCATGGAGCCGATACCGGTAAAAACAAAGCTGAATACGGCAATGATCAGCGCCGCGCGTTTCAGGTTTCTCAGCTTAGGACTGGCAATTTCGCGGTTTACCTGGGCCAGAGATTCTTCACCGCTCATGGCCAGCACAGAGTGACCGAAGGCGATCAGAATTCCAAACGCTCCGAATGCCTTGGCCAAGTCTGTATTCTTCAAAAAGCCCAGGGCTTCGTCGCTGAAATGGAGGTTCGATGGCAAGGGAAACGGCGGCAACTGGGCGCCCGCCTTGACGATGGTTATGATCGACCAGGCAAGCAGGATCACCAACATGACGGTCGTGATCTGCATGACCCGGAGAGCTTTGTCGCTGGATTCTTCGATTCCTTTGGTGTTTTGCCACCAGTAGTAAAAAGTCACAAGAACCGCGAAGGCGGCGGCCGCGTGGTTCTGATCTATATGGGGCGTTCCATGAAACAGATTGTGCATGGCCCCGGGTATCCACCCGTGGGCATCCGCGGCGGCGAACAGTTCATTGATCAGGCTGGCAATGTATTGGCCGGCGGAGACGCCGGAGATCGGCCCAGTGAGAATGTAGTCAAACATCAGGGCTGAAACGCTGATCTTGGCCAAGGTCCCGCCCAAGGCCTCTTTTACCACGCGGTAGACGCCACCGCGAGTAAACATCGAACAGCTTTCTACATAGACGGAACGCACGGCAAAGGCGAAAAGCATCACGCCTAGAATGAACCAGGGGGCCGATTTACCGACGGCCTGCTCGGCAATGCCTCCCGCATAAAAAGCGGACGAACCCAGGTCGTTCAACACGATGGCGGCTGCCCGCCAATAGGAGATGAACGTGAGCATCACCGAAGTGGCTACGACGATGCGGACCCGATTCGACGGAGGCGAGGTAATCTGGGACCCAGATGCCATGGCTTTAGCGTGGACAACACCTGCGAATGTAGCTATCAGAAAAATACATGTTCAGCAGCGTGTCAGAGCTTGAGACTTCCTTTCATGAATCTGAGCCTGTTTGTCCGCTCGGATCCTTTTCCAGCATACTCTCGGCGGTCTTGATCGCGGTAATGATGATCACTGGAACCGACCCAATCAGGCCCGCGAAAAAGAAGTATTTGAAAATGGGGAAGAAATACCTGATTACAAAATCCACGCATCATTGTAATCCTGTAATCTGGGCGAATCAAAGCACCGAGCCGGCAGCGGGTCTTACGATTCAAGACGTTTTTTGCTAGTCAGGCAATTCGGTAGATCCACGGCCAGCCGGGACAGGCCGCGTGACCGAAACCCAAATCCTGCACATCGACTCATGGCCGGCTTGTGCAGGTCTACAGGACCCCCGAAATCTTTATTCATTCTTTATGAAACCCTTACGCCTTCCTTATGCCCATGCGGGTAAGTTGGAGCCGTTGAGGATTCAATGGTCCTGCGCTATCTCGTATTTTTGCTGGAAAGCTTATTTTTTCTTGGCTTGATCGGATCATTAGTGGTCGCAATCTGGGCATTCGTCGAAGACATACATGTGCTCTTTGACAAAGACTGAGCAGGGGGCGCCCAATTCCAACCTTGGACAATCAGGTCCTTGAAACTTACCGAGTGTAAGTAAATTGATGCTCCAATCCAGCAATTGAAGATGACGATTCACATCTGCTCTCAACCGGGCATAAGAGTTTGCTAGAATTTCGAAAGTGCTGAAAATCCCCTCCCGAGCCTTGCTTTTGGCCCTGCTTTCGGCAGGCCTGCAAATCATCATTTTCCCTAAGCCTAGCCTCTATTTTCTCTGCTGGATTGCGTTAGTTCCGCTGCTCTACGCGTTGTTACGTGGCCGGGGAGGCCCAGGAGAACTGCTGGATTCCGAAGGGCGTTCACTGCGCCAATTCACTCCCTGGCAAGGTTTTGTAATTGCCTGGGTCAGCGGTGTGGTGTGGTACATAGGCACGTGTTACTGGATTTATTCAGTGATGCATGGCTTTGGAAATCTGGGGCTGCTGCCGGCTGGACTGATTATGCTGGGATACTGCCTCATCATGGGAATGCATCACGGTGTATTTGGCCTGCTGGTGGTGTTGATGGCTCGCCGCTCCACTCTGGGCAACAGCCGGCCCTTGTTGCTGGCCCCGTTTTTTTGGGTGGCGCTGGAATTCTTCCGCGAGCGCGTAGTTGGCGTTCCCTGGAACCCATTGGGCAATGCCCAAGTCGACAACATTCCATTTACCAGGATCGCTGAGGTTACGGGGGTTTACGGGCTTTCGTATGCCATTATGCTGGTCAACTGCGCCTTTGTCGCGGCCTTGCTTCTCCGTGGACGGCGCCGGCTGAACCTGCTTATCTCTGCCCTGGCGGCCGCTTTTATCCTACAGATTGGCGTGCTGGCCAAACCAGATCCCTTTCCGGCCAATCGCCAGGCTGTGATGGTGCAACAGAACATACCAGTCCTAGAGAATGCCGATTGGACTCCGGAGTTTTACGAGCGTACGGTTACGGAACTTTCTGAGATAAGCGCGCAGGCGAGCCACAACAATCCTTCGGACGCTCCAGGCCTGATCATCTGGCCGGAATCACCGGCGCCATTTTTCATCAACGATGCCAAACTGCGCCGCCGCTTGATCGCGCTGGTGCAGCAAACCAACTCTTACCTGATTGTCGGCAGCCTGGGGCAGACCGAATCGCATGATCCTAGCCATCCGCCTCAGCTTTTGAACTCGGCGCTGGTCATTACTCCGCAAGGAAACAATCTCGGACAATACGATAAGATCCATCTGGTCCCCTTCGGTGAATATATTCCGATGCAGAGCCTGTTGTTTTTCGCCACCAAGTTGACCCGCGAGGTAGGCGACTTTGCCCGTGGGACCGAGCGCAAAGTCTTTGATCTGAATGGAATCAAAGTTGGAGTGTTCGTTTGCTACGAATCGGTTTTCCCGGGCGAGATTCGTCAGTTCGCCGGCAACGGCGCGCAGCTTTTTATCAATATTTCCAATGACGGGTGGTATGGCGAGACCAGCGCGCCATTTCAGCATCTGGATATGACCCGCATGAGGGCCATCGAAAACCATCGCTGGCTTTTGCTTTCCACCAACAGCGGTACCACGGCCTCTATTGATCCTCTGGGAAGGGTAGTCCAGAAAGCCGAGCGCAACGTTAGGACTGCGCTGGTTGCGCCCTTTGCCATCGATACGGAGATCACATTCTACAGCCGCTACGGAGATTTATTCGCGTGGCTGTGTGTGGTAATCTCATTAATAGTGCTGTTTGTGCGCTTCCGAATCTCTGCGCGGACTACCCTTGAAGCCCGCGCTACATGAATGGAAACTATGGTTGAAGAATTAGAACGCGAGTACTCGGCTGTCCGAAGCAAAGTCCAGGACCTGCGGAGCTATCTTTGACGCTGTATCCCTCCGTACCCAGCTAGCTGAAGTCGAAAAAAAGATTGCCGCTGATCCCAACCTCTGGTCTGATCCTTCCCGGTCCCAGCAGCTTATGCGCGAGCGTAAGCGACTGGAAGAGTCGCTGGCCGTCGACGCCAATCTGGCCCGCCGCGCCGAGGATATTGCTGCCTATTTTGACCTGGCCCGCGAAGGCGAAGCTGTAACCGACGATCTGCGCAAAGAGATCACCGATTTGAGGGAACTGGCCGAGAAGATCGAGACCCAAACGCTGCTCTCCGGCGAAAACGATATGCGTAATGCTATCGTGACCATCCATCCGGGCGCGGGAGGAACCGAGTCGCAGGATTGGGCGGAGATGCTTCTACGCATGTATCTGCGCTGGGGAGAACGACAAGGATTTCAAGTTGACCTTAACGAATACCAGGCGGCAGAAGAGGCAGGAATTAAGTCTGCCACTTTTACCGTCACAGGCGATTATGCGTATGGGCTTTTGAGCGGCGAGATCGGCGTTCACCGCTTGGTGCGCATCTCGCCGTTCGATCAGGCAAAGCGCCGGCATACCTCTTTTGCCAGTGTCTTTGTTTCACCGGAGATTGACGACTCCATCCAGATCGACATCAAGCCTGAAGAGATACGCACCGACACCTATCGCTCCGGCGGCAAAGGCGGCCAGCACGTGAATACCACCGACTCGGCTGTGCGAATTACTCATATCCCAACGGGTATCGTTGTCGCCTGCCAGAACGAGCGTTCGCAGCATAAGAACCGCGAACGCGCCATGAAGATGCTGAAATCCAAGCTATATGAGTTTGAGCTGGCTAAGAAGAGAGAGGTCAGCAAAAAGCTCGAAGATTCCAAACTCGACATTGACTTTGGATCGCAGATTCGCTCTTACGTGCTCCATCCTTACCGGATTGTGAAAGACCACCGGACCAAATTGGAAATCGGCGATGTAGATCGCGTTTTGGATGGCGACCTGACTCCATTGATACGCGCCTACCTTCTGGCGCGCCGGAACATTGGTTAGGCAGTTATGCGCTCCATGTTAGAGATGATCAAGCAGAACGCCGTGCCGGCGGCTGTGATGCGTTCTGCGGCCAAGGGTATTCTCTCGGTACCTGCGCCGGAGATGGTGCAGATTCTTGTATACCTGACCGCAAATCCCCTGTTCAGCGCCCAGGCAAGAATGACCTTGGCCGAATGGGATACAGCTTCAGCCATTGCCATCGTATCCAGTGGTACTACGCCTCAAGAGGTGCTCGACTATTTCTGGTCAGAAGAAAATCGGCAGCCACGGCTGATGCCTGCTTTGATTGAAAATCCCCGGATTTCCGAGCCTCAGTTGGCCGAATTGGCATCGAGGGCTTCGCGGGAGATAGTAGACATGATGCTAGCCAGCTCGCGAGTCCAAGGATCGAAGCTTGCCTTAACAGCCATCATCAACAATGCGCACATTACACCCTCGGAAGCAGAGCAAGTCCGCTCTAAATTAGCTCCCTTGATATTAGATACAACGGCATTAGGTCCAACGGCATTAGGTCCAACGTCCGGTGATTCCCCTGGAATCGAACCAGCTCAAGACGATTTGGTATTGACGGAACCTATTGATCCCGAGGCTGAGACCGCCCACCAGGCCTGGAGACAGGATCATGCCGCAGAGATCGCTGCCGAAGAAGGCAAAGCGTTCGAAATAGTGGATGCGGATGCTACTGAGTCCGTGGCTGCGTCGGCTGCTGGTTCGATAACGGTTCCGGCAGATGCGACGACTGTGGCAGTCGCGGCGACCACATCGGCTGCTGCCGGCTCGCTCGCGCAGAACAAACCGGGAGCCAAGACTCTGGAGCCGGAAAGGCTTTCCACCCTTCAAAAACTTGCCCGCATGAACGTCGCCGGCCGGGTCAAGGTGGCTTTCCTTGGCAATAAAGAAGAACGAACCATTCTGATTCGCGATGGCGCCAAGATTGTGCAGAATGCAGTTTTGGCATCTCCCAAGCTGAGCGAATTGGAGGTGGAAACATTTGCTGCCTTGAAGAATGTGCAGGAAAACGTATTACGCGAAATTGCCCGTAGCCGCAGGTTTATGAAGAACTACATCGTAGTGAAAAACCTGGTCAACAATCCCAAATGCCCGCTGGATGTCTCGCTTACGCTGATCAAGAACCTGCTGGTCATGGATCTCAAGGTGCTTCAGGGCAACAAGAATGTGCCAGAGACACTGCGCAAGGTCGCTTTCAAGATTTACAAGGAAAAATCCACGCCGCCGGGACAAAGGCCAGAGTAAAGCATTACTTACTTTAGAAAATGCATCTCTGTTCTTGCTACTCCCTCTCACTCTGTCAGCCTCCAAATGCTATAAAATGCCACTGTGAGCACAACACCTGCTACCGACGAAATTACCGAACTGCTGAAACGTACTAAGACCATCGCAGTTGTGGGCTTATCGGACAGCCCCTTGCGTCCCAGCCATGGCGTTGCCGCCTATATGCAGAGCCAGGGTTATCGCATCATTCCGGTTAATCCCACCATCAAAGGGGCTCTCGGTGAAAAGGCGGTTGCCTCTCTTTCTGAAATCCAGGAAAAGATTGACATCGTGGATGTCTTCCGGCGTCCCGAGGGCGTCCCGGAAGTCGTAGACGAAGCCATCAAGCTAGGGGTACCGGCGATCTGGCTGCAAGAAGGGGTGATTCATGAAGATGCCGCCGCCAAAGCCCGTAAGGCTGGGATTTTTGTGGTTATGGATAAGTGCATTCTCAAGGAGCATCGTCGGCGGTTTTCCTAATCCTGAATTAGGGTGCGATTCACTTTTCAGTTTTGCTAATCTTTTTATCCAACCTTTGCCGGGTTGCCCGGCATCATTTAGTCAGCCCTTCGAGTATCTGGCCGTACATCGTAGGGACAGAGGCCAGGATGCCTGAAAGCTACCGCCCTGGGGAGATCGTTCCCCGGAGTGGGATTTATAGAATTGAACATGACGCCCACCGCCTGATGCACGAGGCCACGCTGATTGTGGATAGCCGCTTTCCGCGCTGCAAGCAATGTGGGGATCAGGTGCGTTTCACGTTGTCGAAAGCAGCGCGAAACGGCGCCTACATTTTTCCATTTCGATCGACCAGCATTCTCGAAGAATACCCGGAGTCGGAGCCACCCCTGGGTGCGGTCGGCACATAAGGTGCCCTGCACTATATTGTGGCATTGACTCCTGGAAGGGCAGAGGTAGAATTATATCCGCCATGAGTCTGACCGAGATCCGCTCTTCATCCCCTTTGCCGGTGCAATTCCGATCGGCACGTGAAGCGTGCATGAGTGCGCTGCGTAACGCCAGAGCCTCCTGTGGCCGGCCCTTGCCCATGACTGCCGAAGAAATTCACGCGCAACTGAAGAAAGAAGGGCTGGTCCTGAGGACCGAGGACATTAATGCCTGGCTGCGTGAGCTTTCCCAGGAAGGCATGATCCAGGAAATCGATGCCGTGGCAGGTTTCCGGTGGACTGGCTTGGCTGCATAGCCATAGCTAAAAGCTCTCACCGCCAGGGACGCAAAGGCCGCGAAGAAACCAACACCTTAACCACAGCGCAGCAAGCCGCAGCCAAAAGCTCAACGCTGATGAACGCTGATTTGAACTGATTGCCGCTGATGGGTATTAGTCCGGCGCAAGCCGGACGCATAAAAATAGCCCGCCGTTTCAACGGCGGAAAAAGAGGCCACGAAGGAAAACCAAACAGGTTATTGGGTGGAGCTACGGGTTCCCTCGGTAATGGCGTTTAGTGCAGGGCGAGAGGTTGCTGTTTTTCCCTCAAATTCAAAAAGGGACATAGGCCCCCAGGGAGTACCGGCGAGATCCGGCGCCCAGGGACGAATTCCCGACAGCGTACCTGTTCCAACGCCCCAGGCCACGAGATCACGAATGAAACTTGCCTGGCCTTCCGGAGTCAGTGGATAGCCTTTAACTGCGTCATTCCAGATGAATCCGCTCTTCATTTTTTCCGACGGATATCCAAATTCGGCGATAAAGACGGGCTGGCCCAATTCACGCCGCACTGAGGTTGCCATATCTTTGAAAGCTTGCCAGCGGTCTGGAGGATAAGCCGACGACGTGGGGTAGTACGAAACGCCCAACTCGTCTGCGGCAAAGCCACCCTCGCGCATGGCTTTGAAAAAGGCTACCGCTTGGCCAGGCTGGACTGAAGTGATGCCGCTTACATGGGTGCTGAATCGCGCATGAGGGTCCACAGAGCGGATGCCATCGGCTACCGCAGCCAGCATCTTCGCTTCATAAGGCCAAACATGGGACCGCAACCATGCAATTCTTTGGGTCTCGGACATTTTCATAAGGTCAACCACCGACATGCGTCCGATGGCGGGGTCAACTCGGTCCGGCGCTTTGTACCAGCCAGCTCCGCCAGCAGTATCGTCGCAGCCGCCGGGCATGGGCTGAACTGCGACGCCGGCGCTTCCAAATTCGACCTCGTTGCCCAAGTCCCAGATACGTACCTTCGCGCCCGTGCTTAGAATCTGGCGGGCCGCCAGGGTTGCGTACAAGCGCAGCAGGGGCATCATCTGATCGATGGTAAGAGATGTCCAAGGGCCAGGAACCTTGATCTCCGGATAATCGCTAAAGTCCGGTGCGGGCTGGCAGCGCACGTCACCGTAGATATTGAAGAGGCCCAGTTCAGGATTGAATGGTAGGTTGAGAGCCTTGGCCATGCGGGCGCGCTCCAGACCTCGATTCATGCTGTGGTCACCGAAGCCGTTCTGATATTTTTGCGTGGTCGCGATACGCGCATAGACCTCATTTGCGCCATAGCTCACGAACATTCGCTGGAGCTCTTCTGGAGTCTTTGCCGTCACCTTGCCATCGGTGAAGGTGGTCCCATTCAGCAACCTTAACTCGGTGAAAGGGCTGACAGAGAGCGAAATGCGAAAATCTTTCAGGGGCCGTTGATGCTGCGAAAAGGCGACAAGGCCGAGCATCATGACGAGCAGCGCAAACCCGATAATTTTAGACCGGGCTGCTGTGCGCAGCGGCTGAAGCCAACTCCCACTTGCTTCTCGTCGGATGAGCATCAATTTCTCCCTTTAAACGCGCTATCAAAGAAGCGTTTGATCTGGGGCCAGTATGTCTCGACAATATATTCGGTTCTCACGTGTCCGCCGCGGGCCAGGAGACGAAGCTTGATTCCCGCAGACGATGCGAAGCTGCTGACGGACTTCCAGGGAATGTAAGGATCGTCTTTGGCGTGAAACATCAGGATTTTTGCGGGCGTAAGTTCGTTAATGTGATGGATGGGATTGTAGAAGGTCCCGGTATGCAGTTTGTTCCAGTTTTTCTCCGAGAGGCGATAGCCATTGCCGAACGCCTCGCGTATGTAAGCCACGTAGCTTTTGTTGGAAGTTTCCTTCTTTTGCTCTTCGGACAGTATGCTCCAATCGACAACTGGACAGTTGGCGATGACCTTATTCACTCTGGGATCGAGAGAGGCGAGAATCGCTGCTGCGCCGCCAAAGCTGCCACCGATGACGAAGATCTCATCGGGAGAGAGTTTGAACCTCTGGCCAAAGGCGCTCTCGCGAACACCCTTTGGCAGTTCTTCGATGATGTCACTGAGGTCCTGTTGCGGAGGCCGTTCCAAAAACCGGCCATCGCTTTCCCATGCTCCTCGCCAGCGGGGATAAAAGACCCAATAGCCCTTCTTTGAAAGGAATTGCGCCAGAGGTTGTTTGCGAGGGATGGAGGGCATGCCATCGCACAGCAGAATGACTCGCTGTTTCTTGAGCGCACGCGCAGGCGGCAGAAACTCGGCTACGATTTCTTTCTTGAATCGCGTTCGAAACATAATGGAACATGTAGCGTAGCGAGTCGAGTCTACCTGAGCCGCGAAGGCAATGCACGCTGAACAAAAACAATTAAGAGTAGCGGTGATTTTGCATGGTCACAAACTCCTCAGGGACTAAAATCTCTCAATGAGCTTTCTCGACAATCTCGAAAGCAACCTGAAGAACCTTGAATCTCATGAGGAGCGCGACCCTGCCGCGCGCAAACGGCGCGACTCCGAACGAGCCTCAGCTCTTGCCGCTGCGCCTTGGGCGGAAAAACTGAAAAATGGGCCTTACGCGCAGGACGTGCTGAAAGCGGCAGCCCAGATTGGCTTTCAGATTCGCATCAAGATCCATGTGACTTGGCTGGACACTACCTTGAAGCTGGAAGCCAAGGAGCGGCGGCTGGAGTTTCGTCCAACCTCTGACGGGATTGTTGCCGTTTTTCTGCACCAAGGAAAAGAAGAGAAGAGGTTGCCGGTCGACCTGACGTCGAGTGGTTCTGAGCTTGTTCAAAGTTGGTTCGGTGGGCTTGGAGCTGCGGCGATGGGCAAGTAGGCGTAAAACGTTTCGTTCAGCACCAAGTCCAGGCAGGGACGTATGAAAGTAGCCCCAATACGGTTCACTTAAGGAATTCGAGGTTGTCAGGGACTCAGATGGTCAGCGCCGGAGGCGCACTAAGAAGTTAGCCCAGCGTGTGAACGCTGGGAAAAGATTAGAGATAAATGACAAGCCCCAGCG
>DASZEU010000056.1:0-12544 GCA_035940535.1 Candidatus Angelobacter sp.
TTTCTATGAAAGAATTTTCAGAAATTTAAAGAAGCATATCTTGACAAGGTAGAAATTACTTTTGTACACTCTGCTTCCCCTTATCCCCGTTTTTGTTTGCTGCCCTAAATATTTTGCCGGACCTCCAATGTAGGTCGTAGAGGCGACAGCCTGTCTTGGCGGAAGCCATCTCATAAATGCCGTGACATTAGGCTAAAGCCCGATTGATTCTAAACGCTTTGCGGCACGAGTAAACTTCCTTCGGCGAACCTCAGGACAGGCCGTGCCCTGATACAAATCAACTGCGGAAGCCCATTTTTCCGCAAGCTCTGAAGCTGTGCCCTTTCAAATCGCCGAGTTTTTCCGCAAGCTGTGAAGCCGTGCCCCTTTCAAAGCTATTTATGAGACAGGTTGTAACAGGTTTTCGTGAGCTGACTTTCTGTAAAAATCGAATCGAACCTGTGAGTACTTCCAGAACCTGCTTCGAATAAGTCTCGATACGAAATCCATAAAGAAACCAGATCTACATCTTGTTCAGATGAATGAGGAGAAATTTATATGTGCAGTACACTCCAAAGAAGGCAAGTTAGGCTCGCGTGTCTTCTAATCCTCTTATGCGCTTTGAGCCAGTCCAAATTGGCGCTGGCAAGCGACAACAAGGCTGGCACGGGAAAGGCCGGCAGTGGAAAGGATTCGGCGCAGCCGGTGCTCGCGAAGCAAACGTATCACATCTTCCGCTTCAGCAAGCCTCCGGCAATTAATGGCGTCTTGGATGATACCTGGAAGCAGGCAGAGATTCCGACCGAGTTTTACGAGGTGAGTCCGCAACGGAACAAGCCGTCGGAGGTCAAGACAGTCGGATATCTCGGTTACGATGATAAGAACTTGTATTTTGCTTTGCACTGCTATGATCCGCATCCCAAATCCGTCCGGGCAAGCTTGACGGGGCGTGACAAGATCATCTTTGACGATTACGCAGGGGTATACCTGGATACCTTCGGGGACGGGCGCCATGCCTACGAGTTCATGGTCAATCCACGCGGCGTTCAGCTCGATGCTTTTCGCACGGAAGGACAAGGCGAGGATTTCCTCTGGGATGGTACCTGGGCCAGCGCCGGGCATACGACCGGCGACGGATGGATCGTGCAGGGGAAAGTTCCCCTCAAAAACATGCGCTTCAGCAAAAAATCAGTGCAGGACTGGAAATTTATATTTGTTCGTGTTTATCCGCGCAGCCGGGGCAGAATGCAGATTGCCAACATTCAGATGGACTACACCAATCCGTGCCTGATTTGCCAGTTCCAGAATGCTGACGGAGTTGAAAAAATAGAGCCTGGCCGGAACCTTGAAATTGATCCTACGTTTACCTCCCACTACACGGACCGCCCCCTGCAACTCAATGGACATACGAATATAGGAGCGGATGCTGGAGTTGACATCAAGTGGGGCATCACTCAGAACACTCAGCTTCAACTTACGGTCAATCCTGACTTCAGCCAAGTAGAATCAGACGTCAACCAGCTTGCCGTAAATAACCGTTTTGCCATTTCCTTCCCGGAGCGGCGGCCATTCTTTCTTGAATCCAACGACGCTTTTGCTGCGCGTGGTACTCCCGCGGGCTTCTTTTTCTATGGCATTCCACCTGGAATCGCCGGCGGAAACAGTGGCCAGCCCCTGAATCTGTTTTACAGCCGTTCCATTGCAGAACCACTGATTGCGGGAAAGGTGTTTCAGAGAACAGACAAGGACCAATTGTCGGTTTTGTGGGCGGTGGATGAATTGCCGACGATCATCCTGGCTAATCCGAACGGCAGCAGTGCTTTCCAGTTGCCCGGCGAAAGTGTAGACACCATTGCGCGGTACAACCGGGCGCTATTCAAAAGCTCATCGGTCGGATTTGAGATGACCGACATGCGCTCCGGAGGAGGACACAGCACGGTAGGAGCGGCTGACCTATTGTTGCGTCCATACCGCAATCTCGACATTAGCGCCCAGTTCGCTCATTCCGATGCCAATGCTATGGGGTCTCCTGAACTGCTAGCCGCTCTAGCGGGACGGGCGACTACTGGCAACTCATTTCAAGTGCAGGCGGACACGCGGGGTAAGAACTACAACGTGCAAGCCGGTTACACGGACATCGGACGAGACTTCCGCTCCGATATGGGCTTTTTGCAGCAAACTGACTTGCGCACCGTCGACGTGTCGGGCACCTGGCAGTGGATACCGGACAAGAATCGGATATTTGTGCGCGCAGGTCCAGCACTTCGCTTTGTCAATTCCTACAATCATCTGGGGTTCCTGATGGAACGCTCGTACTATTTAGGCGTAGTCGGCATTGCCCGCAAGTTGACCTATTTCAAGCTGCATGGAGGTTTCAGCGAGCAAACCGTGAGCGGCATTCAATTCAATGGCCTCAAGCGCGTGATTGGCGAATTTCAAAGCAGGCCGGTCAAGTGGCTCCAGCCCATCAATGCCACGATCATTGCCGGGGACATCGTAGATGTAGTGAATGTGCGCCTGGGCAAGGGTTATGCTCTGGGTTTGGGTTCCGTTTTTCGGCCTACTTCGCAGTTGGCATTCACCTTCGATTTATCGCGCGAGGCCCTGCAAAGGCAGGATACAGGGGCCGAGGTTTATCATGCTCAAGTCGGACGCCTGAACACGGGGTACCAATTCACCCGGCGCATGGCCCTGCGGTCCATCCTGCAATATAGCTATGTAATCCGTGATCCGCACCAATATGTAGCGCCGGTGCTCAAGAGCAATCATGCGCTGAACTCATTCTTGCTCTTTTCTTATAAACTCAAGCCCCAGACCGTCTTCTATGCCGGTTATAACGATTCCTTTGTGGGCCCTAAGGCCGTGCAGGTTTTCGATGCGACCCATCCCATTAATGATCCCACCCATCCGCAAAACGCGGCATCGTGCACGGTGGATGCTTCAGTAGGCCCTGCTGGTTTTCAGGGGAGTCCTTCGGGCTTGGCCGGCCAGGCAGCAACAACTCGCTGCCGGACGGTTTTCATAAAACTGGGTTATACATTCGCTCCGTAAAGGCCGCAGAACAGAGCTTCTGGTGGTCAAGGCATTTTTGGAAACGAAAGCCCTGGTCCCGCAAAACTCTTGACCCTTAATGTATTGCATTGTGTAATAGGCGGCACGTTCTGTAGTGGTCATTTTTGGATGTCTTGATGTCAGAACAACTGCGCAGGGGCTAAACAGGCTACGGAGGAAATTGATTCATCAGGGGAAAAGAGTTTGCAAGGGCTAAAGCCGAATGTCACTTACTTTGCAGTCCGTGCGTTTGATTTATACGAACTGCGGGCTTCGCGCGACTGGCTTCTAGCGGAAAAATCGAGCGTTGCCGAGTTGTCTCTTAATCTGACGTAGAATATTGACGCATTCTCGGGGTCCTTCACTCCGCGCCAATGATTTTCTGAAGCTAAGCTTTTTCGCGGCGCTGCGTTCAGGATGACAGGATGAGAGGGAATCGCAGAACAGAGAGGCATTTTCTAAAGTAAGTGACATTAGGCTAAAGCCCAATTGATCTGACACAAAGCTCGCGAAAGGGGCCTTTTTTCAGCGACCTGTAAAGCCCAGCCCAGCATTATTTTTCAAACGGTTTCGGCACGAGTAAACTTCCTTCGGCGAAACCTCGGGACAGGCGATGGCCTGACATGAGTCTTCACGCAAATTGACCCACTACCGCACGTCTCAGATTCTGCTGCATGGAGGTGTACATAATGGCAACCAGAGCCCGGCCTGAGGTCGCGGATTTGTCGGTACTGAAGATCGATGAGCGTAATCGTGGTGGCAACCGGTTTGGCCGTGGGCGATGGTGGCTGGCCGGAATCGTATTGCTGATTGCGCTGGCCTCGCTGGCAGCACTCACATTGCGCCGGACAGCAGCGGCGGCGATGCAGTTTGCAACAGCGCGCGCCACCAGCGCCTCGCCGGAAACTTTATTGAATGCCAGCGGCTATGTGACCCCACGGCGCCGCGCTACGATTTCCGCGAAAATTACCGGCCGTCTTGCGCAGGTGCTGGTGGAGGAAGGAATGCAGGTCCAAGAAGGCCAGGTGCTGGCTTTGCTGGACGATTCAGAGGAGCGCGCGAAACTGTTTTCCTCGCAAGCGGACCGGGCTGCAACGCAAGCAGAAATTTCGGAGCTGCAAGTCAATCTCGCCAATTCCGAGCGGGTATTACGGCGGACCAAGACACTGCAACAAGCCGGAGTTACCACGCAGGACGACCTTGATCAGGCCCAAACTGCTGTGGATGCTGAAAAGGCACGCATTGCACTCAAGCATCAGCAAATCGAGGCCGCTGATGCGCATATCAAGATGGCGCAGCAAGACACGGAAAATTGCGTGGTGCGCGCGCCCTTTACGGGCTTGGTGGTCTCTAAAGACGCGCAAGTAGGCGAGATGGTTTCGCCGAATTCGGCGGGCGGGGGCTTCACCCGCACCGGAATCGCAACGGTGGTCGATATGAAGTCGCTGGAAGTGGAGGTCGATGTCAATGAATCCTATATCTCCCGAGTGAAGCTCGGCCAACCGGTCATGGCTGTGCTGGATGCTTATCCTGACTGGAAAATTCCGGCAAAAGTGCGCACCGTGATTCCCACGGCTGACCGCCAGAAAGCGACAGTCAAAGTCCGGATTGCTTTTGATCATCTTGATCCCCGCATTGTTCCAGACATGGGGGTCAAGGTCGCACTGGTCAAGTACGAAGAGCAAAAGTCAGCGAAGGTGACACCAGCGGTGCTGGTTCCGAAAGAGGCCATACGCCAGGACCAAGGGACGGATGTGGTATTCGTCCGGCGCGATGGCGGAGTGGAACGACGTGCTGTTCGTGCCGGGGCCATCCATGGACAAGATCAGGAAGTGATTGCCGGACTGGTGGCTGGAGATCAGGTCGTGACTCATGGCTTTGAAAATATTCCGAAATAGGCCGCGTGCCAGTAAAGCTGTAAAGGGGAACTAACAATGATCACAATTGATGGTCGCGGAGACAGAAAGGCGATCCTGCAGGCGCGGGGTTTGGACAAGCGCTACCGCCGCGGCAATGAAGATATTCATGTACTTCAGGGATTGAACCTGGATGTGGACAGTGGCGATTTTGTGGCATTCATGGGACCAAGCGGTTCAGGCAAGACCACATTGTTGAATCTGCTGGGTGGCATCGATGTACCGAGCGCCGGCAGCATTACGGTGGCGGGAGAGCAAACCACGCGTCTTAGCGCCAGAGAGCTTACCCGCTGGCGAGCGCGGCACGTGGGTTTCGTATTCCAGATGTATAACCTGATTCCGGTGCTTACGGCTTTTCAGAATGTGGAGCTGCCGCTGCTGCTGACAAGTCTTTCCAAAAGCGAACGGCGAAAGCGAGTGGAGGTGGCGCTCGATTTGGTGGGACTCGGAGAGCGTATGAAACATTATCCGCGCCAGCTTTCTGGAGGCCAAGAGCAGCGCGTCGGTATCGCCAGAGCTATCGTGGCCGATCCGACTTTTCTGCTGTGCGATGAGCCTACCGGCGACCTGGACCGCAAGAGCGCAGATGAAGTCATGGATTTGCTGGAACGACTGGTACACGAACAGCATAAGACGGTGCTCATGGTCACGCACGATCCGCTGGTCGCCGAACGAGCTCATGCGGTCCTTCACATTGACAAAGGAGTTTTGGTGGA
The DNA here is from genome assembly GCA_035940535.1 of Candidatus Angelobacter sp. GTDB lineage: Bacteria > Acidobacteriota > Terriglobia > Terriglobales > Acidobacteriaceae > Angelobacter. Next base: position 5,663 of record DASZEU010000056.1, read on the forward strand.
AGCGCGGAAAGAGCAACAAGTTGTGGGAGCGGCGCAATGAAGTTTCGGCACCTGGTTCTGGGGAATCTTTTTCGCAAGAAGATCCGCACCGCGCTTACGATTGCTTCTTTTACGGTGGCATTGTTTCTCTTTTGTGCTCTGGCGATTGTCCAACTCGCTTTTCAACCTACCGGCATCAACGTGCAAGGCGCCGACCGCCTGCTGGTGGTCAACAAAGTCTCCGTTATCATCCCAATGCCGGTATCTTACCAAGCGCGCATGGCCCGCATTCCTGGCGTGCGTGGAGTCACATACGCCACCTGGTTTGGCGGGGTGTATCAGGATGACCAAAACTCTTTCGCGCAATATGCGGTGGATACTGCTACATGGCGCCCGCTCTTTCCTGAGTTCAATGTCGCCGAAGACCAATGGAAGGCGTTTGTGGAAGACCGTGAGGCGGCTTTCGTAGGCGAGCAAACGGCCAAGAGGTTCAATTGGAAAATTGGGGACCGGATTCCGCTGAAGGGAACGACCTATTCGGGTGTTTGGGAGTTCAACATCAGAGGTATTTATACGGGCAAATCTCCGGAAGACGATACAAGCGTGTTCTGGATGCATTGGGACTTGCTCAATGAGCGAATCGAGGACAAGAACCAGAAAAATCTGGTGGGCTGGTACACGGTCGCATTAAACAACCCAGAAGACGCCGACCGTGTGATCAAGGCGATTGACAGCGAGTTTGCCAACTCTGGCTGGGAAACGAAGTCCGCGACTGAAAAAGCCTTTGCTTCTTCTTTCGCCCAACAGTTGGGGAATGTGAAATTGATGGTCTTGAGCATTGGCGCGGTAGTGTTCTTTACTTTGTTACTGGTCACCGGCAACACCATTGCCATTGCCGTACGAGAGCGCTTGCGCGAATTGGCAATCCTGAAGGCGATTGGGTACTCTGACGGCTTTGTCCTGTCGCTGGTGGTTTTCGAGTCGATGACGGTCGCCGTAATAGGAAGCCTTGTGGGCCTGGGTTTGGCGGAGTTGATGGTCTTGCATGGCGACCCGACAGGCGGTTCTCTTCCGTACTTTTATTTGTCCCGAGGAGCAGCGGTCACCGCTATCGGGCTCTCTTTGGTGACTGGCGTGATTGCCTCGATTGTGCCAGCCATTTCCGCAATGCGGCTCAAAATCGTGGAAGCGCTGAGGAGGGCATAACCGATGGCGATTCCACTTAGCTACAGCCTGCGCAGTCTTAAAGTCCGCTGGAACTCCACTTTGGTAGCCGTGGCCGGCATTGCTGGGACTGTGGCTGTTTTTCTTGCGTTGCTTTCACTCGCTCATGGTTTCAAGGCCACGGTAGTGGCATCGGGTTCGCCGGACAATGCAATTGTGAGGCGCACAGGGGCCACGGTCGAATTGGATAGCTCGCTGACTTTGGACCAGGTTAAGGCGGTCGAGGATGTGCCTGTGGGAGTCGCCCGAAGCAAAGATGGGGCGATCGCGAGCCCTGAGGTCGTGGTGTTTGGGGATTTTCCTCTAAAGGAAACCGGAACTGACGCTCACGTACAACTGCGCGGAGTGTCCGCCAATGTTCTTCAGGTACGCAGTTCAGTCAAGATAATCTCTGGCCGTTTTTTCAAATCAGGACTCAACGAACTTATCATTGGCAACAATGTTGCACGTACTTATTCCACCTTCGACTTAGGAAGGACGGTGCAGTTTGGGGGAGCGGCTTGGACAGTTGTGGGCGTCTTTGACGCGGGGGGCAGCGCCTTTGATTCCGAGGTGTGGGCCGATTCATCGGCGCTGGCACAGGCTTTCCGCCGTCCCCAGAATGTATTTCAGTCGCTGACGGTGCGGCTCAGTTCAGCGGATGATTACAACAAATTTAAAGATGCGCTAACCGCCGATCCACGGCTGAACGTCCAAGTAGACCGCGAGAGCGATTTTTATGATAAGCAGTCGCGGGAATTGACTCGCACGCTGGTGATCGTTGGCTTGGTGGTCGGACTACTCATGGCCATTGGCGCAGTGCTTTCCGCCGTCAATACTATGTATTCAACGATCTCTGAACGGGCGCGAGAAATTGCCGCCATGCGGGCCATCGGGTTCGGTGCGGGTAGCGTCGTGCTGTCATTTCTTTTTGAAGCTGAATGCATCGCCCTGGTGGGAGGCATTCTGGGCTGCCTACTGGTGCTCCCGCTGAACGGCTTCGTCACGGGCGCCATGAATCCGCAGACTGCTTCACATCTGGCCTTTGCGTTTCACGTCAGTCCTGTTGTGCTGCTGCTGGGAATAGCTTTTGCCCTGTTCATGGGGTTGGTTGGTGGAGTGCTTCCGGCCGCCCGCGCCGCACGTACAAGGATTTCAGTCGCATTGCGAGAAATGTAGTTCATCTGCTCATCCCCCCTGAGCGTCTTTTGTGATCCTGTCTCCAGTTCCTTGATAGCCCTTCAAGGAGCAGCCCCTGGTATTTCGTGACTGCCAGTGCTTTGACCGCGAGAAAATTGGTTCTTTCCGATACCAAAGTTCTTCTTCGGGTGCAGCAGCCGCAAGGGCTGAAGCCTAATGTCACTTACTTTGTAGCACGGAACACCAGCGGTGCGGTTGATTTAAGCGAGCTTGGGGCGACGAGCGACTTACTTCTGGTTAGAAAATCGAGCGTTGCCGAGTTGTCTCTTAATCTGACGTGGAATATTTATGCATTTTCGGGGTCCTTCAGGCGCAAAGAGCGCGCCTTCAGGATGACAGCAGGTTTTAGAGGGAGAAATTGCTGCTCACCCGACGAAAAGTAAGTGATATTAGGCTAAAGCCCGATTGATTCTAAACGCCTTACGGCACGAGTAAACTCGTGCCCTGAGTTCATTCTGATCTTAAGAGTTCAATGAGCGACATACTAATTCCCGTTCCCAATCAACAGAGCGGCGGTCCCGACCGGCGCGCCTTGGCCGAATCCGCGAAGGCGGAGAAGATGCTGGCAGAAATCTGCGCGCAGGCTTTGGGCGTACCGGAGATTGGCCGCGCTGACAGCTTTTTCGATCTGGGATTGGATTCGATTGGAGCCATGCAGATCATCGCGCGCCTCAAGCAGGAGCTGAGCGCAGAAATAGGACTGCAAGAATTATTCAGGGCCAGTACAGTCGAGGGCCTGGCGCAGGTGATTGTGAGCCGGGAAGGTTCGAGACTCGAAGTTATCGGCTCGATTCCTCGTCCTTCGCTACTGCCGCTTTCCTACGCCCAGGAACGGATTTGGTTCCTAGCACAGCTTGGCTACAGCGAACACTATCATGTACTCCGAACATTCGAGATTGCGGGCAAGCTCGATGTTTCGGTGCTGGAAAGCGCGATCCATCATCTTGTCATTCGCCATGAGACTTTGCGGACAGCCTTCCGCGATCTACAGGGAAAACCTTTTCAATATATCGAGGAGCCGGCCAGGATTGAGTTGCAGCGCTGTGCTCTGAGCGGACGCCAGGCAGACACACGCAAAAGAGAGCTGGAATCTGCGATACGAGAGCTGTGCCAGGCAGAATTTTCGCTGAACAGCGCGCCGCTCATGAGGGCCGCGTTGATCACGCTGGAAGAGCAGACCCACATACTTGGGTTGTGCCTGCACCACATTATTGCGGATGGATGGTCAATGGGTTTGCTGGCTGAAGAGTTGTCCGCGATATATGGCGCTTACAGCCGCGGAGAAGATCCGATTCTGAAAAGCCTGCCAGTGCAGTATGCGGACTATGTGCTGTGGCAGCGAGAGGTACTGACAGAGCAGCGGCTGGAGAGAGACTTGGATTATTGGCGCGGGCGACTGGCTGGATATCAGGAATTGGAGTTGCCTGCGGACCACACTCGGCCAGCCCAGATCAGCGGGCGCGGCGGTCATGTACGTGTGAATATGGAAGCCGCAAGCGCGCTCGAATTTAGGCAGTTCTGCCAGAAAAAACAAATTACGGTTTTTTCGCTCTTCCTGACTTCCGTGTATCTGCTGTTGAGGCGGTATAGCGGCCAGTCCGACATCTGCACCGGAGTGCCTGTGGCCAATCGCGATCCGTGGCAAGTCTGCGATGTTATCGGACCGTTTGCGAACACACTGGTCGTCAGGATTCTGGCTCCAGCATTGAGCGGCGAAGATCTGATGAGAAGCATACAGGCGGAGATCCTGGAGGCGCAGGACCATCAGGCTGTTCCCTTCGAAAAATTAGTCGAGACTCTTCAGCCGAAACGCGATTTGGCGAGAAATCCAATCTTCCAGGTACTGGTCAATCATGTTACTGCGGGAAGAGAAGAGATGCCATTTGGAGAAAGCCGCATCAGGGCTGTCGATTTCGATCAGGACACTTCCAAGCTAGACCTGAGTTTCACCTTGTCGCAAGAGCCGGATGATTCCTTGGGAGTGACAATCGAGTACAGCCGAGACCTGTATGAGCGGGAGACGGTAGAGAGGATGAGCCGGCATCTGTTGCGGGCGCTGAGCGGATTGGTGGATGAGTGCGAGAAGGAGATCGATGAGATCGAGTTGATGAGCGCCGAAGAGCGGGAGCAGGTGCTGGTGGAGTGGAACCGGACAGAGTTTGAGTATCGGAAGAGATGCATACATGAGTGGGTGGAGGAGCAGGCGAGACGAAGTGCGGGAAAGGTGGCGGTGAGGTGGCGTGGTGGGAAGCTGAGTTATGCGGAGTTGGAGGAGCGGAGCCGGCGGCTGGGATTGTATTTGCAGGATAAGGGCGTGGGGCCGGAATCTCTGGTGGGGATTTGCATGGGGCGAAGCGGGATGATGGTGGTGGGAATATTGGGAATCTTGCGGGCCGGGGGAGGGTATGTGCCGGTGGATCCGACGTATCCGAAGGAGCGGGTGCGCTACATGCTGAGGCAGAGCGGGGTGCGAGTGCTGGTGACGGAGAGCGGGTTGCGGCAGAAGATGGGCGAGATGCTGGAAGGGATGGAGGGAGTAAAGATCATCGAGTTGGACGAGGATTGGAGTGAGATCGAGAGGCAGGAAGGGACGTTGAAGAGGGAAGTTGGAGTTGGGAATGTTGCATACGTGTTGTACACATCGGGATCAACAGGACAGCCAAAGGGAGTGGTGCTGGAACATGGGAATGCGGTGGCGTTTCTGGAGTGGGCAATGCGGGAGTTTGGAGAAGAAGAGTTGAGGCGGGTAGTAGCGGCGACCTCACTGAGTTTTGATCTGTCGGTGTTTGAGATATTTGGGCCATTGGTGAGCGGTGGCGAGGTGGTGGTGGTGCGGAACGCGCTGGAGTTGGGAGAGGGAGTGTTGAGCGAAGAAGGGATGGAAGGGGAGGAAGTAAAGCTAATCAACACGGTGCCATCGGCGATGGTGGAGCTAATAAGAATGGAGGCTTTGCCGCGATCGGTTAAATGGGTGAACCTGGCTGGGGAGGCGCTGGCGTCGAAGGTGGTGGAGCAAGTGTATGGGTACGGAGTGGAGAAGCTGAGGAATTTGTATGGGCCAACGGAAGCGACGACATATTCAACATGGTCACGGGTGGAGAAGGGGAAGGAAGGAGTTCCCAGCATAGGGCGACCGGTTGGGAACACGAGCGTCTACATCGTGGATGAGGGGATGAGGGCGGCGCCGGTGGGAGTAGTGGGAGAGATATATATCGGAGGAGCAGGGCTGGCGCGTGGGTATGGGAAGCGCCCGGATTTGACGGCTGAAAGATTTTTGCCGGACCCATTTGCAAGTAGAGGAGGAGGACGGCTGTACCGGACCGGGGATTTAGGGCGGTATCGGAAGGATGGAGCGATCGAATATATCGGGCGAGCGGACCAGCAGGTAAAGGTAAGAGGATTTCGCATCGAGTGTGGAGAGATCGAGGCCGTGCTGTTGGAACAGGCGGGAGTGGAAGGGGCGGCGGTAATCGCCAAGACTATCAATAACAATTTACAGCTAGTGGCATACTACGCAGCAGGTGCGGGAGCGGCAGAGGTAGGGGAACTCAAGAAGGCGTTGATGAGCAAACTGCCGGAGTACATGATGCCGGGAGTTTTTGTAGCGCTGGAGCAAATGCCGCTAACTCCAAATGGGAAGGTGGACCGAAGATGGCTGGCTGGCCAGGAAGTGGAGGTGCAAGCCAAAGCGCGGCACTATGTGGAGCCACGGACGGAGGCGGAGAAGAAGCTGTGCGGTATATGGGAAGAGATATTGGGAGTGGAAAGAGTGGGGGTGGAAGACGACTTTTTCGAATTGGGAGGGCACTCTTTGCTAGCCACGCAGATCGTGGCGCGGGTGGAGAAGGAATTAGGGGTGGAACTGCCATTGCGGGAGGTATTCCAGTTTCCCAAGGTGGGAGACCTGGCGCGGGCCATCGGCGGAAGACAAGAGGTGGAGCGAGAGGCGATCAGCGGAGTGGAGCGACCGGAGGAGTTGCCGCTGTCGTACGCGCAGGAACGGCTGTGGTTTCTGGCGCAACTGGGCTACAGCGAACACTACCATGTTCCGCAGGTGATGAGGCTGCGAGGGGGAGTGGAGGTAGAGGCGCTACGGCAAGCCGTGAACTATGTGGTGAAGCGGCATGAAAGTTTGCGGACGAGTTTTGAGAGTGTCGAGGGGCGTCCGGTGCAGGTGATCGCGGAAGGGGCGCAGGTAGTAGTCGAGGAGCGGGACTTGCGTGACCTGAGGGCAGCGGAGCAGGAGAAGGAGATGGGAGCGGAGTTGGAGGCGCTGATCCAGAAGCCCTTTGATCTGAGCAAAGCGCCGCTGATGCGGGTGCTGCTGCTGGGCTTAGGGGACGAGGAATGTGTGCTGGGGCTGTGCCTGCACCACATCATCTGCGATGCGTGGTCTTTGCGGGTGCTGATGGAAGAGTTGAGTGTTGCCTACCAGGCGTATAGCGAAGGGCGAGGGCCGGAGTTGAAGGCGCTGAAGGTGCAGTATGCCGATTATGCGGT
>DASZEU010000057.1:0-4662 GCA_035940535.1 Candidatus Angelobacter sp.
CGGAGGCACGGAGAAAATCAAAAACCTTTACCGCTGATTTTCGCTGATAAACACTGATCCACATCATCTCTGCCAGCGAACGCGACTGCGCAGTTCAGAAACAGACAAAAGAAAAGCGATGAAAATTTGCGCAGAAAATGGGGAAATTTCGGATTAGTACTACGGAGAAAACATGGAGGTTAGGGGTGCAGTTGTATCCAAATCTGACATTCAACGGCCAGTGCGAGGCGGCCTTTAAGTTCTACGAGAAGTGCCTCCACGGCAAGACCATTTTCATGATGACGTACGAGAATACGCCCATGGATCTACAAGCGCCCTCTGACTGGGGAAAGAAGATCAGCCATGCCACGTTCGCTGTTGGTGACTACATGTTTTCCGGCTCAGACGCGTTGCCGGGACAATATCTGAAACCGCAAGGCTTCGCTCTACAATTCAATCTCAGTAATCCAGCGGAAGCGGAGCGCATCTTTAAGGCTCTGGCAGAAAACGGGACTGTGCAAATGCCGCTCCAGCAAACATTTTGGGCGCTTAGTTTCGGTGTGCTCGTTGACCAATTCGGCATTCCCTGGGTCATCAACTGCGAGAAGCCGGCCTGAGCGGTTCCGCGCATTCGATTTTTTCATCATGCCCAAGAGCCGTCAACGACACAGCCAGTTTAAGCGGGAGATTTTCGTCAAGCTTGATTCTCATGGAATATAGGAGGAAGGCCTGGGACTGGCAAATCCTCTTGTGCGGAAGTTGCAGCAAACATGATCGCAGCCTGGAGGTCTTCAGGCTTCAAGGTAGGAAAATCACTCAGGATTTGTTGCAAAGAATCTCCCTCTGCCAGGCTCGCAAGGATCGTGCGCAAAGTGACCCGGGTTCCTTTGAAAACTGCCTGTCCTCCACACACTCTGGGATCTCGAACAATGCGTTCATGATAATTTTTAGCACCCATATTGTTCCTCTAGCTCTAGTAGACTCCATGATATTCGAAGTTGCTAGAGGAAAGCTTATGATTTGGTTCTTGTGTCTTTGCGTCACCTACTGACGTTTTGATTTCCTTTGCGCCCTTGGCATCCTTGGCGGTGTAATTCAGCTTTTTACCCTTATTTCAGGGGTGTTCACCTATTGGATACGTCCTGTTTTCGCCGATTGAATATGGGCCGGAAGCGTTTATAATCCATGTACTCTGGCTGTTTCAGGATCGTAAGGTTGGTTCGGCAAAAGGTGTTAGGCCTTCGGTGTATAGCTTTGGCCTGAAAACTGGTATTAAATGCCATTATCGCGATGAAAACAAACCTACTTACCTTCCTGATATGTGCGTCGGTCATGGTAATCAACCAGCAAAGCCGGGCGCAGAGCATGGTGGCCATTCACGATGATCATGGCCGGGCCGTGTGGGTTAACAACGAAGAACCGCAAACTCCAACCCCCGCTTCCCCTGCCACTGCAAAGCTTAAACCGAGCTATAGAAAGCTCATCTACTGGAGCCAGGCGGAAAAGCGATGGAAGGCGGTTCCCACGCCTTCGGTGGGCACCATGAGGGCGGCCAAGCAGGCGGCCCAAGAGGTCACAACCTTTGTGGCTGCTGCCCCCGTCTTATCAGGTACTCACCTCAGCTCTGGACGCTTTTCTCCCGAGACTGAGGACCTAGTGAAGGGAAAGCAGATCACCTCTGAGTCGGTGGAGAACGCAATTGACGCAGCGGCCAAACGTCACGGTGTGGACCCCAATCTGGTGCGTGCTGTGATCAAAGTTGAATCGAATTTCAACCCCCATGCAGTTTCCCGCAAGGGCGCCCAGGGCCTTATGCAACTCATGCCCTATACCGCCCGTAACCTCAACGTTACCAATGCTTTTGATCCGAGCCAGAACGTTGACGCAGGCGTGCGCCATCTGAAATCTTTGCTGGAGAATTACAACGGCAATCTGGAGCTTTCGCTGGCTGCCTATAACGCCGGTAGCGGCGCAGTCGATAGAAATAAGGGCATCCCTCCCTACCGTGAGACCCGTGAGTATGTACGCAAGATTACGGACCTGTACCAAGGGAGACAGCCTTTTATCAGGCCTCTGAAACCGGAGATTCATATCTCTCGCAATCCAGAAGGGCATCTCGTCTTTTCGAACGACTAAGGCGAAGTAGTTCCGGATTGACCAGAGACTCGCGATAGAATTTAGGACGCGGCCTTAAGAAGTATGCAATCTGGAACTCGATATCTCACTCGGCTCATGACGCTTGCCTCGCTGGCATGTCTGCTGCTTGCGCCCGCCCAGGGCCGTAGCGTGAAGCAGAAAAAGCTGGCGGCTGCCACGCAGTTTCAGACCGCAGAGCGGATGCGGGAAGCTCTTGGAGGCAAAGCCCAATCCCAGCGCACTCACAGGGATTATCAGCGAGTTCTGGACGCATACCGCAAGGTCTACTACCTCGCCCCCAACTCCATTAAAGCCGATGCCGCTGCATTGGAGGTGGCTGATCTGCTGGACGAACAGGGGCGGGTATTCAGCGATCCCAAGAGTTTTAAGGACGCCATCGGCCAACTGGAGTTCTTGCGCCGTGAGTATCCCGGCAGCAAGCTCCGCGCCGAAGCCCTTTTTACCATCGCCCAGATCTATCGCGATGACCTGGATGACACTGCCCAGGCCAAGGCCACTTTTCAGGAATACCTAAAACATTATCCGCATAGCACCATGGCCGCCGAGGCACGCCAGACTCTGGACGACATTGATGCCGAAGCCAAGGGCGTAAAGCTGACTAAAGGCAAGGCGCTGAAAACTGAAGCGGCGGCTAAAACCAAGAACGTCAGCGAACATAGCGCTGGCGAACGCGATGCAACTGAGCATGGCGATGCTTCCCTGGAAAACAAAGACAGCAAGGACGGCAAGAATGACCGGCATCGGCTGCCGCTCTTGACCAATATTCGCCACTGGTCCACGCCCGATTACACCAGGGTGGCCATCGACCTGGAGCAAGAGGTCAAATACGAAGCTGGACGAGTTCCGCATCCCGATCGCATCTTCTTTGATCTGCACGGCGCCAAGCTGGCTTCCGACCTTGTGGGCAAGTCGTTTGATGTAGATGACGGCTTCCTGCACAAAATCCGCGTGGCCCAATACAAACCGAATCTTGCGCGGGTCGTGTTGGACGTCGATGATGTAATGGAATACTCGGCATTCCTGCTGCCCAACCCATATCGGCTCATCATCGATATTCATGGAAAACATCCGGCACAGCAGCTAGCCGGAAAAACCAAAGGCGAAGCTCTGGCCGAGGTTCCCAGCAGCAAACAGAAGCTGCCTGAAACCCCATCCATGGCCTCCAACGCGTCGCGTGATTCAACCAGCCAGCCACCAATCGGGAAGCAGCCTGAAATGGAAAGAAAAAACGGAGTTGAGCGGAAAAACGTTCCGCCAGGCAGGGTTGAGCCGGCGAAGGTGGAGATCGCCACTGCTGGAATTGATGGTTCAGTTACAACCCTGAATCCGGAAAAGCAGCCATCGGCAAAGCCAAGCGAACCTGCTGGACCTGAGAGCACTAAGGTTGAAGACAAGAAAATAGAAAAGATCGAAGAAGCCGACAAAACCACCAGCAAACCGACTACTGCTCCAACGTTTCACGCCGTTGCTCCACATACCGAAGCCAGAAAGAGCAAGAAGTCTCTTGACCCGGTTACTCGCGTGGCTGCTCCTACCGCCACAGGAGAGCGTTCCCTGATTCGGGCGTTGGGCCTGAAGATTGGAAAAATCGTAGTGGATGCCGGCCATGGCGGGCACGACACCGGAACTATCGGTCCCAACGGCCTGATGGAAAAGGACTTGGTGCTCGATGTCGCACTCAAGCTGGGCAAGCTCCTGGAAGACCGGCTCGGCGCAGAGGTGGTCTATACCCGCGAGGATGATACCTTCATTCCCCTGGAAACCCGCACTGCCATTGCCAACAAGGAGCAAGCCGATCTTTTTATCTCCATTCACGCCAACTCCAGTAGTGATGCCTCTGCCCGTGGAGTCGAGACCTATTACCTGAACTTTACCTCTTCGGCGGACGCCCTGGAGGTCGCAGCCCGTGAGAACTCGGTCTCCGAGAAGTCGATTCACGAGCTGCAAGACCTGGTAAAAAAGATCGCGCTCAAAGAGAAGATCGAAGAATCTCGGGAGTTCGCTGTCGATGTCGAGAAGTCACTGTATGGCGGCCTGGGGACGAAGAATTCAGGACTGAAAGATCGCGGAGTCAAGAAAGCCCCCTTCATCGTTTTGATCGGCGCTAACATGCCCTCGATCCTTTCGGAGATCTCGTTTGTCAGCAACCCCTCCGACGAGAAGAAGCTGAAGACCAACGAGTACCGCCAGCGCATTGCCGAATCGCTGTACAAAGGCATCGCCCGATACATCAACGGCTTGAGTGGCGTGAAGGTCGCATCCAAGCTGACTGCGGAAAAACAGGGCAACTGAGAGCAATTCAAACTCATTTCATCCGCTAGAACTATCACAGCGTTCCGGGAGCATACCAAAAACCAAACCCACCACGGAGGCACAGCGTGGCGTAGCCACAACCAAAAACCAAAATCCACCACGGAGACGCGGAGGCACGGAGAAAATCAAAAACCTTTACCGCTGATTTTCGCTGATAAACACTGATCCACATCATCTCTGCCAGCGAACGCGACTGCGCAGTTCAGAAACAGG
>DASZEU010000058.1:0-11144 GCA_035940535.1 Candidatus Angelobacter sp.
CTTTGGGAGGCTTCAATGGCCAGCTTCCTGGGCAGCAGGTAGTTGCGGCCGTAGCCCTCTGCAACTTTGACAACATCGCCACGGTTTCCCAATTTGGCAACATCTTCTTTGAGAATGACTTCCATTTCAGATCTCCAATCAAAATCGTTTTATCGTGCTGCAAAAGGCAGCAGGGCAATATTGCGGGCCCGCTTGATGGCTGCAGTCAGGCGGCGTTGATGGGGAGTACACACGCCGGTCAGGCGGCGAGGCACAATCTTGCCGCGCTCGGCCACGAACTGCTGCAACATGCGGACGTCCTTGTAGTTAATGTCGTCGATTTTCTCAACGCAGAACTTGCAGACTTTCTTCCTGCGGAAGAACTTCCTTCCACCGCCCCCGGCATCCCTGCCCGGTCCGCCGCCCGGACCCCGATCGCGATCACCCCTGGGGGTGTGCGGACGTACCGATGGAACTGAAACTTCCTGGTTTGCTTCGTCAGCCATAATCTCCTCATTCTTCCGCGCACTGGGCGCGGTTTCGATAGTTCGGATCACTCGTTCAGCAAAAATCCGCCCGGGCTAAAAAGCCCTTTATTTAAAATGCTTTTCGGCACGCACTGAAGAGCTTGCGGAAAACGGTTCTGATCAGGCAGTGACTGCCGGACTTTCCGGCTCTGCCGCCGGCGCAGGAACTTCAGCCGGAGGACGGCGCGCATGAGCGGCCCGGTGCTTCTTGATCTTCTCCAGCCTTTGCTGCTCTTCGTCAGTGCGGACGGTAATGAACTTGATCACCTGCTCGGTGACCCTCATGCGGCGCTCCAGCTCATGGATGGCCTTGCCATCGGCTATCAGGGTGAGCAGCACATAGAGGCCATCTTGAAATTTTCTTACATCGTAGGCCAAGCGTCTCTTTCCCATCTTCTCGAGGTTTTGGACCGTAGCACCGGCATTGGTGGCGTGGGTCTGGAGAGTGGTGGTCAGCTTGTCCACCTCCTCTTCCGGCAGGTCGGGACGCACAATGAACATCACTTCGTAAGTACGTTGCATTCTTTTCTCCATCTTTCATCCAGCGCTAGGCGCTGGGCTCAATTATTCCGCTTCCTTCGGCTCGCCTCAGGACAAGCTTTTGCCCGGGCTTTCAATTTTGACCGGTGCTCTGTGCTTCTCCCGGCTCCTCCGGCTTGATCTTGCGATTGAAGCGATTCATGGCGACTGCAATTCCCTCAGCCAAAATCACATTCACGGCCTGCGCTCCCAGGTCCAGGAGTTCATCAAGCCTTACCAGTTGCGACTTCTTAAATTGCCCAAGCACATAACGTGCTCCATCCTTAACCGGATGATCGGGCGCGATTCCCAGCCGGACACGCACGACTTCCTGCGTACCCAGCGCATCGATGATCGACTGCATTCCGTTATGCCCAGCAGACGAGCCGCGTGCCCGGATTCGTATGCTGCCCAACGGAAGATCAAGTTCGTCATAAATGACGACCAAGTCCTTCTGCGGGTCGATCTCATACTTCCTTGCCAGTTCCAAGACCGACATGCCGCTCAAGTTCATGTAGGTCTCAGGTTTGGCCAGCAGCACTTCTTCGTTGCCGATCCTGGTCCGTGCGGTAAGCGCCTTGCAATGGCGGTTGTCCACCATAACGCCGCACTGTTCCGCGAGCCGGTCAATTCCCAGAAAGCCGATATTGTGGGGCGTGAACTGGTATTCGATTCCAGGATTGCCAAGTCCAACAATCAGTTTCACGCTGGCTATTTCTTGCCCTCAGGTTTTTTGGCTTCGCCCTTCTTACCCTCAGCCTTGGCTTCGCCGCCTTCTTCCTCAGTTTCCTGCTTGCCTTTCTTAATGACTTCAGGCTCGGCTGGAGCAGCCCCTGTTTCAGCAGCCACAGCTTCAGGAGTCGCCACAACCTCCTCCTTCACCGAGGTAACGTGAACTACGGCTTGGTTGGAGTCGGTAATAAACTTCAGGGTACCGCCATGAGGCAGATCACTCACACGCAAGACATGACCGAAAGCCAGTTGCGTGACATCCGCCGACAGGCTGCTGGGGATGTCCCCAGGCAAACATTCGATTTCCACTTCACGAAGCACCTGATCGAGGATGCCGCCTTGCTGCTTCACGCCAATCGCTTCGCCCGTCAGATGGATGGGAACTTTTACGCGAATCTTCTCGTCCATGGCGATGCGTTTCAAGTCGATGTGCAGCAGCTTGCCCTTGAGAGGCTCATAGTGCCAATCCACGATCATGGCCTTGGTCTGTTCACTCCCCAGGTCGAGATCGAAGATGGTGTTGTGGCCCGATTCTGAGCGCAAGATCTTCGATATCTGCTTGGGATCGACACTGACCGCTATGGAATCTTTCTTGGCTCCGTACACCACAGCCGGCACCCGGCCTTTGGCGCGCAGCCGCCGGGCCTCATTTTTGCCGCGTGAGGTTGCTGCCCGCACTTCGGCTTGTACTAGTTCCTGTGAACTCATTTTCTATTCCCTCTTCCCACTCTCCAGCAGCTTAAGCAAACAATGAGCTGACTGAAGTTTCTTCATGGATGGATTGGATTGCCCGGCCTAACAGGCCGGCAATCGATAAAACTTTGATCTTGGGCTCCGCTTTGCCTTGCTCCGTGAGCGGAATGGTGTTGGTCACCACTACTTCTTCCAGCTTTGACTTGGCGATCCGCTCGATGGCCTGCCCGGACAGCACCGGATGAGAGGCGCAAGCAAAAACTTTGGACGCGCCGGCGCTGATGAGCGCATCCGCCGTTTTCACGAGAGTGCCAGCCGTATCGATGATGTCGTCGATTATCAAGCAGGTGCGGTCCCGTACGTCTCCGATTACATGCATGACCTCGGCAACATTCATATCGGTGCGCCGCTTGTCCACGATGGCCAGAGCAGCATCGATCTTCTTGGCAAAGAAGCGGGCACGCTCCACGCCTCCGGCGTCAGGTGAAACCACGGTCAACTGAGGCAGCATCATCTTTCGGAAGTGGTCCACCAGCACCGGCGAGGCAAACAGGTGGTCCACCGGAATGTTGAAAAAGCCCTGGATCTGCGGCGCATGAAGGTCCACTACCAAGGCCCGATGCGCGCCCGCGGTGGTCAGCAAATCCGCAATCAGCTTCGATGACACAGGAACGCGTGGCTTGTCTTTGCGGTCCTGGCGGGCATAGCCGTAGTACGGTATCACCGTGGTGATGCGGCGGGCAGAGGCGCGTTTGAGCGCATCCACCATCAGCAGCAACTCCATCAAGTGCTCGTCCACCGGGAAACAAGTGGGCTGCACCACAAAAACGTCGGATCCGCGAACGTTCTCCAGGACTTGGATGTAGACTTCACCATCAGAAAAGCGCGTAACGGTGGCTTTGCCCCGATCGATTCCCAGGAAAGCGCAAATCTCGTCGGTAAGCGCCTCATTGGCGGTACCGCAGAAGATTTTGAACTTGTCATCATGGCGGGCCCGCAGCGGTTTATGTTCGCTCTTGGGCATCGCCTTCTGGTTCTTGGTTTCGGTCGCTGTTGCTGTCGTTGCCATAATCCTCACCCGTTCGAAGCTGGTTTGCTTTACCCCGGATTACCGGTTTTCCCGATCACTGCACTCTGTTTCAGAAGTTGGCTGGGCCGCTAGGATTCGAACCTAGACAAAGTGCTCCAAAGGCACTTGACCTACCATTAGTCGACGGCCCAATTCATCACTGCAAGAACTTCTCGACTGTTTCCCATCTGGGCCGGGGTCCCCGGCACGCGCCGCTTTTGCGCGTGTTGGGGTGGAAAGGCACTTGACCTACCATTAGTCGACGGCCCAAGAGTTTAGCTTGCATAAACACCATCACTGCACGCCCAATTATGGCAATTATGGCAGTTATGGCAATTTTGGCAATCCCTTCACTTCCAAAACATCTCTTTCCAATATTGTACCCTTGGCAGTGTAGTGGTTGCTTGCGCCGGAATGTCTTTTTCCTTCAAAGCAGCGGCCGCGCTGGCTGCCATTTCCGGGCCATCAAACAAACCGTAAACCGTTGAACCGGAACCAGAAAGCGACGCATAACGCGCTCCTGAGCGTTCCAACACACGTTTGACCTCACGAACCGCGGGATACATAGAAAAGACAACGCTTTCGAAGTCGTTTTCAATCCCGGCACGGACAAGGTCGAGAAGCAGTGTCTCGGCCCGGTCCCAGCTCTTTTCTGGGACACCGGTTGAGGAACCATTACTTTTGCCCAGCCACTCGTAAATCGAATGACTGAACTCATTGATTGTATCGGAGGGTCGCGAACCCGTCAATTTTGACTGCTCTAAGAGCTTCTTGTCCCATGCTGCGAAAGCCGCTGGTGTGGAGACGCCGATCGGCGGAGTAGCAACCACGCATGGAATGCCGGGCAGGTCTTCCAGGGGATAGACCTGTTCCCCTCGTCCGGCTCCCAGCACGGTTCCACCTACCAGGAACAAAGGAAGGTCAGAGCCCACCTCCGAGGCAATACGCAATCGGTCTTGGGCGGTGAGCTGAAGCTTTAAGGCCCTTTCCAACGCCAAAATAGTGACCACTGCATTGGATGAAGCGGCCCCCAATCCACCTTGGACCGGCAGATTCTTTTCAATAGTGATGCGAATCTTGCTGCGAGTTTTCAGGGTACGCAGGACGCGCTCCGCGACCCGCCAGCAAGTATTGGTCTCATCGGCAGGTACTTGCTGGTTCTTGCAGTAGATCTCGATGCCGACACCCCGGCCGGCATCAACTTTCACGACATCATGGATTGCGAGTGTTTGATAAATGGTCCGTAACTCGTGGAACCCATCATCACGAAGAGGACCGATCCGAAGACCAATATTGATTTTGGCGAATGAGCGTGCCGCGATTGCCATAGGACCAGCAGGCATGATAGCACTTGGTTACTAGCACTCAGCAATCAGCACTCGGCATTCAGCCAAAACCAGTTTGCCGCACAGAAAAGCAAAGGGCTTAGCCACGAATTACACGAATCAACACGAATAAGAAGGCCAAATTTAAAGAAATGCCATTTTCGCTTCCAGTATTTTTTTGGATTCGTGTTGATTCGCGTTCATTCGTGGCTAAAGAGTTCTGGTTGGCAGCAAGGTTCCTTTTGCAAAGTACACGAGCGCTGCCAAACTGCTACGCGGGCTGAATGCTGCTGCATGCTAATGTTACTTACTTTAGAAAATGCCTCTCTGTTCTGCGACTCCCTCTCACCCTGTCATCCTGAACGCAGCGCCGCGAAAAAGCTTAGCTTCAGAAAATCATGCGCGCGGAGTGAAGGACCCCGAGAATGCGTCAATATTCTGCGTCAGATTAAGAGGCAATTCGGCAATGCTCGATTTTTTCGCCCAGAAGCCAGCCGTGCGCAACCTGCAGCTCGAATAAACCAAATCGCATCTCCAGTGTTCCCTGTCGCAAAGTAATTGACATTAGGCTGAGTGCTGAGTGCTGACTGCTGAATGCTTCAATACCGAAACAGATACGAAACCTTAATAAAAAACTGCCGGCCATCGTTGATGAATGACCTCCGTGTGCGGAGCAGGCCATCGGGAGTTTGGGCCAGGGTTGGATCGAGGTTTTGCAGGTTGCTGTTGTAGCCGGCGTAGATGGCGGTCCCGGGCGTCAGCAGATAGGTGAACAATACATCGCCGTTGAAATTTTTAGAGGTCTGCAACGTCGTGAGACCGGGATTGGAGATGGTTGTAGTGTACTGACCAATCAGGCGCAGAGAGAACTCTTTGGTGAACTGATAGTTCCACTTGGAACGCAGTATGTGGTTGTTAAAGATGTTCAGATGGGTTTGCTGGTCCAGAAGACGAGTCATCAGATAACTGTTTTCAATGGTCAGACCATTCAAGGGTCGCACAGTGGAGCGCACGTTGGCGGCGGTAAAACTAGCCAGGGTTGGCGGTCCGCTGCGCGGAACAAAATTGGTGGCCGTGCCCAGGTCGATCTCTCCATTGATCGTAATCCATTTCAGAATCTGGCTGTTGAAAAATGGACCAAAGACATGGTGACGATAATCGCGGTTTTGCGGCAGCGCCGAAAAATCAGAGGGCCGCAACTGCTCACGCTCGGTATTAGCAAACATGCCGATGAAGGTCTGCCCTGGCAATTGCACTTGATAATTGCCATTTACGAAATAGTTCAACCGTGTTCCATTGTGGTCCCATATCGCCTGTTCAAATAAACGCGGACCGTGGGAGACCAGCAACTTGCCTTCGGGATGAAACGTATATCCAAAGAAATTGTTGAATAGGCGAATATCGTTGCGCGGAACAAAACCCGTGTCGGTAGTGAATCCCGCAGAAATATCCTGATACAAAGAGTTGAACTCGATTGCGCGCGAACTTCGCTCCAGGAACACCTGATAGGCGGGCCCTGCCAGGTGCGTGCCGTCGTTGAGCTTGGTCTCGCTGGTTACTGCCTGGGCGTTCATCTGCCAGTTCTGGTTGATCTTGATTTGGGTATCAAACCCTCCTACGCGGTTAAAGCCCACCTGACATGGCGTAGCCGTACAGAAGGTAGTTGGACTGGTGTGCAACTCCCGGTCGGTGTAAATAAATCCCACGCTGTTGTCTTTACCAATCTCCCGATTGATGCGGAGCACGCCAACGTTAGCGTTGTTCCCGAACAGCGGATCGGTTGCGATAACGCTTTTGCCCGGCGCCCGATCATCGGCAAGAAAAGTCCCAATCGCCCACGGTCCCATCTTGCCTGTGAGCCTCACTCCATAGAGTGGATCAACAATCCGGCGGGTGAAGACCAAATTAAGAGGAGTTTGAAAATAATTGGAATTCTCTTGAAAAAACGGGCGTTTTTCCGGAAAGAAAACCTCAAACCGCTGGTTGATAGTGACTTGCGGATCATCCGATTCGATCTGCCCAAAGTCGGGGTTGATGGTGGTGTCTAAGACCAGGCTATCTTTGATGACTACCTTGGAATCCAGCCCGGCCTTGGGTGCTACATGCTTGCCGCTGAAGCGGTCGCCGGCTGGGTCGCGGCTGTCCAAGTCCCGAAACGCGCCCAGTGAACCGTAGGGAATAAATTGCAGATTTCTTCCCGGTGAGATGTCGTGGAAGCCTTGAATCGTTCCTTCCTGGGTGAGCATTCCCTGCACCTTGGTGGTATTGACGGGATAATAAGAATGCTCGCTATTGCGGGGTACCACGCGGACCAAGAACACACCCCAACTCAAGGAAGAGCTTTGGGGGAAACGCAAAGACTTGAAGGGAATTTCGAACATCACCATGTATCCATGGGGTGTCATTTTCGCTTCTGTATGCCAGACGGTGTCAAAGGAGTTATCGGGTCCCTGGCTTTCGGCGAAAAGTCCGTCCTGCTGGATACCGTAAGCGTTTGCGTAGAAGTAGTAAGCATGGCGCCGATCATGAAACGTGTCCAGGAACAATCCAACTTGGTCGTCATCGTCAATCAGCTCGCGGCGCAACATGCGCGCGCGAATTTTTCGGGGTTCCGAATCGAAGGCCAGAAAAACTGCGTAAAAATCCTTGTTGGTATAACCCAGGTATGCTTCGGTGCGTTGAGAAGCGGGAGCGCCATCATGAGGATCGCGCTGCGTGAACTTGTCGATCTTGGGCATGGAGCGCGCCAAGTCAGTTGCGGGCTGCATCCCTTCGAAATCGACTAACTTTGGGGAGCTTGCAAGCTTAGGAATTTCCGGTGTCTTGATTCCGGCAGCAGGTATGGGCGAAGCCGGGCGAGTGGTGCCCTGCGCCATCGCCAGCGTTGACGACAAGACAAAGGCAAGCAGCAGACGTTGTAACCACAACACTCTTGACTTCTCCGGGTCCTTGGGCGGGGGACGTGACGGAACTGCAAAAATCTCAAGTCTTAGACTCTGCTAAATCTAAATGGTTGGTGGAACTTAAGCCAAATTCGCCAGACTTTCAGCCAGGGCTTCTTCGCAGGTATAGTGAATCACCTTTTTGTATTCCTCCCCCAGAAACACTCGCAGGCGCGAGGTCTGCATAGTATACGAACCCAGCAGATAAGGAAGCGCATCTGGAGGAACATCGGAGATCCCCAGACTCCATAAGGCGCGGAGCAACAGCCTCCAAAAATGCCGCCCAGGCACACGCTTAATTTCCAGGTTGGCCATGCGTGCGCATGTTCCAAGATGCACAGGATCTCCTCTGCCGGTGACGTTCAAGATGTTGAGTTGCGGATCGAACTGTTTGCGGCGGACGATGTGGGCGATCAGCCTCGCCATGTCCTCTACGTGCACGAATTGAAATTTATGTTCGAGATAGCTGCCGCCCGATGGGAGCACCAGCGGCACACGCCTGCCACGCTGCTGGAGTCGCCTTGCCAGGGGCCGATAACCGCCTGGGAGGCCTCGAAGAATCCGTAAGAAATAATTTTCAACGTTGGCGCCGGCAAAAATATTGGGACGCAAGATGTAAGTCCTGGATTTCATGCTCTTGGCGCGGGCCTGAATGGCCAGATCGACTTCTTTCGCATCCAGGGCCGAGTACAGCGAGTGGGCCTGCAATGGTGCGTCTTCAGCAACTGGTTTCGGCAGATCAGGGCCGTAGACTGAGACGCTGCTGGAGAAGACAAACTTATTCATGCCTCCAAGGATTCGGTTATGCTCGGCAATGGCCTCGACCACGCGCCCGCTGCCCGCCACATTGATGTGCCACATCCGGTTGCGATCCATTACCCTGGATCGCGTAGGATCGACAACGAAGGCCAGATGGATGACAGCTTCAGGACGATAGGCGCGCAGCAGTTGCAAAAGCTGGTCGCAAGAGCGTTCCTGGGCCAGATCAGTTTCTTCGAAATGGGTGAGAGCCGCGGCGTTTTCAGGCGGATGAACATCCACTCCCACCACATGAAAATCAGAGAGCTGCTTAAGCACACGGAGTCCCAGCTTCCCTGAGACTCCGGTGATCAGAACCGTTGGCTTTTCCGCCATGGCTATTTCGGCGGGGTTGAGGTGCTGGGAGGCGTCGCTGGCTTGGCTGGAGGCGCGCTCGGATTCGATGGAGACGCTGCTGCGGGAGCGCTCGCGGGTGTGCTTGGCGCCGCCGATCCACTAGATGGCGGAGGCGTACCTGACGAGGATCCGGGCTTAGGCGCTGGAGCTTGCGGAAGCGAATTTGGTTGTGCTCCCGGATGAACGTTTGGGGGTGGCACCACAGGTGCCACGGGTGGCGCGAAGTACGTTTTGTCAAAGTCAGCATGAACAGCGGCCTTGATGGAATCCATCTTGGACCTCAGATTTTGCTGCGACAAGTTGCGTGAAATTTCTTCTCGAACCTGGTCCAAGGGAACTGTTTCTTTCGCATCCACTCTGTAGATGGTGTAGCCGATGTTTCCCGATTCCACCTTGGTGACCTCGCCGGACTTCAGAGCAAAGATTTCCTGCTCTTCTGCGGGAGGAAATGCAGGAGGAACCGCGCCCCGCTTGCGCTTGCCGAATTCGGTGCTCGAAGGATTGCTGAGGCCCAGTGTTTCATAAGCCTCTTTTTGCAGCTTGTCCATATCCTCGCCTTTCGCGGCCCGCTCCCGGATGTCATTGGCGACCTGCAGCGCTTTCTTATCGTAGTCTTCCTTATTGGCTTGGCCCGAGGGGCTTGTTTTCGGAATGGCGATGCGGTGCAGCTTCACCTCCTCGAACTTCGAGGCGTTGTCTTTATAAAACTGCTCAATCTCCTCTGCGGTGGGCGTCTTGTACTTCTCCTCTAGGTCCTGGAGAAAGATCTGCTGGAGCAAGAACAGGTGCTGGACGCGGAGGGCATCTTGGAATTGGGGCTTATTCTCAATTCCGGCCTTGCGGGCGGCATCCGCAAATACCAGCAGGTCCACATAGCGCTGGGCCAGTTGCTGGCGCTGCGCTGGCTGGATGGGCTGGTGGGTCGGATTGACAGTATTGAGAAGATCTTCAAATTGTTTCTTCGTGATCACCGTGTCACACGGAGGCGTGGTGGCTGGAGCTGCAGGTGTCTTATGCGCGGGACCGCTGCATAGACCGTGGATCGTGATGGCGGCGTCCGATGAGCCACCTGCATTCTGAGTGGCGCCCGCCACCGGAGCTTTTTTCGCTGCAGATGACTGGCCGGACGCAGCCGTCCGGGGTTTAGGAGTCGTGGCCGGTTTCTGCGACTCCGCGGTGGCTCCCACGAGAGCCAGAGCAAGAATTACCAGGGTTCGAATCATCTTGAAATATACCTTTCCACTCGATGATAAGGGACATGAAGTGTGTAAGTCATTGTACATATTGATCGGTGCAGAATTAATAGACAAGAGGGACAAAACCTATGATCCTAAGAACTGTCCATCATGAAGGCACGTATCAGCCCCAACCATCCCTAGAGGGATGGTTGCGTGAACCAGAAACCCGGGAATCCATTTGTGTCTGAGCGAAAGAGTATCCATGATAAATACGAGTAACAGGGCACGACTTGAGCGTTTAGCCGGAGGCGAGCGTTAGCGAGCAACCGGCTGCGGAGTCGTGCCGCAAGCCGTTTAAAATCAACAGGGCTTCAGCCCCTGCAACCTCTCGTTCTCTAACGAATTGATTTTTCCGCAGGCTGTTTAGCCTAATGCCACTTACTTTTCATCGGCGAGTATCAATTTCTCCCTCTAAAACGCCCTGTCATCCTGACAGGCGCGTTCTTTGCGCCTGGAAGAGCCTGTCCTGAGGTTCGCCGAAGGACCCCGAAAATGTATGAATACTCTACGTCAGATTAAGAGGCAACTCGGCAATGCTCGATTTTCCGCCAGAAGCCAGTCCCACGCAGCCCACAGCTCGTATAGATCAAACACATGGCGGGTATTCTTGTTCTGAAATTAAGTGACATTAGTTAGGCTTTAGCCCCTGAGGTGCCAATTTTTCTGTTCGCAGCGAGTTTTTCTGCCAGCTCTTTAGTTGTGCCGAAAAGCATTAATAAATATTTTCAACAGCGATGAGATCAGGCAATGAGCAGGTCTTTCACAAAGCTTTTCCAACCTGAAGCAAACTCAGCATATTGTCCGGCGAAATAAACGCGCAGTGCCGGCGCAAGGCGCAAGGGTCGTGGCCTGGCGACGATGCGCAATCGTTGCTCCGAGAATTCCAATCTCGCCTGCACCTCATCAAGAATGGCATTTTTGCTGCCGAGAATGCCATCGCGAAGATTGGCCGGAGAATTACTTTC
>DASZEU010000059.1:0-12192 GCA_035940535.1 Candidatus Angelobacter sp.
TGTGCAAGAAATCGTCTGCGGTACAACATCGTAACTTGGCCACCAATTCCTCAATCGCAATTACTGACATCGGACATCCCCTCCTAGATTTAGGCTGTGGTGTATTTTAATCCTTGACGGCAGTACTTAGCCATTAGCCCCTAGCCGTTAGCTTTAGCAAATAAAATTCTTCAGACAGCCAAGCTAGTGATTTGACCGTGTAGAAAGAGTATCTTTCGTGAAGACTTGTAACAGGACATGACTTTCGAGCTTGCGGAAAAAGGGCTATCAGGATTGATTTGTGTCAGGGCACGAATTATTCGTGCCCTGGAGTTTCTACATTTCGGAGGTGCTTTGCAGTCTGTGATAGAGTCCCACAGGGACGTTTGGCAGTAGCCCAGCATGGTTCGGCGCTGTCAGGTGCCGAACCCAATGCTGGGTTACCTTCTAATCCAATGGGAGTCCCGTTAGGGACGGCTGAATTTTATGTCTCACAGCTATCTTAGCTGTCTGCTACACATCGTCTTCACTACCGCTGAACGCCGACCCTGGATTCGGGATGAGATGCGAGACAGGCTGCAAGGGGAAAGATTCTCTTGGCAGGAGGGATCAGGAGGGATCAGGAGCGTTCTCTATCGGAGCGTCCCAATGAGACAAGAGGGTAGACTACATCCAGCGACAACCAGAACCTCACAAGCGGATCAGCTTTGAAGAGGAATTCAAGAGATTATTGGTGCCTTACGGAATCCAGGAAGAATGATTCAGCCGTCCCTAACGGGACTCCGTTTATTTTGAACCTAACCCAGCATTGGATTCGGCGCCTGACAGCGCCGAATCATGCTGGGCTACTGTCAAACGTCCCCTTCGGGGACTTAACCCCGTAAAATCGTGGGTACAAATGTAGAAACTCCAGGCACGAATTATTCGCCCCGCAAAGCGTTTAGAATCAATCGGGCTTTCAGCCCCTGAGGCGCCGATTTTGGTATCGAAAATAACCAATCTTCCTGCGGTCAAGAAACTAGGGGCTAAGGGCTAAAGACTAGGGGCTAAAGACTAATGGCTAACGGCTAACAGCTATTACCTGGCAAAGAGACGATCACGCATGTCTGAGATACACATCCGTCCGGCGGAGCGTTCCGATCTCCCGCGTCTTACCGAGATTTACAACTATTTCGTCGTGAACACACCGGTTACATTTGACGTGGAACCTTACACCATCGAGCGCCGCGCAGCCTGGTTCGAGCAATTCGCGTTGACCGGACGCCACCGGCTCATCGTCGCCGAAGAAAACGGCTTAGTAGTGGGCTATGCCGGAACCACGCGATTTCGAGTCAAGCCTGCTTATGACACGACGGTGGAAACCACCATCTATTGCAGCCCGGAAACAATCGGCAAAGGAATCGGTAGCCGCTTGTATGCCGCACTATTCGATGCAATCGCAGACGAAGACATTCACCGCATCGTGGCCGGATACACGCTGCCCAATCCCGCTTCAGCCGCCCTCCATGCGCGCTTCGGATTCAAGCCCGTTGGCGTGTTCAGCCAAGTCGGACGCAAGTTCGACCGATATTGGGATGTGGCCTGGACAGAGCGGCCCTTGCGCTTGACGGCAGAACGTTAGTAAGAGCGCCTGCAGTATTTCCGCAAATAGCCTGAAGGTTTCCGGGTTCTTATCATTCCTTTTATAACTATCCAAAGTTTTCTTATCAGATCTCAAAAGCGTCGATAATCAAGTTGGAACTGGCCGAACTGCTCACGCCTCCGCGGTGCAACTGGTTTTCTCCGTGTCTTCGTGCCTCCGTGGTGGGTTTGGTCTTTGGTTGTGGCCCTGCGACCGCTGTGGGCGAGATTCAGCGACTGCCCACGGTAATTTCGATTTGCGTGTCTCGTGGGAATACCACATCATGTCCGCGAGCGATGAATCGCGAATAGATGGAGCGGGCCGCGCCGTAGTAGCCAATTCCATAGGCCACAAATCTCGATCCTGCTGAGAGAGCCAGCAGTCTTCCCATAAGGCCGAATCCTCCACCGGCAACGCCATTGTTGACCGAGCCGCCACTGCTGCCGTTGACACCATCGTTATCTGACTCGCCCGTGGCTTGTGCCAGCAGAACGATGGCCAAAGGTGCAAGATACTTCGCTTTGGATTCGGTGGCATGGGCTCCGCCTTCTTCGTCAATGGTGACATTCACAGCTTTGCTGGCATCGGCGCCGGTAAGCTGTCCCCGCATCGGACTCTTTGCGCCCGATGCGAGTTGTACCTCTTTAAAGGTAAACCGCAGTTCGCCATTCTGGCCCAAACGCTTGGCCGGGTTGGCAACCAGGATCGAGCCTAGCAGGCGCGTGCCTTCAGGCAGAAGCAGGTGATGATCTGCTGAATAGACCGGCTCCGTCAGAACAGCCTCGACCGGGTCTCCCCGCTGGTTAGTGGCAGAGCTTAATTCGGAACTCAGGCGGGCATGCAATACTGTATCGGCAGCGGGGTGGGCGCCGAGGTCTTCCGTTTTCGCGGCTTCCGTCGAAGGCTGGGCGTGAACTTGTACTTGGATGGGAGTCTTCAACTCCGCTACGAACTGGGCGCCGGCATCAAAGACCTGCGGATGATACGGTAGCTTCGCCAGCAACCCATTCTTCAACCGTTCCATCTTGTTGGGCTTGCGGATCATGTCTTCCAAATTCTGCTTCTGCGTGAGCACCGCAGTTCGAACAGCACCTTTGGTCTGCTGCCACAGGCCTTTTTGGGTGCTGGGGGCCATGCGGACTACGGCAGAGTCGCGCGCCGCGCCTGCACTTTGGATCGCCACTTTCCGTCCATCTTCAAAAACCAGCGTATCGAACTCCACCGTCGCTTCGCACAGCGGTGTGAAATCGCCTCCAAGTATTGCGTCAACACGTTTGCGCTTGGCAACCGGATGTACCTCGGCCACCTTTCCCAGGACAGTCGTCCCGGCAGGCACCGCAACTTGATCATAGACATAAATAGGTTGAGAAATATGTCCACGCAATGGCTGACCCGTTTTGGTGAACGAGACACGTTTATCTAGAACAACGTGGATGGGCACACCGGCATCGACGGCAACCGTGCGGGTTTGCTCAGGCGCGGCGCTCTCTTGGCTTGCTGCAAATTGAGCGCTCAACAACAGACTTGCCGAAAAGGCAAGAATGCGGGAAGAAGGCATAGGGGAACTCCGATTACCCATCATTATATCTAACCAGTATAGAATTGTGCTCGCGGAGTTTAGCCGGCCGCACTATCGATTCGGCAGGAATTTAAAATGTTTCGTGATTTCACCTGGTCCAAAACAGAAAAGACCATCGCAAAAAAGGCATTTGATGGAGCCTACAACAAGGAGTGCAAGGTGATAGTCGCCAGAGTCAAGGACCTGATGGCCGACCTGCCTGAACCACGCGCGATTTGGGTCATTCACGATTATCTTTCCAAACAGCGAAAAGAAACAGACGAGAAATATGACTACCGCTATTCCGTCTTGCCTCTTGTTTTTGCCAGGCTGATCAGGGAAGGATGGCTTACGTTGGACGACCTGCAAGGGTTGGACGAGGAAAAAATCCGCTCAATCCAAACCATGCTCAAGCTTGGGGATCTGCCCTAAAAAGCCTCAGCAATCAGAGAATTTGCAGGGGCTGACAGAGCGTTTTAGCTAGCCAAAGAGCTCACGCTCTTCGCAGTGCAGATCGCCCGTGTTGAAGTAGCGAAGCGCCCAAGCGTCGTCGGTGTACAGGAACATGCCGGACTTTACCGCCGCTTGCTGCATTAACTGCGGTTGCTTGCTGATCAGCGGTTTTTTGGTTGACGATCCACGGGATTGTGCGGAAGCAGCCGGCCGCTTCGTCGTCTTTTTCTTTGAACTCTTCGTCGTCGGGGCTTTTCTCATGGCACTCATATTCATTCCTTTCTTGCCGCAGATTTCCGTTAACCGCGTCTAGCATATCTTTGCAGCAGCCGCGAATGGGAGAATCCCTAAGCTCGGGCGGCCCTCGCCGCCCCTTTCTTCTTAGTGGTTTTCTTTGCCTGTGACTTCTTCACCGGAGTTCTTTTCATCGTTGTCGTCGTCTTCGCAGCCGCCTTTACCGTTCTCTTCCTGGTCGCGGTTGTGGTTGGCGGCTTTCTCGCTGCCGGCTTGGTGGCCGGAGAACCCTTGGCAGCGCTCGGCTTCGCCGCCTTGGGATTGGCCATGCGGTCGAGGAAGTTGTAATGGTCTACAAGCAGCAGCGCCTCAATGGCAAAAGCAGTAGCCACATCCGCGTCATGGATTTCCAAGAGGTTGTCGCCATTCGCTGCCTCGCCTCCCGTTGCCAGGTTGGAGGAGCCGCAGTAGACCACTGGATCGCTGCCGTTCAGGCCGCAAATCACGAACTTGTCATGGATCTCGTGGCCTGGCGGACTGGGCACTTGATCGAAGGGCGGGGGCAGCGTGGTTTTGCCGGGCTTGCCCGTAACCATAACGCCTGTCTTCGTGCCCGGCGCATACAGATAGGTCCCGGCGGGCGAGTCAGAGATGCCGTAGCTGAAAACAGACTGGTTCGTGTGAAGATTGCTCAGCGTGCTGTAGACAGGGCTCTGGCTCCCGGTAAGCTGCATCACCGCGAAGAGCACATTGCCGCGCTTCGCCGAAGTCTCCTGCTTGATGCGATCGGAGATGCCGCTAAGAATCTTGTCTACGTCGGCCGTAGTGTGTGGCGAGAAGGTGATGCTCAGCTTCGGAATCGAAGCCGACTGGTAGGTGTAGGGCTGGGTTGCCAGGGTACCGCTACTGAACGCATTGGCCGCCGCCGTGCTGGGCGTCTTGAATTTACTTAGCACCTGCCAGCTTTCCTCAAACACCTTGGCATATTGCGCGGCCACGTTGCCATCATTAAAGACCAGCACATGGTTGGCATTCACGTACAGGCCGGTGACCGAGAAGTTGGTTGAACCGGTGAGCACCTGGGTGGGCTTGCCGCCTTTCGAGACGATAAAAATCTTGTCGTGCGAGTAGCGAGCGAAGCAACCGCGAAGAATCGCGGCTGGCGCTTTGGCCTTCTGCTTGAACAGAGTAGTGAACTGGTCCTCGGAAGAGGCCGCGGTGTTACCCCCCTTGGTTTGCGTAACGTGCAGACTCGCGTTGTCCAGGATCATCCGAAGCCGTCCGCCCTCGGCCAGCTTGAGCAAAATATTGCAGACGTCCGGCTCGTTGAGGTCGTAGGCAAAGACATCGAGTGTGAGGCTCGTGTCGTTGAGAACCGTATTCAGGATGGAGAACACCTGCTGGCGGGCGGTCCAGCCCATCCATGCGTACTCGTCGGCGAAGGTAAAGTTCTGGCCGTTGGAACTGCCGGCCTGCTGGCTGGTGTCATACAGCAGCGGCTTTCCCGCTGGCGTCAGGCGCGCATTGAGTCCGAAGTGATGGGCAAAGGCCTCGGACTGCATATAGCCTCGGGTAAAGCCCAGGGAGAGCGCCCCCTTCTTGAACGGCCCGACCGGAACCGTGAGCGTGGCGCTCAGTGAGCCGTCCAGAGGCTGCATGGAATGATTGGCGTCAAAATATCTCGGCGTAACCGTGTAGGTATATTTGCCAAGAGCCGGTGAAAGCCCCTGATGGGCCATACCCAGCACGTGCACCCAACGATACTTCTGGATAGGAGCATTGACACTGGAGTTGGGTTTTTCCGCTGCCACCTGCGCATGTTTGGTGGGGTCTTCGAACCGCAGTTCGTTTAATAGATAGTAGGCGGCCACGCCCGGTGGCTGGCACCGGATGCTGAAGCCCGCAAGATTTTTGGCGCCCTCCGGACTCGCAAAGTTGAAAGCCAGCAGGGTTTTGTTGTCGCCGATATACGCTTTGACAGAGAAGGAGTTTTTGCTACCGCTTACATAGGCCATAGAAACCTCAGAAGACTGGGCTATTTGGATAAGAGAGAGTGTAACAGCTTAAACATCCTGCGAATGCAGAGTAGTGTATCATCAGAGCTTGTTTCAAAAGAGCTTGTTTCAAAAATGCCAATCAGCTCCAAAATTGGGAACACTACCCAATGCAGTCTCATCCTCGCTAAAGCTATCTTTACATGAATAGCGGATTCCTATCTGAAGGTTCCACCAAACTGCTGTACCATCTCCTAAATTGCCATAGCTACGACATTCAGCGGCATGCTTGCTCCACCGCATCATACCGCTTGAGCCGCCCCGCCTAACCCGCTAAAGTTCGTGACCGGCAGCGCAGGTTGGCATGGACATGTCCATAAAATCGGGCATTTTCCGAATTTGCCACGCTGCCCTTATCTGAGCCCATGTTATTGTTTTTGAATTTGGAGTTTCTGGAAATGATTAGAACCGAAAATCGAGCGGGGTCAATGCGTCTGTTTCTCGCGGTCTTACGTTTCGCAATTCTTTCCAAGGCACGCTATTGAAGCATTTGTAACGTTTGCTTGTCGAAAAACACTAAAGGTAGGGCTAGTTTGAAAGAACACATAAGAACGGCGGGCCCCAAATTAGGGCATAAATATACTTGACTCATCCATGATTTTCGGCTATGCTTGTACTCATGGCAGACATAAAAGAGCCGAAAACACTTCAAGAAGCAATCATATATTTCAGCAATCCTGACATCTGCATTGATTATCTGGCGCTGAAACGTTGGCCGGATGGCGTTGTCATCTGTCCCACTTGTGGCGGCAAACAAGTTCATTACCTTGCTTCCCGCCGTCTCTGGCAGTGCTCCAATCGCCACGACAAACGGCAATTCAGTATCAAGGTCGGAACGGTCATGGAAGATAGCGCCATCGGTCTGGATAAGTGGCTTGCTGCGATCTGGATGCTTGCTGGCGACAAAAACGGAGTTTCTTCTTACGAGATTCACAGGGGTTTGGGAATCACTCAAAAGTCGGCATGGTTTCTCATGCATCGTGTTCGCGCTGCAATGCAGGGCGGTGGAATCTTCACAAAGTTCACTGGCGAAGTTGAAGTTGATGAGACGTTCATCGGCGGCAAGGCGCGGAACATGCACATTGATGTCAAGAAACGGAGAATCACTGGAACAGGCCCGAAAGACAAAACCGCAGTGTTCGGAGTTCTGGAGCGTGGCGACAAAAGCAAGGGAACGCACAGCAAGGTTAAAACCGTTGTCGTACCAGACCGCAAGAAGAAAACCTTGCAAGCCGAAGTTAAAGAGCATGTCGCGGCTGGCGCTGCTCTTTATTCCGATGCGCTGCTTTCTTACGATGGCTTGGAATCCGAGTACGCTCATCAAGTGGTTGACCATGCCGTTGAATATGTTCGCGGCAAGGTGCATACGAACGGCAAAGAAAACTTCTGGAGTCTCCTGAAGCGTTCGATCAATGGCACATATGTTTCCGTTGAGCCGTTTCATTTGTTCCGCTACCTTGACGAACAGGAATTCCGTTTTAATAACCGTGGCAACAAGCAACATCCAATGACAGATCGTGACCGCTTTGAACTTGTCGTCTCTCAGATCGTTGGCAAGCGTTTAACTTACAGCGAACTTACCGGCAAAGAACTGGAGAAACCCCGGCCCGAAGTCTTTTAATCCTAAGCATCACTCGCGGGGGAAGCGGACTTCTTAGTCCGCTTTTTCTTTGCGCGGTCTTTCTTGGTTTTCTCTAAACGCTTGTCAATTTCACTCTTGGGAACTGACATGATGTGAGAGACGGCGGCATCAAACCGCTTGAATTCTTCCGAACGTTCATTTTCGTTGCTCATAAGTATTTCCTTGCGTAATACCCTAGACTCATCTATAAATGAGATGTCAAGCGGACGCGCCAGATGTTACGAGCACCTGACGCGCCCTAACCTTTGCACCTGGATTAGAGGCACAATGGCTATCTCTCACAATACCAAAAAACTCCGCACGTATCATTCGCTGTTCCAAATCAACCGGGCCTTTTCGGCTATCGCTAACCACTGCCACATTCTTGAAGAAACCGGACTCATGCCCATTTTCAAGATGCGGATTTTCCGTGACTTCGTTCGGGAACTCCAATCCGAAATCAGCCACGACATTGTTGACAAAATGCACAGCATCGAAGATCACGATGCTTACCGATTCGAGAAAACACGCATTGCACGAGAGCGTTACCTAAACCCCGAAAGACAATAACTCCATTACAAATCTGTGCGACTTTGGGCGATTCGGTTTTCATCATGAATCGCCCTTTGCTTTATTGCAGTTGAGTGTTCCATTTAACTCTTGTCCCAAATTGCATCCATATAAAATGCTCTGGACTGTTTGCCGGGATGTCATAACTTCGCTTCAGTCGCACAACGTTACTCAAACGGGCAAACAATTCATTGGCTGCCTTATCGTCTCTGGCAGCATGAAACACAATCACATCAGGAACCATGCCTTGCATTGTTTCCTTTTCGACATCTGGATTCATACTGGAATCCAAAGGGCCAAAAGTATTGCAATTGGATACCGGCACCGAGAATTGCGCTATCGAACTTGCGAACAGTTGGTTTTCTTTTGGTGCCGTTATTTTAATCTGGCAGTGAGAGTCAACGCCGCCAATTGCATGGCGATATGAAGCAAAGGCATACATCAAAGAATTAAGGTTTCCAAACACAGCGTCACTCGTATCAACGCTCTGCTTTTTTTTCTCTACCGATGACTCCAAATCCTTGATGCGCTTATTCAAATCTGATATCGAATTACCTGTATTCTGCCTGAATTCACTATTCGCTTTTACTAATATTTGGTGATCGTCAAATATCGTAATAAACATGAAAACTACAACGGCGCACAGGACTAATCCGAATACTCCCCCGGCTAGGAATACACCGGGCCAAAGAGAACTGAATAGCGCCTTGCGAAACGGGTTGACAGTATTTTCCCTCTTGAGTTCCAGCCACCGTCCAGCCACAGTTGCAGCCCAGCCTACAGCACTAAGAGCCAGCGTCCAAACAATGAAGCCAAGCGTAGTTGTTCCAGTGGCCCTCACCATAGCATCCCAAGATCGAACGAATAAGTTAAAAAAGTGAGGTCGCATCGAATGACTGAGCACAGAGATAACAGAAAACAAGAGCGCACCCAATCCGATGCCAGCCAAAGGATAGATAAGCGCCTTGGACACCTTAAGGATGCGCTTAAACATCGCGGTATTCTTGGTAACTGTGACTTCCAGTTTGTTTTCGTTTGTGACTCTAAACGACACTCTTCCAGCAGATTTAGGTTTTTTGGGAGTATCAGACATATCAGGCATAGTGGCGGGTCGTCCCCATTATCCTCCCCAGAGGGGGAATCCCCATTGTCGCCTTGGCTCGTGGATGAGTCAAGTATATTTATGCCCAAATTAGCTTTAAAGGCGGATTCATGAAACTTGTAGCTGTGCCCTTCTCTCCATCCGGCTGTAGTTCATCTTTCTCCTTAAGGCAATCACATACTTACTTAATCGTTTTGGCCATGGCAGCTCTGTTTTTCGGTGTGTCGCTGCCCGTAGCAGGCCAGGTTCTGATCACCAGAGAAGAGGTAAAACATGATGTCTCGCCACCACTCCGCGATCTGGTAAAAACTGCCCAACCATCCGAGCCGGGACAACGAGAAGCAGAACCGCTCCGTCTCATCCCGCTGTCTGGTGAATTCAAATAACTCCGACCTCGTAATCGACATCAACGGCTACTTCGCACCGCCAGGGCAAGGAGGGCTATCGCTCTTCCCAGCAACGCCATGCCGCGCGCTCGACAGCCGCAATCCAGCAGGCACACCACCATTTACTGGACAGCTTGACATCAACATTGGCGCCAGCGGTTGCGGCGTTCCCGCGTCGGCCCAGGCCTTCGTGCTGAATGCCACGGTTGTTCCACCAGGTTCGCTTGATTTCCTGACGCTTTGGCCGCAGGGCGCAACCCAACCCTTGGTCTCAACCCTGAACGCCGGCGATGGCGCGATCACATCGAACCTGGCGATCGTTCCCACGACCAATGGATCTGTAAGCGCATTCGTGCCCCAGGCATCGCACCTGGTGCTGGATATCTCGGGATTCTTTGCGCCGTGATGGATGACAAAGAACGTCCGAAAGTGGTTGATTGTGCGCTGCCCATGCCTTGTGCGGCAAGCAGCAAAGCACTCAAGAGGGTCAGAACCCACGACCGTGTCATCGGAAGATCCTTTCTATTGCAGGTTGATTCCAGGGGAGACTTGGGATTTGCCGGATAGGATTCGAATGCTGTGCTCCTGGTTGTGCAACCTCCCCGCTTCTGGAGCATTTCCTGACTGCCAAAATTTTCCTATTGCAAAACTGGATGAAACTATTTAAAGTGCTCGCGCTCAACCAACGGTTACTAAAGTGCCGCCCTAAGCTGCTCGATTGTTATTAGGCCAATCAGCATAACTTTGTGCGAATATTCAGGATCTGGAATCTTCGAACAACCGATTTAGCTATTTGGGGTGGGAATTCCTTGCGGACCAAGAGGTTGCGCCGATACGATTGATTTAAAATTAGAGAATATTAATAATACTCTTGACAGTGCTGCCGGTGTGGATATAAAAAGTGCACCTCCCCATTTGAATTAGATATTACTAATTTTTATGAGCCTGTAAGTTGGAAATGATTTCGGTTCGAAGGTTCCTGAGCTTTAAACATTGAGGAAAGAAGAAATAAGAGATGCAGTCGAAAACTCTGAGCCATTTAAGGCAATTGGAAGCGGAGAGCATCTTCATACTGCGCGAGGCGGTAGCCGAATTCAGCAAGCCGGTGATGCTGTACTCGATTGGTAAAGATTCGGCCGTGATGTTGCGTTTGGCACAGAAAGCATTTCATCCGGGAAAAATTCCCTTCCCATTGCTGCACATTGATACCCACTACAAGTTTCCCGAGATGATCCAATTTCGCGATTGGTACGCGAAAGAGGCAGGGGCAGACCTGATCGTGCATACCAATGACCAGGCTTTGCGCGAGGGAGCAAATCCTTACACTTCCGGTACCCACAAGTGTTGCAGTCTGCTGAAAACACGGGCCTTGCTCGATGCCCTGGCGGCAGGCGGATTCGATGTTGCCTTCGGCGGAGCCAGGCGGGATGAAGAGAAATCACGAGCCAAGGAGCGCGTTTATTCATTCCGCGACGGACAGGGCCAGTGGGATCCCAGGAACCAGCGCCCGGAGCTCTGGAATTTGTTCAACGGATGCCACAATCCTGGTGAGAACATTCGCGTATTTCCTCTCTCCAATTGGACCGAGCTGGATATATGGTTTTACATCTGTGCTGAGAACATCCCGCTGGTACCGCTTTATTTTGCCCGCGAGCGGGAGGCCGTAGCCAGGGGAGGCTCTGTGGTGCTCGTGCAGCGGGGCATGCGCCTGCTACCGGGTGAGCGCCCGGAGATGATCAAGTGCCGTATGCGCTCACTGGGCTGTGTGCCGTGCAGCGCCGCCATCCGCTCGGATGCCGACACGGTGCCAAAAATTATTGCTGAGATGCTCTCCTTCCGCAAATCTGAGCACGCCAATGTGATGGACTACGAGGAAGACGGCGCGCTTGAGCTGAAGAGACGCGAGGGCTACTTCTAAATGTCCGGCGATTCTCTCGATCCCTTCGTACAAAGTCTCATGGGAGATTCTGCCGGTGAAGCGGATTTGCTGAGATTTATCACCGCGGGCAGCGTAAATGATGGCAAATCAACCCTCATTGGCAGGCTGCTCTATGAAACCGAGGCTGTTTACGAAGACCAGCTTGTGTCGATCCAGCGAAGCGGGATGAATCGCTCGACCGGCCCGGTTGATCTTTCCTTGCTTACTGACAGCTTAACGGCAGAGCGGGAACAAGGAATCACAATTGACGTAGCTTACCGCTATTTCGCCACGCCTTCCCGCAAGTTCATCGTTGCCGATACTCCCGGACATGAACAATACACGCGAAACATGGCCACGGGAGCGTCCACGGCGCAGGCGGCAGTAGTCCTGATCGACGCAACCAAAGGCTTTTTGCCCCAGTGCCGCAAACATATCTATATTGCTGCGCTGCTGGGAATCCAGGACATGGTGGCCGCCATAAACAAGATGGATCTGGCCGGCTACAGCGAACAGGTATTCAACCAGATCGCGCAAGACTTCAAAAACTTTTGCCGCCAGCTTGGAATTACCAACGCGTATGCCATCCCAGTGAGTGCGCTCAAGGGTGACAATATTGTTCAGGCAAGCTCCAGGACAAGATGGTTCGACGGCGCGACGCTGCTCGAATACCTGGAAGACCTACCGGTCGTCAAC
>DASZEU010000060.1:0-24143 GCA_035940535.1 Candidatus Angelobacter sp.
TAAACAACTGAAGAGATGACAAGCTGCGCGGAGAAATCTAGCTATGCTGGAGAGACGATATTCTCCATTTCCTTTACCAATTTACTTAGTTGGCCTTCTGGTGGGGGATCAAACGATCTTTTCTGATTTTGAGAATCTTAACACGATCCGAGTCTAATCCTTAGAAAGAACAGATTTTTTCCTTTTTATCTTAATTTTTCTTGACTGCAACCAACCCAAATACTTATAGTTGACTCGAACACCTAATTCAGTAATGTAGAAAAATGATCAATTAAGCAGGGTTGTACCTTCGCTGATGATTGTAATCCGGTCTTCGAATCCAGGTTTTTTCAATTGTGAATATCGCCCGAACGAATTGTTTTCTCCGGCCCCATCATAACTAGGCAAGCGGCAAGTAAACATCAACGATTTTGCGGACTGCGCGACTTTAAATTATTTCAGGAGAAACGAAATGTCAGAAAGATCAGTTTTGGAGATCCCGACTGAAGTCCAGGATGCAATCGCAACTGAGCCAACAGCACAAGGATCTCCCGTCAGAGAAGCGAAACAAGAATTGAGACTGAGAAAGTTAACGCTCGACTCGAGTGTATTGAGATATCTCACTAGACCCTCAATGGAAGAGCCAAAAACTAAACACGATTCATGTAAGGGGGATTGCAAGGAAGAGCTACCCTCGATGGTCGATCCATCGTGTTGCTGTGAGTCGGCGGGACCCACATGCATAAAACCTGAAGAAGAATAGGGATATCGACCGATGGCATTCAGAGGACGGCTGCCTGCGTTCTTCGCAGGACGTTGGCAGCGAAGTCTTCGGCGAGAGCCATACCCAAGGTTTTGATTTAGTCTCCGCGGAAAAGCTGCAAAAACCATTTTGCGCCATTTCCTCTTTTGGTCCAACAATTCTTTGCAGCATGATTTAGGGTTCTCTTTTTAAAGAACCTGTCCTATCCTAAGGTTCGTTCTCCATCTCAAAAGGTTCTCTTGTGTCGTCTTTTCGCGATCTGCAGCGGTGGAGCGAGCAGCCAAACTATGACTCCAGAACGGTGGGCACAAATTAAAGACCTGTTCGCGGAGATGTCGGAGTGTGCCTCCGGAGAAAGGCAAGCTGCTCTGGCCGGCAGATGCCAAGGCGACATCGAGTTGCAAGTTGAGGTTTCAGAACTCCTGGCGATCAACGATACGCTGCAACGAATGGAAGAAGTTGCTCCTCGTGCAACTCGCCCGACCCTGCTTCATACCGGAGACGTGCTGGCGGCGCGTTATCGAATCATTGAGTTTCTGGGCAGCGGCGGCATGGGAGAGGTATATGAAGCGGAGGACAGGGAACTGGGCGGCCACGTTGCCCTTAAAGTAATTCACCCCCAGGTACTATTGCAACAGGCGGGCATTGAACGCTTCCGCCGCGAAGTACAGTTGGCCCGGCAAGTCACCCACCCCAACGTTTGCCGCATCTTTGATATCGAACACCATCAAGGAACCGGCCGTGAATTCACCTTCTTAACCATGGAACTGGTCCGCGGAGAGGATCTGAGTGGACGGCTGCGGCGTGCCGGACCATTAGCTCCGGCGGAGGCCTATTCGATCGCCCTCCAGATCTGCGGCGGGTTGGGAGCGGCCCATGTTGCTGGCATTCTTCATCGGGACCTCAAGCCGGGCAACATCCTGCTGCGCGGGAGCGAACGCGGAATCCAGGCAATTGTAACCGACTTCAGCATTGCCCGCGCCATCCGCGACTCCCGGGATGGAGAGACTTCAGGCACGGGCCACGCTATTGTCGGCACCCCTGATTACATGTCCCCCGAGCAACTTGGCGGTCAGGACCTGTCTGTCGCTAGCGATATCTATTCGCTTGGTCTAGTGCTGTACGAGATGGTCACCGGCGCTAAACCATTTGCCCGACAGTCCTGGATGGGACGATTGACGGGGCAGCCACCTGATCCGCGCACGGTTGTCCCGGCTCTGGACGAGAAGTGGAGCAGCGTCATTTTGCGCTGCTTGCAGAATGATCCGGCACAGCGGTTTGCTTCAACCCAGGAAGTAGTCGATTTCTTGCAGGGCCGGGATGTCAACGGCCAGCAATCCGGCAGAATTCCAGCGGACTACTGGAACCAGCACAGTCCTTTTCGCAGCCTGCGAGTATTCGAACCGGAGGATTCCTGGCTATTCTTTGGCCGTGACGCCGAGATTCAGGATCTGTTAGATGGACTCGGCCGCTCTCCGGTGCTGGCGATTGTAGGCAATTCCGGGTGCGGCAAATCATCCTTGGTGCGTGCAGGTTTAATAGCAGCCTTGCGTAGCGGACATGGCTCCTTAGCGGACTCGTGGCGCATCGCAGTGTTTCGCCCTTCACAATCTCCTTTTGACTACCTAGCCGAAACTCTGCCCAGCCAATTAGCTCCGGATTTGAGCTTAAAGGAGCAGGCTGATTTTATCGCCGACTGCCGCCACAAACTACCCATGGAAGCTGACGCATTGCGCAATGCCATAAGCGCCCTAGCCAACGTTGCAATTGGAAGATCTGGAAATACTCACATCCTGCTTGTGGCTGATCAATTCGAGGAGATCTTCACGCTGACCAGCAGCCAAGAGGTCCGCACTCGCTACATCGATGCTCTGCTGGCTGCCAGCCGCCTAGATAGTGCCTTTCCCGTACATCTGGTACTAACCTTGCGGGCGGATTTCTATGGACACTGCCTCGAACATCCAGGGCTGAGCCGTTGCCTCCAATCTAACCTCTACAATGTGCCCCGCATGAGCCACGAACAATTGAGGCAGACCATCGAAAAGCGCCTGGAATTGGCCAGAGGCTATGCTGAACCTGGTCTTATTGATTCGTTGCTAGAAGATGTTGGCGCTGAACCAGGCAACTTGGCCCTGCTCGAACACGCATTGGGACTATTGTGGCAGAGGTGCGGTGGCCCCGGTTGTACGCTTACCAATCGGGCCTATTCCGAAATCGGACGCTTGCGGGGAGCTCTGGGCCGGTATGCCGATGAAGTTTATGAAAGCATTGGCGATGACCGTCAGAAGCAACTCACGAAGAGGATTTTCCTGGAGCTTGTTCACCTTGGGGAGGGAGCCCAGGACACCCGCCGCCGCGTCAAGAAAAGGGATTTGTCCAGCTTAGGTACTCCTGACGAAATCGAGCAATTGCTCACTCGGCTGACCTCCAGCCGCTTGGTTTCCGCCGGCAGCGAAGAGCGAGAAACATTCGTTGAGGTCTCGCATGAAGCCCTGATCCGCGAGTGGCTGCAGTTGCGCGAATGGCTGGCGCAAAACCGTGAGGAACTCAAGTTGGAAAGGCGGCTGCTTCGCGCCGCCGGGGAATGGGAAGAGTTGAAGAAAGATGGAGGATTGCTGCTGCAGGGAGCACGCTTGGCTCAAGCAGAGGAATGGCTGGCGAACCATGAGGACGCGCCAGCCTTGCTCAGAGAATTTCTGCAAGCCAGCGTTGCGGCGCGAGAGCATGCGGCGCGCAAAGAGCATGCAAATCAGGAGCGGGAACTCGCCCGCGAGCAGGCTCTGCGCCAGGAGGCCGAGAAGCGGGCCGAAGCCGAAGGCCGGCTCCGAATTGAGCAAAGCCACTCGACCGTTCGCCTGCGTTGGTTCTCAGGCATTTTGGTCTTGCTCTTGGTGGCGGCGGTCGGGGCCGCATGGTTTGCCCGTCGGCAGCAGTTGCTGGCCGAGTGCCGGGCCATGGCGGCGCAATCGGAGCAGATGCTCAGAACCGATCAGGGGCGAGCGCTGGATCTGGCTATACGCGGGTGGCTCTTGGCCAAGACCAACGAGGGACGCCAAGCTGTGACCAAGGCATTCCCCAAAATATTATCGGCCTTGCCGGATGACGGGCTCGTCCCCGACCTGGAGTTTTCTCCGGAGGGTGATCGTATTGTTACCGCGAGTTGGGGAGGCGCGGCGAAAGTTTGGAGCACTTCGACCGGCCAATTGTTAGTGATTCTAAAAGGGCATACTCTTCGCGTTCAAAGTGCCGCATTTTCACCCGACGGCCAGCGCCTGATAACCGGAAGTGACGACCACACCGCCAGGGTTTGGAGCACCTCAGATGGCCGCCTTTTGTTTACCCTCCAAGGCCACACTGCTGCGGTTCACCATGCCGCGTTCTCGGCCGATAGCCAGCGCATCGTCACCGCCAGCCTGGACCATACAGCAAGGATCTGGGACTCCCAGGGCCGATTGTTGCGCGTGCTTCAGGGGCACAGCCGTCAAGTTTTATATGCAGTATTCTCGCCTGACGGCAAAAGAATCGTGACCACGAGTCAAGATAGAACGGCCCGTGTCTGGGACACGCAAAATGGCGATTCTCTCGCCGTCCTTCAGCATGATGGTTGGGTCTCTCAGGCAGCATTTTCTTTCGACGGCCTGCATATCGTCACGGCCAGCGATGATCACAGCGCCCGCCTATGGAACAGCGCCAATGGCCAGGAGTTGGCCGTGTTCCGCCATGATGGTCCCGTTCGTTATGCCGAGTTCTCACCCAATGGCCAGCTTGTGGTAACCGCCAGCAACGACATGACAGCGCGAATTTGGAACATACCAGGCAACCGGCTGCTGGCCGTTCTCCAAGGCCACACCGGCCCAGTTGGAATGGCCGCCTTTTCACCCGATGGTCTGCGCGTTGTCACCGCCAGCTTGGATCGAACGGCGCGCGTATGGGACAGCGCGAACGGAAGTTTGCTGGCCACCCTACAGGCTGATAGCCCAATTTACGCAGCGCGATTTTCCCCCGATGGCCAGCGAATCGCTACTGCCGAAGAAAACACTGCTCACATCTGGAACACCTTGGCCGGGCGACTGGTCAACACTTTTCAAGGCCACAGCGACCATATTTGGGACGCCCGATTCTCGCCCAATGGCCAGCGGGTTGTCACCGCCAGTTTTGATTCTACAGCGCGGGTGTGGAACACCAGCAATGGAGATCGGTTGTGTATTCTTCGAGGCCACACCGACCGAGTTATCACCGCAGCCTTTTCACCCGACGGCCAACGGATTGTGACCGCCAGTGACGACCATACCGCACGCGTGTGGAGCACCAAAAGTGGAGATCTGTTGTTTGTTCTGCAAGGCCACACCGATCGAGTTAATACTGCCGCCTTTTCACCCGATGGCCAACGGATTGTGACCGCCGGCGCCGATCATACGGCACGGGTGTGGAGCAGCACCGACGGTCACCTGGTGTCGATTCTACAAGGTCACACAACCAACGTTAGAGGCGCTACCTTCTCGCCTGACAGCCAGCGCGTCGTAACTGCGAGCGACGACCCCACGGCCCGCGTCTGGAACAGCTCGGACGGCCATCTGTTGTACGTACTTCGGGGCCACACCGAGCTGGTTTTGACTGCGGCATTCTCCCCCGACGGCCAAGAGATTGTAACCACCAGTGGTGATCGCACAGCTCGCATCTGGAGCAGCGCGGATGGCCGTCTGTTGCACGTGCTTGAAGGTCACACTGGCTTGGTTTGGACTGCGGTATTCTCCCCTGATGGCCAGCGCATTGTCACCGCCAGTCTTGACGGTACCGCGCGAGTATGGAAAAGCGTTGACGGCAGCTTGCTGACCACTCTTCGGCACGAGCGCGCCGTTCAGACAGCTAGCTTCTCTCCTGACGGCTCCCGCATCGTGACCGCATCCATGGACCAGACGGCGCGGGTATGGAACAGCACGGATGGCCACCTCCTCGCCGTGCTTCAAGGCCACTCCCATACAGTTTCGGCAGCTTCTTTCTCTCCGGATGGGCGATTGATCCTTACTGCCAGCAGAGACCAGACTGCCCGCACCTGGCAGGTAATGACGCTTTCTAACATTGAGAAACTCTTGGCCCAATAGCTGACTCCTCGATAAAAATATGTATTTCACTTAGGCGTTTGTTCATTCAATCATCTCCACCCGTTTTGACGCGAAGCTCGAAAAACAGTTATACATATATATGGATATATGCTTATATGATTGGGGGAGGGGGCATGTCTGAGCAGGAAGAAATGACGCGTCTGACCATTACATGGTCCAAGCAGGCTGATCTTGCATTGCGGTCTTTTTTAGGCGCCCAAGGTATGAAGAAAGGTGATCTCTCGAAGTTCATTGAGGAAGCCGTCCGCTGGCGCATCTTTCATCAGACCGTTCGCCGGACCCGCGAAGCCTTCGCCGACGTCTCCCCGGAAAAGCTACAGAAGATGATCGACGAAGCGGTCGAAGAGATACGCGTGAAACGTTATCGTGAGCGCGCTAAGCGATCCTGAATGCTGCTCATCCTTGACACCAACATCCTGCTCTCTGGCCTTCTTTCGCCTCTGGGTGCACCCGCAAAGCTTCTCGACGCCTGGGAGCGGAAAATATTCACGCTGGTTGCTTGTGACGAGATTATTACCGAATTCCGAAACGTCGTCAGCCGGCCATTCTTCCGGAGAAGACTTCGAGACAGCGCCGCAGAACTACTCGCTGCTGACG
The DNA here is from genome assembly GCA_035940535.1 of Candidatus Angelobacter sp. Lineage (GTDB taxonomy): Bacteria > Acidobacteriota > Terriglobia > Terriglobales > Acidobacteriaceae > Angelobacter. Next base: position 6,463 of record DASZEU010000060.1, read on the forward strand.
TGCGTGACTTCTCTCTTTTTTTTGAGCATCTGACCTCCAGCCCGCTGGCATCGGATCCCAAGGACAGTTACCTGCTTGCGCTAGCCGAAACCAGCCAGGCCGAGTTCCTCGTCACCGGCGACAAGGCGCTTCTTGCCCTGAAAAAACACAAATCCACGCGGATTATTTCTCCCGCCATGATGGTCGAATTGCTGAAGAATGCTGAGAAGTAACGACTAGTTCTCTGATCACTTAGAAGATGGGGAAGGAGCGGGTGGAAAGAGCGGCCCTTTAGGACCGCGTTCAAGTCATTCAGATTATGGGCTTTAGCCCCGGTCCCTGTCTCTACAAGTGACCTAAAAGATATTTCGCTTTTGTAAGTGGTCAGAAACCAGCAATAGGGGATCGTTCCGCAAGATCATCGACACTGTGCCTAAGTAGACGCCGCCAGAGTCTCCACCAACTCCAGCACGGTCCTGCGAACGGGTTTCATCAACGGCAAGGTCGAGAGGCGAATGAGAGTCACAATCAATCCCAGGCTCTTCTCGGTCAATTGCCATGTGCGTTGCTGGCCGGGAGAGCGGTCGTAGATCCAGAAAAGAATCAATCCCATCTGATAGAGCCACAGCAAGTACGGCAAACGCTTTTGCAGGTCGGGCGGAACCTTTGTGTCTCCTCCTTCTACAGCCCGGCGCAGGTGCTCAATGGCTTGTTCGCGGATCGGGCGGGTCTCTTCGCTGAAAGGGGAAAGAGGGTCCTGGCTGTCGGGAGCATGGCGGAAGAGGGCATCGCAGAATTTGCGGTTCGGCTCCAGTAACTCAAGGCGTTTTTGCAGGACACAGCGGATGCGGTCCTTCATTTTCTTGTGCTCCTGCATCTCCTGGAGCACAGCCTCGTGACTGCCCTCCTGCATTTCGCTGTAGAAGGCGAGCACAATCGCTTCTTTGGATGAAAAATAGTAGTAAGCACCGCCCAGCGCCACCCCGGCTTTCTGGGCTATGTCTCTCATGGTGGTCTGCTCAAAGCCCTTTTCGCGGAAAAGCTGAAGGGCCGAGTCGTAGATTTTACGGCGCGTATCCTCGGCGCGAGGTGTGCTGTGTAGCTTTGTAGTCTTGGTCATCGCAGATAGTCCGATATCGTTCCTTCAAGTTGGCACGGCTCCAGTGGCTCCTTGCGGAGTTCGTTCGTTATTTCGTCAGGGTGGCTGCCGGCCGGCCAAAAAGAAATTGCGTGTCTGTTTTTTGCTAGAACGAAGAGGTTAAAGAAGTGCATAGCGCCCAGTATCAGCAACACCCAGCCAAGTTTTTCACTCAGCATCTCGATAGCTTTGCGCCAATTGTCAACCACAAGATCGCTTTTCAATGCCAGGGAGACGAACCCGATGTTAATCAGATAAAAACCAACTACCAGCAGATGGTTGACCGAGGCGGCCAGGCCAGCGTTGCCGTGGAACGCGTCCATCAATAAGATAGCTGCCCGTTTATGCAGAGTACGGGCCACCCAAACGATGAGCGCTATGCTGATGAGCAGATAAATGAAATAACTGACAACCATCATCATTTCACCCTCCTGAATGGAGTTGAACATGTTCAACTTTAAACTGGAGATCACAGCCTGTCAAGGAGAATTTTGAACAAGTTCAGGGACCATTTTTAAATGGTCAAAGCACTAGTAGCGGAGATACTTACCCAGCATCGAGACCACAACCCCTAAAGCGCAAAGGGGAACGGGGCCTTGTGCTTGCCACAAGGCGCTGGGCTCCGCGCCGTTCGTCACTAGGTAGGTTCCCCAGAAGATTGCGCCCACGATCATGACTCCGCCGATGCTTTTAATAAATCCGCTGCCTTGCTTCTTAGGCGCCTTTTTTCTGGTCTGGTAGACCGGCCTGTCCTCATAAGCTTCCCGGGTGGTGGTGCCCCACTCGTCTTGGGTTACTTTGTTCTTGGGCGGCTGCTGCATAGTGACACTTTGTCCCATTTCGCGACGAAATTCAACTGACAAAAGGGCAAGCAGCAAGGCTCAGCGGGGCTTGGCCCCATTGCGGGTCGTCTGCCAGAGATGGGCAAACTGCTCTCTTCCCTCTCCCTATTACAATACATCTTCCTAAATTATGGCCCATTTATTTGAACCTCTTCGTCTTCGTAACTTGGAGTTCGCTAACCGCATTGCAGTCTCGCCCATGTGCCAATATTCGTGTAACGAAGGATTTGCGAACGAATGGCATCTGGTCCATCTGGGTAGCCGTGCTGTGGGCAGGGCGGGTCTAGTGATGGCCGAAGCCACGGCGGTGACGTCGGAAAGCCGCATCAGCCCTAAAGATCTGGGCATCTGGAGTGACGCGCATGTCGAGCCGCTGCAGCGGGTTTTTTCGTTCATCGCAAGCCACGGATCGATCCCCGGTATCCAGCTAGCTCATGCTGGCCGCAAGGCTAGCACCAGTGAGCCGTGGAAGGGTAGCCATCCGGTCAGTCCTGAACAGGGCGGCTGGACGCCGATATTTGCCCCCTCAGCTATTGCCTTCAACGACGGTTTCCAGGTTCCGCAAGCCCTGACTGTCGCCCAAATCACCGCCATTTCACAAGCCTTTGCCAGAGCTGCCCAGCGGGCTGAGGCCGCAGGAGCCAAAGTCATAGAAATTCATGCAGCCCATGGCTACCTGCTCCATTCCTTCCTCTCGCCTTTGAGCAATCATCGCAATGATGAATACGGAGGCACATTTGAAAATCGCACTCGCGCCCTGCGTGAAGTGGTCGCCTCGGTGAGGAAAGTCTGGCCGGAGCAATATCCGCTCTTCGTGAGGATTTCAGCCTCCGACTGGGCCGAAGGCGGCTGGACGCTGGAAGATTCCGTGGCCCTGGCTAAAATTCTCAAATCGCTGGAGGTGGATATCGTCGATTGCTCCTCTGGAGGAGCTGTACCTCATACAAAGATTCCAGTCGGCCCGGGGTACCAAGTGCCTTTTGCGCAGCGCATTCGCTGTGAAGCGGGGATGCCAACCGGAGCAGTCGGAATGATCACCGATCCCGCCCAGGCTGATCAGATCATTAGAACCGGGCAGGCCGACATCGTTTTTCTTGCCCGGCAAATGCTACGCGAACCCTACTGGCCACTCCACGCAGCCCGAGTGCTGGGGCAGGAGATCCAGTGGCCGTCACAATACGAGCGAGCCAAGCTCAAGTAGATCCATGCAGGCACACCGATACTCCGGCTGCAAGGAGTTGTCGTACCCTGTGCAAAGAATTGGCCGCCGTGAACGGATGAAGGAAGCGGTTTACAACGGCCCGAATTCTCACGCCTCGTCAGGAGCTCTTGGTACGCCGAATGGGCTGAGCTTCAGGAGGCGACATCTCATCCGGCTTTTTGATCTCACGCTTCTCGACGGGGGACGAGAGGACAATCGAAGTCGAGGTCGTGCCATAAGGCGTGAGCCGGTCAATCAGCGACTCCAAGTGCTCAACGGAGCGCACATGCACCTTCATGATGAATGAATCGGCGCCCGTTCCCCGGTGACACTCGACCACCTCTGGCGAGTTTTTCACTACCGCAGTGATCCGCGTAAAGACATCGCCCACGACAGACATGCGAATAAATGCCGTGATGGGCATACCAATTACGGTTGGATCGACATCGGCGTGATATCCGATAATGATTCCGGCTTCTTCCATCCGCTTGACGCGTTCCACGACTGCCGGGGTTGTTAGGCCAACTCTTCGGCCCAGTTCGGCGTAGGAAAGCCGCCCATTGAGTTGAAGCTCATGCAGCAACTTCCACCCTATCTGGTCCATTAACTTTTCATTTCGTAAGACAATCTCCATTCTCCACCTTATAACCTTAGTTAGATTTTGGGCATTTACTACATCCTGGCGCTAAAGAGGTGCCAGTGGGGGGGGTTAGTAAAGAGTGAGTACACTTTAATCTTAAAAACGCAAGTAAGCAAGCCCTTTATCTTCTTGATACCCCCTCCGGCCTAAAAGCCGTCCGGAAAGGGGCGGGATTTTCGCACTGCGGTTCATAAGAAAATTCTGATGTTCTGAAAATCGAAAAGATTCGAGTTTCAAAGCAGCAACGCTCGTCTCAGACAACATTGTCATGGGGGCGCGCGGGAATTCCTATCAATTCAAGCTCCGGTGGCGGGCAAGAAAAATTAAAACATGGTCCACTGTTTGGTTTTCAGAACAAAAATAAAGTCTCTAAAAATTTGCGCACATTTCTGAGACACTACTCCGCGCCCTCCCCCTCCCCCTCCTTTAAGTTTTTTGAGAGTCAAAGGAGATCGGCGCAAGTGGCAATGAAAGACACGGTTTCAGAACCACCATTGGAGCAGTCCAGTTTTTGAGTTAGTGAGAGATTTCCAGTTGTTCTTCCGGCTGTCGCCGTCTGACAGATTAATAAGTATTAACCAGAATATTGCAGTTCAAGAAAACTGTGTGCGCTGAGTTGTGTCGAACTGTTGTGTCGCACTCCTGCAACTTCAGAGTTCCGGGATCGAAGACGACAAGCGGCAGTGCGCGCATGTGTAGCGCCTAAAAAACTAACTATGTCTTCTACTCCTGGTTTGATTTTTTCAACATTCATATCTTTGGGCTTTCTCTGTTCATTCTTCCCAACAGAAGCAAGCAAAATCCCTAACAATGAGGTTACAAATCAATGAAGGTTCCCCTTGGCAAGATCAAGGTTCTGCTGACTCTTGTTTTTGTGATGTTGGCTGTCAACTTCCTGGCCGCACAGTCATTGCGCCAGCCAACCGCAGACCAGCCCGGTCAAGACATTAGGCCCACCGGTCACGTTACCGATGGTCCGGTAGAAACCATGGCAGCTCAGCCAAGCCCCAAGGCAGTCGTCCAGGGCAACGGCATCAACTACCATGGTGGCCCGGTACTGCATGGAAACGTGCCGATCTATGTAATATGGTACGGCAACTGGACCAACGGCCCGAAAGCTTCGGATAGCCAGACTACCGTCAACCTGATTGATGCTTTTCTGAATGGCCTTGGCGGGTCCGCTCTTGAAGGAGTCAACACCACCTACGGCGACAACACTGCCAATGTGTCCGGCCTGTTGCACCTGCAGAGCCAGATATTTGACACTGGATCCCAGGGCACGAGTCTTTCTAACACTCGGCTCACCAACCTGATCTCCGCTCATCTCAGCAATGGTAGTCTGCCCACGGACTCCACCGGTGTCTACTTGGTACTGACGTCCTCCAACATCAGCGAACGCGGATTCTGCACCCAGTTCTGCGGATTCCATACTGCTCAATCCATTCACGGCGCGGACATCAAATGGGCATTCGTCGGTAACGTGGATAAGTGCCCCTCGGGCTGCGAAATCCAATTCCCGACATCGCCCAACGGCGACAGCGGCGCAGATGGCATGGCCAACACTCTGTCGCATGAAATTGAAGAAGCCATTTCCGATCCGGACCTGAATGCATGGTTCGATAGCAGCGGGCAGGAGAATGGCGATAAGTGCAACTTCAATTTCGGCGTCACTCAGACCGCCTCCAACGGCTCGAAATTCAACCAGACCTTTGGCGGCCACAACTGGATGCTCCAGCAGAATTGGAGAAACTCCGGCGGCGGCGCTTGCGCTCAGCACCTCTAAACAATTGCACGTTACGAAAAAGCCGCCCGGTATTTCGGGCGGCTTTTTTGATTGGATAAAATTTGATTGCCAACACCAATCTTGATTCCCTTGGAGGTTCGTCAAAATGCGCCGTTGCGTTCTCCCTTTCTTCTCAATTCTGATTTCTGTGATCTTCCCGGCAGTTGCCCAGGAACCCGTTAAACCGCCGCTTGTCCCGAAAATAATGACCGCTACGCGCCAAGTCACGCTCTTTACCGGACTGGAAAAACAACTCCTGAGCGGAATTCAAAAGAAAGACCAAACAGCCGTAAAGACATTGCTGACGGATGACTTCGAAATTTGGATGCCCAACGGCGACGCCCTTGCCACAGAAGACTGGCTTCCTGCTGTTTTGGGAAAGTTCACCTTGAAATCATTTCGCATCAGCCAGATGTCGGTGCGCGATTTTGGGGATACGGCAGTTGTGAAATTCATGCGCAGCCAGAAGGCGGATTTCCAAGGCAAGGATGAAAGCGGGGAGTACTTCGTGGTAGACGTTTGGAGAAAGGCCGGCGATTCCTGGCAGTTGTCAGACCGCTATGTCTCCAAAACCAGCTCCTCAGTGTCAACCGCCAGACCTTCAGGCAAAGAATAAACGTAAGACGAAGGCAGCATTGTTTGTCTGAGAATTTGGTAAATGGGTAATCTGGTAATTGAGTAATTGAATCAAGAAGCGTGGCTGATTTGAGTGAAGATGTGTGTCAATCGGGCTTTAGCCAAATGTCACTTACTTTCGTCGGTTGAGTATCAATTTCTCCCTCTAAAACGCCCTGTCATCCTGACAGGCGCATCCTTAGCGCCTGGAAGGACCCCGAAAATGCATAAATATTCTACGTCAGATTAAGAGGCAATTCGGCAATGCTCGATTTTTCGCCCAGAAGCCAGCCGTGCGCAACCTATAGCTCGAATAAACCAAACCGCATTTCCAGTGTTCCCTGTCGAAAAATGAGTGACATTAGGCTTCAGCCCCTGCGCCGTTGCATTGAAAAAGTCATAGCGAAAATTCAAAATGACCCACTACCAGAGCGAACGCTGCTTCTGGCACTTCACGATTTTTTGCCCAGAGTTTCTACGATGTGTCTTCGTACCTGTTTTCGAGCGCGCGCCAGCCTTGACATCACCGTCCCGATGGGAATGTCGAGCGCCTCGGCCACTTCCCGATATTTCATCTCCTCAATATCCGCCAAAAGGATTACTTCCTGAAAGAGCAGCGGCAGGCTTCGAATGGCAGCCTGCACCATCTCTGTGTCGGCCCTGCGAATCAAGAGCAATTCCGGCGTGTCGCGACTGGAAGGTACTTCTTCGATTGGGTTGTCGTCGTCGGGGCTGGTTTGCTGTCTCTCCAGGCCGGTCCTGCTGGTCAAAAAAGTGTTATGCAGGATGCGAAAAATCCATGCTCGAAAATTTGTGCCCTGATGAAACCCGCCAAAACCCTTCAGCGCTTTGGCAAATGTCTCTTGAACCAGGTCCTTGGCCTCGTCGGAGTTGCCGCTCAGCCAGCGCGCAAAATTGTACAGCGGCTCCAGCAAGGGCAAGGCCAGTTGTTCGAATTCTTCGTTCGGGGTTGGGCCCACGTCTCCTCTAACTGGGAACTCCAAAGTCCTGAATCCTATTCCCGCGCTTGTGATTTTCCCGGTGCAGCAAAAAAACAAGCACCTCTGTTCTATCGTCCTGATCGTGTTCTGTAAAGAAGGCTGGTCAACCAGGCATTCTGAAGAGAGATTTGGGTGCGGATTCCGGTTGCTCTCATCGATAGGGTTGTATGACCTTCGGGATGGACAGGCCCAAGTAATTTTCTCGATTCGTCTTCTCCTTTCGATTTTTCGTTCGGACTACCTGAATGTGTCAAGAAGTGTTAACCTTACTCCGCCGTTCAAAATGATTCCTGTGCGAAGGCAAAAGCAGCGATGCAATTTGCCATCCAATTACGGGAACCTTTGTATAGAGAAGGCCGTTCTGTAAATCACGTCGCCGGTTTCAGCCGACGAGCCTTTCATACAATCGCGCACTTAAGGAAACTTTCTTCGTTCGCAGGCGTTTGTATCACCAAGCACTACTCTGTGGTTTTGATTCTCTGGATTCAAAATGGAGGCAAGCATTTGAAACCCAACATGCGAGGCCAGGTCATCAACATGCTTGTGGGGATTGCCTGTCTTGCTTTCCTTTCCGTTCCAGCTCCCGCGCAGGCCAAGGTCGAAAGCGTAGAAGGCATTCTGGATGGCAGTTTTCAGGCTATGTACAACCTGCAATTCGAGCAGGCCTTTCAGCGAGCGGAGCAGGCCAAGGCTTTATCCAAAGACGATCCGTTGCCGTGGGTGGCCCAGGCATGTGCGGTGTTGTTTCGGGAATTTGACCGGCTGCACATCCTGCGCAGCGAGATGTTTTCCTCAGACGATAATTTTGACGCACGTCCTGCCTACACCTGGTTGCCAGATGCTAAGAAGCAATTTGATGACGCGCTCGGCCATGCAGAGAAGCTCGCTCAGGTCTTGTTGAACAGCAACAAGAATGATGTAAAGGCCCTGTTTGCCATGGTGCTGGTCAATGGGCTGCAAGCCGATGGCGCCGCCCTGATCACCAAAAAGAATATGACGGCGCTGTCTTACATCAAGACCTCAACAACCTATGCTGAGAAGCTGTTGGCGCTTTCTCCGGGCTACTATGACGCTTATGTTGCCACAGGAATGGGCAAATATATTATCGGCGGCAAATCTGCTCCAGTCCGCTGGATCCTGCGTCTTGGCGGCTTGAAAGGCGATCAGGACCAAGGAGTGAAAGAATTGACAATGGTTGCCGAACGCGGCCGCTATCTTGCTCCCTTTGCCCGTATTCTGCTGGCCTTTAACGATCTGCGCCTCAAAAACAAGGCCGCCGCTCGCCAGAAATTGGCGTCGCTGCATGACCAGTTTCCCAGCAATCCGCTGTTCGCGCAGGAAATCGCCAAGCTGGACAATCGTTCAATGGGCCCCGGACAATGATTTCCAAGGCATAGAAACAGCCCCTTCGATCATGCCCGGATTGTCGCTCCGAGAACCGGCAGCCTGAACAAAGACCACCACGTGCAGGTTCGCCGGATTCCAATCCTTCTCGACATGAAGAGGAAAAGTCTTATCAAAGCCGCCGTTCTCTGAACGTCCTAGCCGGCGGAAGTCGCGCACTACGGCAACATGGCGCAGCACTCGTCCATCATTCTCTCCCGCGCCTACTTTGCTGGTGAGATTATCCTCTGTAATGGCGAGCATCACATCGGCTGCAGACGCGGCCCCCGACAGTTTCGCTTGCACTTGCACCTTGCCGGGCTCTTTCGTTGACAGTTGAATGTCGGCCTGCTGGGGCTGAGTGGCAGCTTCTGCTATGGTTGCTTGGGCGCGGCTGGAACTGTTGCCCACAAATTCGCTGGTCCCATCCACCACCATCTGCGGCGTATAGGGACCTTCCAGCTTGAACCTTTGAGCATATTGCTGCTGCCGCTCACTATAGGCATGGGACGAAAAACGGTCCTGCCAGCCAAGGTTATTCCAATAATCCACATGGAAGCCTAAAGGGATAACGACGGCGCCGTTGGAAGATTCTTGTCCGTTGATGCGGCTTAGCAACTCGTCGGCAGGAGGACAACTCGAGCATCCCTCCGATGTGAATAACTCAACCACGACCGCTTTTCTTTGCGCCTTCCCAGGAGCTGGTTTAAAGACAAAGGCTCCAAGAAGAAACACCGATCCGATCAATAAAGCACTGTGCCACCATGAGAGCGAAGCTTTCATGCCTTACCTCTTTCTTGCGACCATAACAGAATAAACCAATTGCCCATTGCGGTATCCCCGCCGCATGAGCTCAATGCCCTCTGCGAAAGAGCGGAACTTTTCCGGAAGCAATGGCAGCAAGGGCTGAGCGGCGCGCGCATGTTCGGAGCAGATGTCCCAGGTCGGAACCACCTCGGCTGCCAGTTCCTCGGCATGGATGAGGTTCAGTCCCGCAGCCTCTATCTGCTCGGCGTAATCTGCGGTCGTTTGCAGTTCCGGGCAGAGAAACACACGGGCTATCTCACCTATAAGTTCATGCTCCATGGAACCGGTCCAGGCGGACACCATCAGCACTCCTCCCGGTTTGAGGGCTTTCGCGACTTTGCGGAAATAAGCCGGCTTGTCAAAAAAATGCTCTGAGGATTCCATGTTCCACACGAGGTCAAACGCGACGGATGGAAACTCAAACGTTTCCGCATTGCCCAACTCGAAGCGCACCAATCCTGAACCATTGAGGGATGCTGAAAGCTTACGGGCAATCTTCAACTGTTCTGCACTAATGGTCAGCCCCAGGACCGAGCAGGAATATTCTGTGGCCAGGAACCTGGCGGTGCCTCCATGTCCACACCCCACGTCGGCTACGATCATCCCGTTGGCTACACTGGCGCGGCGAGCACAATGACGAAGCATTTCTTCTTGGGCTTGTTTCGGAGTCAGGTTCGGCGACGTGAAGAGCCCATGATGGATATGGTCGCCCCAATAAAGCCGATAGGCCCAGGCAAAATCGTCATAATGTCCGCTGATATCTCCAACGTCCAGGATGGTAGACCACTTAATGGCGGTTTCCATTGGTCATCTCCGCTGCATCGATATCGAGATCAAGGGCCAACTGGTCCTTCACTTTGACTGTGCCTCCTCCAATCGAGATAGGCTTTATGCCAAAGTCTGTCTGGTTGAGCTTGAGCTTGCCCTGATAGCGGTCAGGGCCTCCCGTGACCTCAAAACTCAATTCCTTTGTGGCTCCATGCAAGCTCAATGTGCCGGTCACGCGATAATGTCCGGGGGCTGTTTGTTCCACGCGCGAAGATTGGAAACGTATCTCCGGGTATTTGTCGGCATCCAGCACTTTTGGTCCCAGCATATCAGCCTGGATTTGGGCGCGGGTGGAAGCCGAAGCCTCAGGATCAGTGACCTTCATTTGTTTGGTGGAGACCGAAATTTCAACCGACATCTTCTTGATATCGATCGTGCCCCGGCTTATGGGAGCAACGATGGTGTGGTCATGGGCAAAACCCGAGAACAGGCCCGATTTGTATGCATGAACCGTGATCGAAGAATGCGGCGCGTTGTTATCCTGCGCGCCAATCACAGTTTGGCTGATGAACAAAAACCCGGCCAGGAAGAATTTCCAGCAGACACTAAGACGGTCCAAATTTGTCACCTCATATTTTGGCTCCGGCCAGGAGAGCTATTTTGATTACAAGAATAGCAGGAACATATTCTAAAAGAGATTGGAAAATGCGTCTTTCGCGCAGAGCGCCACATCTTAGGAGTTGATATTTATGAAACTGTTGTCGTTTTGAAAAACATAGAAGTTATCAGGTGCGGTCACTGTGGCAATGAAGATCCCGTTATTCATAGAATGGCTGACGTAATGAAACGGATTGCGCAGGCTCTCGTCGAGAAGCCTTTTGCGTTGATGGGCGAAGAGATTCGATTTCTACGTAAGTATTTAGGAATGAATGGAGATGCCTTCGCAAGCCTTCTTCATACAGATAAGACAGTTCTCTCTCGATGGGAGAATAATCAGGTTGGAGTTGGTTCAAAAAGCGATCTGCTTATACGCGCCATCGTTTGTAACCTCGGGAATGGTCTAAAACCGGAAGCGGAGAGAGTTGTGCGTAAATTTTCGGAGATCGATGAATCAGATCAAAAAGCGGTACGCATTGAGATCAATGACTCGACCTTTGCTTATGCCTGATCTGTTCCGATGCCCCTCAGAGCAAAGCGTACGTGAGCCGTCGCTCATTTGGTTGCGGGTTGCTGTGCCGGCATCTTTCCCAACACATCGTTCAAAACCGCTGCCAATCGCAAACCGGCCAGCGCTAGTCTTTCGTCCACAATTCCAATGTTGGCTTGATAGTAGGCTTCGTCAACTGCGCCGCCTTCGTTGAGCCATACTTTTTGCGCCCAGCGATAGGATTCATTGGCCCAGTCTTCGGGTGTCCCGGTCGCTTTTGTTTGCAGGCTGCGAGCCACAATCAATTGCTCCACACGCGCAACATAATCCTGTTCGGAGAGGCCGGTGTGCTCGATTAAGCTGATGTCCCAAACAAAATGAAAGTTGCAGCGTCCCTTCCCGCATTGCGGCGAGCCGAATTCCACCACATGAATATCGTTTCCGCCTCTTGCTTCTTCCACCGCATGGAGAGGCTGATGCAGGTCTCCCACAAAGTGGACCAGAAACTTCAGCGCCTCGATACGGTCTGCCTGCGATGCCGCCGGATCGCTTAAAACCTGCTTGAACATGGTGATTCTGTCCACGATGCAGTTGTGATGGTCGTCTTTGGAGGACGGATGTTTCTCATCGGGGCGGTAACAATCTCGGGCTTGAGAGAAGCTTCCAGCATCCTTGGGTATATCCACAAAGTGCCACCCAAACGTTTCCGGACGCTTGCCCTTGATCTCGTCGGCCCAATTTGCGATGGAAGCAAGGGTGGCATCTCCCAGCAGAGCTTGAAGATTATGCTTGGCTGTCTCATTCAGATGCGATTGGGCAACATCACCCACCACTTGATGGCCTTTGGGTCCCCAGGCAAATAACTGAGTGGAGAGGAACAGAAGAAGCGTCAGCGCAGCAGTCTGTTTTTTCATCACCAACAATCATAGCTGCCAGCATGACGAAACTGTAATCTTCAAGATATTTTTCTTGAAATGAAGATGACTCGAAGAAATCCGCACAACGGAGTGATCCCTACAAAGCCTAAGCCCTGTTGGCGTGTATGGATCGCCTATATTTGCCATGCAGCCACAGAATCAGCCCGAGCATCAAGGTTTGCATAGGTCCATATCTTAGGAATCCCGGATCCAATTCTTGACCGAGTGCGTGGACTTCATAAACGACATGGTACAGGCCCCAGACCAACCCGCCGAGGCCGATCACCTGTCCTATCGTCTTTTCCCACCGGGCACTCATCAACAGCTCCGTAGAATTCAACTACCGAATTGAACCCTGGTTCCCTAAGGAAGTCGCAGTTCCAGCTCACAAAGGGGCAAAATCAGGCCATGCATCGGTAAAGAATTATTCAGAAACGAGAAGCACACGCACAAGACAACCATGCCCTCTGCGCGATAGAATTCTGTGGTTTCAATTTGCGGGAGGCCACCTGTGGACGATTCCCCTGAAATTCTCGAAAAAAGCAAGAAAGATAAGAAACGTAAATCCAAGCAGTCATCCTCCAATGCCGGCTGGTCCCGGCGCGATTTCCTGAAAATATCCGGTGTTTCTGCGGCCGTGCCGTTAGCGGGCTCGCTTGTGGCCTCGGCTAGTGCGCTGGCAGTGGAAACTGCTCACGAAGCGGATGCCGCAGTGCAAGGGCCAGGCAAAGCTCCGGTCACGCTCACGGTGAATGGCAAGAACCGCAGCGCGCAACTAGAGCCTCGGGTCACGCTGCTGGATGCGCTCCGCGACCAGTTCGAACTGACCGGAGCCAAGCGCGTATGCGACCGTGGAACCTGTGGCGCCTGCACGGTCCTAATGGATGGTAAGGCCGTTTATTCCTGTTCCATCCTGGCCATCGATGCCCAGGGCAAAGCCATCAGCACCGTGGAAGGGTTGTCCGAGGGTGGCAAGCTCCATCCCATCCAGCAGGCGTTTATTGACAATGACGCCCAGCAATGCGGGTTCTGTACGCCCGGATTTGTTATGGCAACCAAAGCATTTCTTAACCAGCATCCCCATCCCACCCTGGAGCAAATCAAGCACGGGATGGGCGGCAATTTCTGCCGTTGCGGGACTTATGCTGGAATGCGCGCCGCAGTCATGCAGGCGGCCAAAGCGACGAAAGGAGCCTGAGTATGGCAGACAACCAGCCGGACTATAACTGGCCAGCGCCAGAAAAAAGATCTCTCATCGGCAAACGCGTCTCGCGTGTGGACGGCCCCGACAAGGTTTCCGGACGCGCTAAGTACACCTACGACGTCCACCGCCCCGGAATGCTATACGGCAAAGTCGTCCGCTCCCCTTACGCTCACGCCAAGGTGGTCAACGTAGATACTTCGGCAGCGGAGAAGATTCCCGGCGTTAAAGGCGTCCATGTTGTGCAAGGCCCGGGATCAGAAATCCATTGGGCTGGCGATGACATCGTGGTCGTAGCCGCTGTAGATGAACCTACCGCGGCAGACGGTGCTCGCGCCGTAAAGGTGGAGTACGAACCTTTGCCCCATTGGGTCAACGACTTCGATCAGCCGCAGAACGTGGGTGAAGATGCTGGACCGCTTAGCTTGAACGACGTGGTTGGCATGTTGACAAACCAGATGCCCGACCAGCAGATCATCTCCAAGATTCAAGAGCATGGCATCAGCTTCAAGGTTGATAACGCACTGGTGACCCGCATGCACGACAACAAGGTTGGTGAAGCCGTGATCTCGGCCCTTCAGGCGGCTCCAGTCAAAGAAGCCGTTAAATCCACCTCTCATTATAAGAAGGAGGCGGAGCAGCTAAGAGGCGAACCGGATGCTGCTTTCCAGCAGGCCGAGGTGGTCTCTGAGGGCATCTACGGCTGCCCAGTGATTACGCACTGCTGCCTGGAGAGTCATGGATCTATCGCTGAGTGGACCGACGATGATCACGTGTTTGTTCACATATCCACGCAAAACGTCTCCGGTCTGGCCACTGAATATGCAGGAGGGCTCAAGATTCCCGCGACCAATGTCCATGTGCATCAGGACCATATTGGCGGCGGCTTCGGCAGCAAGTTCGGGGCTGACCGTTGGGGCATCTACACCGCGCAGGTTTCGAAGAAAGCTGGAGGCAAGCCGGTGCGCGTAATGCTGGAGCGCGATGCCGAGCTAACGCTGGCTGGCTGCCGTCCTTCAATTTGGGCCAAAGTAAAAATTGGCGCCAAGAAAGATGGTACTCTGCTGGCCTGGCAATCCGAGTCCTGGGGCACCGGCGGTCCTGGTGGCGGTGGCGCTCCACCCATGCCGTACGTCGTCAACATTCCCAATCAACGTAAGCAGCATGTTGCAGTGCTGACCAACATCGGTCCTGCCCGTGCGTGGCGCGCTCCCAATCATCCGCAAGGATGCCTGGTCACCATGAGCGCCATTGAAGATCTGGCGGCCAAGCTGGGAATGGATCCGCTCGACCTGATGTTGAAGAACCTCGATCTCACCAAGCCGCCCACGGATACCTATCATCGCGCTGATACCTATCGCGATGAACTGATGATCGCCGCCAATATGATCGGATGGAAAAAGAACTGGCGTCCTCGCGGCCAAAACGGCAGCGGCCCGGTCAAGCGTGGCTTGGGTCTTTCCATTCACACCTGGGGAGGCCGGGGCCACAACAGCAACTGCGCCCTTACCATCCAGCCGGATGGCTCGGTGAATATGAAGATGGGCACCCAGGATTTGGGAGTTGGCACCCGTACTGCCATCCTGATCGTAGCCGCAGATTCGCTAGGTCTGCCTTTGAACGCACTCACACTGGATATCGGCGATAACCAATATCCTTCATCCGGCGGCTCCGGTGGCAGCACCACCATCGGCGGAGTAAGCTCGGCTGCACGTCGCGCTGCCGTAGATGCGCTGGCCCAACTGTTCGAAAAGGTTGCGCCCACGCTCAACGCCCAGCCGGGAGAATTGGAAGCTGTTAGTGGAACGATCCGCGTGAAGTCAGCGCCTTCCCGGAAGTTGAGTTGGAAACAAGCCTGTTCCAAGCTGGGAGCGCAACCCATCCAGGTTACCGGCAAAAACCCCGGCCCTGGCGACCTGATCAGCAGCGGTGTTGGCGGGGCCATGATGGCCGATGTGTCCGTGGACACCGAGACCGGCGTCGTCAAGATGAACAAGATGGTCTGCGTGCAGGATTGCGGACTTGTTATTAATTTGAAGACTGCCGAGAGCCAGTGCTACGGCGCCATGATCATGGGCATCGCCACCACGCTTTACGAAGAAAAGGTGATGGACCCAACCACCGGCCGCATGTTGAATCCCAACATGGATTTCTACCGGCTGGCGGGCATCGGCGATGTTGGCGACTTGGCCGTCCACATGATGACCGGTAAAGGATATGACGAGCGCGGTCCTATCGGACTGGGCGAGCCGCCCACAGTTTCACCGGCAGCCGCTATCTCCAACGCCGTAGCCAATGCGATTGGCGTGCGCGTGCCCTTCCTGCCCATTACCCCGGACCGCGTTGTTGCAGCGCTCAATCCTCAAGGAGGCCGAAATGCGACCGTTTGAGTATGCCAGTCCAAAAACCAAAGACCAGGTACCCGCATTGCTGGGCGCTCGTTGGGGCGAGACCGAAGTTCTGGCTGGGGGCACCGATCTTTTATCTCTGATGAAAGATGAGGTCACTGTACCCAGCCGCTTGGTCAACATAAAAGGTATTCCAGACCTGCATGGCGTCAGCAACTCACCTGCCGGATTTCGTATTGGCGCACTGATGATTCTGGCCGAGCTTTCGAACCACGCCGAGGTGAAGCGGCAATTTCCCGAATTGGCGCTGGCCTTGGGTGAAGCTGCCAGCCCGCAGATCAGGAACATGGCTACGCTGGGAGGCAATCTGTGTCAGCGTCCCCGTTGCTGGTATTTCCGCACCGGACATGGCCTGCTGGCCAAAGACAAGGACGGCAAATCCCTGGTGCTGGCCGGCGACAATCGCTATCACGCCATTCTTGGCAACCAGGGCCCGGCCTACTTCGTCAGTCCATCAACCATCGCGCCCGTGCTGATTGCCTATCAAGCCAAGGTGCGCTTGCTGGGGCCGCAAGGAGCACGCGAATTGGCTCTGGAGAAATTCTTCGTAACCCCACAGAGCGAAGACGATCGGGAGCATGATCTGAAACCCAACGAAATCGTTACGGACATCCTGATTCCCCCGGCAGCCCACACCCATGCGGGGCATTATGAAGTCCGCCAGAAAGAAGCCTTTGACTGGCCCTACGCCACCGCAGCGGTGGCCGTCACGATGAACGGAAAGACTGTGCAAAGTGCCCGCGTAGTCTTAGGGCACGTGGCTCCCGTTCCTTGGGTTTCCGAGGAGGCCGCCCAGGCCCTCGCAGGGAAAACTATCACCCCTGAAAACGCTGACCGGGCCGGCTTGGCTGCCGTGGAAAAGGCCAAGAGCCTGGGCCGCAACACTCAAAAAATCCAACTCGCGCGCGTCGCAGTAAAGCGGGCCATTCTGAAGGCGGGAGGTGTAGCATGACGATAAAATCAGAGCGCTTCAACACGGACCGTCCGGGACTTTGCACGTCCCTCCGCTGGAAGTCGCAATATATATGGTCAGACCCTGATCCCAACGTTCCAGCATGTAACGATGGCCTGTTCTGGTGCGGCAACACCCAGACCTGTATCGGCCCCGACGGCAAACTGGCCGAACCAGGCAACTGCTGCTCCGGCGAGCGAGGTTGCCACTGCGAAAACGAGAAATAAGAAGACCGTTTTCACCGCTGATTCACGCAGATGAACGCTGATTTTAGTGTGGAAGACTGACCATTTGTGCGCTGATTTTGAAGCCAATATGGCTTAAAATATATTGAGGGTAGCCAAGGTTACCGATTGCGAGGTTGTCATGCGTAAAGCTTTTCTAGGAATCACGCTCTTTCTCACCACCGCAGCATTAGCCCAATCCTCCCAGCAAATTAAGGGCGAATACCTTGAGACCCGTAGCGCCGATGTCTATACCGGGCAATGTTTTGCCAACGGAGAGATGAACACCGCCGGCGACGAGGCCATTGTCGCCTGGCATATCCAAGAGGGCAATTGGGATGGGGTCTCATTGGCGGGCCTGAGTGTTGTAGGCGCGGTAAAGGCCCAGGCCACGCTGGGCGATCCTTACGGAAAACCTTATCCCGCCAAGTCTGTTCTCTTTGTCGACCGCGAAGCCACGCCCCAGCAGCGCCAGGCACTGATCAACTTTGCTCAGGAGATGGGCGGTGAGTTGCTGCGCCATATCGTCAAGGTCGCAGACGTGCCCATCGACATGCAGGTGCTGCACAACCACAATGCCCGCGCCTCGTTGCGTGCCGGTGAGTTTGTCGCCGTCGAAACCCGGGGCCTCACTGACAAAGACCATCTCTGCGGCAACGAAGCCACGTTTTATCC
>DASZEU010000061.1:0-4653 GCA_035940535.1 Candidatus Angelobacter sp.
ACACGGACATGTCATACTCTCTCGAGGAGGAGGGCATGCTTCCACGAATCCTGCGATTGCATCCGGGCACCTATCAGCGGCTCGCTCGGCTGAGCAAGGAAGCCGAACGGGATGGAGCTTACCGCGTCGCCAAACGCTTGCAGGCGGTGCTATTGAACTCCCAAGGACGTAGCAGTGGAGAGTTGGCCGAAATTCTGCAGGCTCCTCGTTCCAAGGTTTCCGAATGGCTGGCGCGCTATCAGGCCCATGGTGTGGAAGGCTTGCTAGAGGGGCAGCGCTCGGGGAGACCGGCCCAGTTGACGGTGCAACAAAGACAGCAACTGGGCGACATCCTTGACAGTGGTCCGGTCGCCTATGGCTTGGATACAGGAGTTTGGACTTCGCCCATGATTGCTTGGGTGGTGCAAGAAGAGTTCGGGGTGCAGTATCATCCCGGCCATGTACGCAAGCTGCTGCATGAAATGGGTTTCTCCGTGCAACGGCCGCAGCGCGTCTTAGCCCGAGCCGATCCGGCGCAGCAGGATCGTTGGCACCGCCGGACCTATCCCAATCTTAAAAAAAAGCCCAAAACCGCAACTGGGCACTGATTTTCAGTGACGAAGCCAGCTTCCGTCAGGACTCCACCTTACATGCTACCTGGAGTCGGGTGGGGCAGCCGCCGGAGATCCCGGTTACAGGCCAGCGCAAGAGCGTCAAGATATTGGGAGCAATTGAATTGTTCCGGACCCGGTTTCACTATCGTCAGGACACAGTCTTCAACGCTTCCACGTACCTGACCTTCTTGGAGCAACTGGCGCGGTGCTATCGCCGGCAAGGAGCTATTCTGATCCAAGACAACGCTTCCTATCACAAGGATGAAGACGTGTGGGGATGGTTTAGAGAGAATCAGCATTGGCTGGAGGTTCACCAACTCCCTCCTTACTCTCCGGAGTTGAACCCCACGGAACGACTCTGGCAATACACGCGGCGCAACGGAACCCACAACCGCTATTTCTCTGAGCCAGCCGAATTAGTTGGCACCCTCACCCGCGTCTTTGGTGAAATACAACGCTACCCGGAGCTGATCCGTCCCTGCCTGCTTTCTTTTTGTTGACTATCATGTCCCCTTATTTATGCGCGCCTGTATAGTTCCACTTGCCTGGTTGTGACCGCGTCCCACATCAAATACATTACGCGATCAGCGTTACTCCCTCGCCAAGTACTTCTTCCGCTCGCTCTCAGGAAATCGCTCAATCGCATAGCGAAGCATAGTGCGCGGCATGGCGGTGCAATGGGTGTTGAGGAATTTCTTCAAAGCAGCCAAGTCCTGTTTGCCCACTTCGCGCAGCATCCATCCGGTGGCTTTGTGGATCAGGTCTTCTTTATCCCGAAGCAGCATTCGGGCAAGCCTGAGGGTGTCGGAGATCTCGCCCTGGCGGATAAACCAAAGGGTGGAAACAATGGCGATGCGCCGGTCCCACAGCCGTGAGGAGCGCGCCAACTCATAGAGCAGCTTCTTACTCCTGCCTAACAGATACGGCCCTGCAATATAAGGAGCGCTGCCATCGACTCCATCCCATTCACGAATGAACTTGCGGTTCTCGATATAGAACTCAAAAATTTCCGTTTGCTGCTGCGGGCCGCTCTTACGAAACTTGATACGCAGTATTTCATTGGCTAGAGAGCGCTCCTCGTGAATCTTCGATTGCATGAGTTTGCGGATTTCGGAGAGCGGCAGCTCCTGGTATTCCCGCGCAACGCGACGCAGTTGGAGTGTGGTCACTCCGAGAAAGACATCCTGGATGCTGTTCTTGAAAAAATTGCGAGCAACCTGCGCCTTATCAGCGTTGGCAAGAGAAAGGAGGGCCTTGGCGGCGTACTTATAGGTCATAGTTATTCCCGCATCAGTTAATATATGCCGTCCCTTCGGGATTCGGAATCATTGCCTCAATCATTACCCCACCGCTTACGCGGATGGGCTCAATAATTCCGTCCCTGCCGGAGCTGGTGGCTGGGAGTTTCTGGACTTAATGGTTTACCCAGAATATTGTGCTGGATACGCCGGTCAGTGGAAGTGCGGAGGAGCCATCCAGAGGGGTTATACAGGGCAAAGTTCTTGAGTCGGTTATCTCGCGCTCCGCTGCGAAAATCTGCGGCAATATCGCTTGCCCTTTTCCGGTAAACCAAATACCTGAATTTCCCAGGTAACCTTACTACGGTTTATCCTCATCTAAGCCCGTTGCAGGAGTGTGCAATGACTACCGTCAAGGCAGCAATGATTGTTTTTTTTCTCTGTGCAGGGTTAGCGGCCCAGGCGCCTGCGTCTCAGCCTGACGCTTCCCAGCCGGCCAGCCCGGAGTTGAATGCGATTATTGCTGATGTCCAGAAGGTCGCGCTTTCATCCAATGGCGATTTGGGCAAGTTGCGCATTGAGAAATGGAAGACCGATGGCGCGCAGAAGCAGCAAATGCAGCAGGTAACGGAATCGCTGCAACGCAACATCAACAACGCCATTCCCGGTCTGATCAGCGACCTGAAGGCCGACCCGAATAGCGTGTCCAAGGCTTTTAAGCTCTACCACAACATGAATGTGGTGTACGAGTTCATGAGTTCCCTGGCAGAAGCTACAGGCGCCTTTGGCAAGAAGGAGGAATACGAGCCTCTGGCTAACGATGCTTCCGCCTTGGACAAGGTGCGCCAAGACCTCTCTGGCTATGTGGAGAAGACAGCTACCACGCTGGATGCCCAGATAAAACGGGCGTCAACCCCGGCGTCCCCGCAAACCACAGCCTCGCAGCAGCCCAAGAAGATCATTGTGGATGACGATACCCCCTCGAAAAAGACAAAAAAGACCGTCAAAAAGAAACCCGCGAGCAATAGCCAGCCGTAGGAATTTAAAATTTTTAATTTTTAAACCTGCAATCTCCTCTGCGCTTCTCTGGGTCTCTTTGCGACCTCTGCGGTTTGGCCTTGGTTCAAATTACAAATTTCAAATTTTACCTTTTAAATTAATTCAGGAACTTTCCTGCCGGTGCTGGCGTCTATCTCTAAGTGTAGGGAACGGCGGGCATCCGGAGGGGGAGGGGTTACGCCGGTACTGAACCGAAATATGAATAGTTGTAGCGGCCCCCATATTCCTGATAACGTTGGGGTGACGCCATGAGAAAAATGGCGGGAGCAGCAGCATTGGGCAATCTGGCCAGCGCGATCGCCGTCCGGGCTGAAGAAGCCTCAATTATCGCCGAACTGAAATCCGGCTCGGAGGAGGCCTACGCTTGGCTGATCACGCACTATCACCAGCCTATCTATAGCCTCGTATACCGCATTCTGAGCGATCCCGCAGATGCGGCAGACACCACCCAAGAGGTGTTTCTCAAGGTTTTTCGTGGCATGAAGCGCTTCAACGGGGAGTCAAGCCTGAAGACCTGGCTTTACCGCATCGCTATTCATGAGGCTTCGAACCAACGGCGCTGGTGGTTCCGGCACAAGAGCAAAGAGACGACCATGGAGGTGCAGGAAGACGATAGTGGCAATTCCTTTGGCATCTGCAACACACTGGTGGATAAAGGTGAGTCTCCGTTTGAGCAGGTCGCGCATGAAGAGATTCGGGCGCGCGTGGACCGCGAGTTACAGCAGGTATCGGAGCCTTATCGCACCACCGTCGTGCTACGCGATATTGAAGGACTTTCTTATGAAGAGATTGCCGAAGTCCTGCAAATCTCCCTGGGAACCGTAAAATCCCGGCTGATACGTGGCCGCGAGGCGCTGAAGAAACGATTAGAGAGTTTTGTCTGCCAGTTAGGCAGTGAACTTGGAACAAGAACAAAAGAGTGTTCCGGTTCATCCGACAAAACTGATGTGGAGGCAGTAAAACCATGAGATGTATAGAGGCTCGTCCACTGTTCCCCTTGTATCAGGATGGCGCTGTTACTGGCGTGGAGATGCATGCGCTATCCGATCATATATGCCAATGCGCTGGATGCCAATCGGAATACAGAAAGCTGGAAAACACGCGCTTGTTGGTTTCTTCCCTGGGCCGCAAGATCGCCCCTCCGGATTTGGCCCTGCGGATACGCGTAGCTGTGTCCAGGGAACGCTCCCGTAGTTTTCACAGCCTGCTGCAATCCTACGCAGTGCGGCTGGAAAATGGCATCAACGCGTTTATGTTCCCAGCTACGGCTGGCATTGTCAGCGCGGTTGTCTTCTTTGTCGCGCTGATTGGATTCTTTGTTCCGACGCAGGCCGGGGCCGACGCTGTTGCGCCGGGCGTTTACATGCCCGCGCGTCTTCGGCCTCCGCAATCGGCCATATCCTCTTCTGCTGATATGGATTTGAATCTGGATAGCCCGGTCGTCGTGCAGGCTTATGTGGATTCAGGCGGAAGAGTGCAGAATTACGAAATCCTCTCCGGACCTGACACGGAAGAGATGCGTTCCCAGCTAAACCGCGCTCTTTTATTTACCAGTTTCTCTCCGGCCTACGCCTTCGGACAGCCGGTACCGGGAACCGCGGTAATCTCATTTTCTCATGTGAATGTGAAGGGCTAGAATCATCATGGGGTCGAGCGTTGCACTCGACCTTCGTGTTTTTTGGGGCAAGGACAACGACCACGATTTTCATTCGATGTCATATTATGGAGCGATGAAATCGCTCGTACAAAATCAAACGCAGCCG
>DASZEU010000062.1:0-17119 GCA_035940535.1 Candidatus Angelobacter sp.
CTGAAGGCTGGTGCGAATTCTTAATGCTGGAAGAGGGACGACCTTCCCCGGCCGCCTCGCGAAGAAAGCGCTCTTCCGCTTGCTGAGGCAAACTCAAAACACCATTGGCATCCACTTCTTCTGAAGACCGGCTGACATTACTCTCCTGGTTGCAGGATGAAGTTTCTCCCTCGGCAGTGAGCGGCGTCGGAGATGCTGATTGCCTTTCAAGACTTCCGGGTGGGCAGGGAGTCTGGCGTTGCCTGGATGTGGCCAATGGCGTCGTTCGCTGTTTTTCTCCGCCTTTTGTTGCGTTGAAAGGCCGGGGAGAGTTCTTAACGCCGGAAGAGAGACTTTCCTCGCTCGCCTCCAAAAAAAAGCGCTCTTCCGCTTGCCGAGGCAAACTCAAAACGCCCTTGATGTCCGCTTTTTCTGAAGGCCGGCTTCCATGGAACTCTTGCGTGTGGGATAAGGCTTCTTCCCATGCGGTTCGCGGAGCCTGAGGCACTGATCGCCTTTCAATATTTCCTGGCAGGCTGGCATTTTGCTTGCGTGACTGTATCGATAGCTCCGGCGTCGCCACCACTGGCTCTCTTTCCCTACCTTTGTATTCTCTGGCCACGCGAGTGCCCGGCGGCCCGGGTCTTGCGCTTTCTGTGGCCTGTCTTGCGCTGCGCTGGGCAGGTGGCTTGCCAGAGTTGGTCAAGAGCGATCTGGTAACGCTCTCCAGCAGCGCCTTGTACCATGGATTACCGTCCATAATCGTTGGAGTGATGAGAAACTCTTCCAACCAAGCCGAGTCCCGCATGATTTGCGCGGGGCGCATCGCGCTGTTTGCCAACTCCGAGCAGGCCCTGGCAGGCGCACCTGCCGCACACCAGAACTGACGTCCCGCCGCATTCCCGAAAATATTGATTGCCGGAGTCATTTTTCACTGCCGTTGGTGTGGGACATCTCCAGATACAACAAGATCTGGCCGATGGTCATTCCGCTCACCTGTTCCGGAGTCCAGCCGAACTCTTTGGCCAGCACAAAACAGGCCTTGGCCAGCGGTGCTTGCACGCTTTCCTGCAAAGTACTCTGAGGCGTATTGATACCGCTCGCCTCATTGATTTGCTCTACCAGGAAGCGCGCCAGCCCCGCAGCCAATTGTGAAACTTGCTCAAATGTCAGGGCCGGTTCCGCCAGGGATTGTTGAATCATGAGCGCGGCGCTCAGGCTCTCGTTATCGTGAGCAGCATTCGCAATGCGCTGAAGATCGCGCACGGTCAGCGGACGCAGCAGCACTTTGGGGCTGCCAAGTCCGCTCCCGCCCAGCAGATTGGCGGGCACCTCCACCTCATGAGTGACGGCGCCCCCCGCCAATAGTTCTTCAGCCGTTAAAGCCATACAAGATTCCGATCCTCAACTTCCAGATTAGGCCGGGAAAGCCGGAGTCTTCACGCTGCGCGTGCCGCCTGCCGTGGTGGCCTCTTCATCCTGCACATTGATGGTGAGTGCCTTGAACGTGACGTTTTCCATGACAAAATCATCTTCCGGCAGAGAAAACGACCAGTTTTCAAACTTCACGCCTCCCAGGTTCAACACCGAGCGAGTGCTGGGAAAAGCCGGGTCTTGCAGGACCACATTCATCAGCAAGGCTGGCTGTACGTAAGGCTCGTTGATATGGGTTGGATTGGCGCCCCGCCCGAGCAAGAGAAATAACAGCGCACCGTTGATGTGGGCCCGGTCGATCTTCCCACTGATGTAGATGTTTTCAGAATGCAGCGAAACCGGATGCCTCGCTCCAATCTCGTAGTACCCCTGGAGGGTGGTATTGACATGGATCTCTACGCCTTTCACCCTGCCGACCTCGGTGAGGTTGTACATCGCCTGGGCCAGCAGCGCGTTGGCATCGGCGCCTTCCGGCGCGTGAGTGGTGTCGGGCGAAAACAGCAGCGTGCCGTTCGCCCCGGTGTAAACATTGGTGATTGCCATGGCGTCTCCTTACTGAAGAAACATAGTGACTTTGATAAAGTCGATGCTGAAAGTAGGTTGCAGCGTAATGTCCACGCGGGCGATGCCCCGGATCTGCTCATCGCGCGTGGCGCTGACGCTGAGGTCGTAGGTGATCAACATTTCGTCTTTGACCATCTGTTTCAGGCCACTGTCGACACTGGCCCGCAAGGCGGTCCGCACCCGGTCATTGTTAAGCAAGCCGATAAACGGATCGGCGGCCGAGCGCACCACAAACTTGGCGAAATCCACAATGCGCCGGGTGGTGATTTGGGAAAACGCGCTGCCCGTGGTGGTGGTGATGCCCTTTACCACGCGGAAGCCCAAATGTCGCTCCAGCGCCAGCACCCTGTCCGTCACCAATTGCTCCAGTTGAGCGTTGGTAAATACTTGCTCCAGTCCGTCCACGGATACGGCCTTATTGGTCAGGCTCACATGGGCGGGAAGGGCCGCGAGCATGCCTGCCACGGCGGCCGCGGCGTAAGCGCCCGGCAGCGTGACCTCCTTGCCCGAAGCAGCGTCGGTGCTTTGAATCCCTGGCGCTACAAAGATGAGCCGATCGCTATCGAGATTGTGGCCGCGCAGATCGTCTAACTTAGCGCCTAACTTGCTGCCGATCACCCCGATGCGGTCATGCTTGATGGAATCCGTAGACGCATTTTGGCAGTGCTGATCCAGCTTGGCGCCGAAACTGTCATCCTGTCCGGCGGCCACCACGATATGGACCTCTTCGTTGAGAATGGCATCCAGACCGGTTTGGTAGTCCGCCGTGATCTCGCCGTTGTTGCCATCTTTGAAATTGGCCACAGAACCAAGCGGGCTGCTCAGGGACGGGAGTTCACTCGAATTAGCCAACGGTGTGCCCTTGACCCAAGAGGAGCCAATATTCGGGTCTGGGTCATTGATTTCATCAATCAAGCTCTGGCCGTCCACCGCGGTGTAGACTTCCGAGGCCGGGCCCAGGTGCAGAGTAACTTTGACCGCTCTCGACTTATCTACCAGGTAAGTGACCGTTACCGTGTCCGCCGCGGCTACGGCATCACCGAAGCTCATGACTCCAGTGGTGCGGTTGATTTTTACCTGGCCGGCCACGGGTGCCGCCGGGTCGTCATCCGCCAGTCCACCGCTATAGAGAATCTGCAGTGACTTGGTAGTATTGGCGGCGTCCACATGGAGGAGGGCGCGATTGCGCGCGCTCTTGACAACAGGAAAGTGCTTGAGGGTTAAGGGCGCCGGGTCGTTCCCATGATGAAGTTCATTGGAAATCAATGCATTATCGTCGGCTCCGGCCATATTGATGGATAAGTCATCTCCCCAGGTGCCCTCGGTTTTCGCGGCAAGTTGCACACAGTCGCCGGAGGCTGATTTCACGGTATAACCGGCCTTGGCGACGCTGCCGCTTCCCACGCGCACAGCAAAAACCGTGGATGCACCATGATTGAAGGCTTGCTCCAGGGCTCGTACCAGCGTTAGAGGCGGAGGGTTGAGCGGATCAATGCTCGATAAATTTTCAGGTTTCCATGCATCGTAAGTGTAGAAGTTTTGTTTTGCGTCGGCGAAGCTGCCCAAGACGACTGGTGTGTTCAGCGGCCCCTTGGCCGCCGTGCCGATCACACCGACATTACCGACTGTGACCTGGCCGGGCGCTATCAACCCTTCAGGACGCACTTCAATATAAGTACCTGGGAGTATCATGTTGGCCATCGTGTGGTTCTCCTTCCTTTTTTACCGGCTAGCGTTGGCGCTAACCCAAATGCTTGTTTTCATCGTCCTGGCGTTCCGTTCACCTCGCCACGCTCCGGGCCAGGCGCAGGTAGAGCACGGCTGTGTGATTCAAAGCTGGGTCTGCATACTGAATTTCTAAACGGTCTTCCGCACTCTTCAACTGAATGGGCGGCTCTATGCCCAGTGACTGGGGCGTGTAGGGGTCCGGCGGCGGCGGAACAAGGGGCGGCGGATTAACAGGGGGCCAAGTGCCCATGCTCACTGGGCTTGCGTCTGGTCCAAGTGCGTTCATGAAATCAGTGAAAGCAGGAAAGAAGACGGATGCATGACGTTCCAACGGATCAGGCCCCTGGACCGCCGCCAAAAAGGCCGGCATGGAGAAATGTGGCGTGGGTGCTCCTACCGCGCCGTCAAACGTGCGCGTAACCGTGACGCTTCCGCTGGGGGCGGCGCCAGAGATGAAAACCAGAGTGGAGATGGTGCTCACGCTGAATCTCCCGCGTACAACTAGCTTGGGCGCGGCCTCATTGTCCCAGCGCGCCATGGCGTCTGTGACCACAGTGGACTCATTGAATTCGCTGTCAATCCCAATGGGAATGCGGGCAATAAGGCTGTCTGCATCATCGGTGTCTTGATAGGGCCGCTCGTACAGGACGCGGTAGTCCGCCACTTTTCGCCAGCCGGTGGCAGGAATATTCTCAGCGGGACTTGCTTTTTCCATGGCCAGGCGCAGAAAACCCAAACTCCAGAGGTTGTCGCGTTTAGCCAGGATTCTTGTGTTCAGCGCGTTCATGGCGTCCTCAACTTTGTCTGCGGCTGTGTCCCATAGCTGAAACTGCGCCACCACATCCAGGCGAACGGCTTTCATGTCAATCACGCCAAAACCTGCGACCGCATCGGTTCCCACGCGTCGCCCGATTCCCGCCGACTTTTCTTGCAAGCTGCTGACCGCGACGTTGTGGCTTGGCAGCGTTGGGACAGGAGCCGGGAGAAAACCCTTAAGCACGGTGACCATCGCGCTAACAACCGTATCTAATGTTGGTGTTGCTGTACCCATGGCTTCTCGTATTGCTCTTTCTCAACGGACCGGCTTTACAGTCTTAGGCGCCGCCTTGTTTTCCAGGATCGGATGGCTGCACCCCCATCCCGATCATGTATCTCTCGATAAACGGTGCAATATCTTTCAAATGCTGAAAATAACGTCGTTCATTGGTCCCAACGTGCGTGATGCGGCCCCGCCACTTCCCTCGGCCTGAGTGCTGTTCCGCCGGCTCCAGCCAGACTTTGACAATGAATGACTGCTGTTCGAATTCAAGATGTTCATCATTCACAAGAACAATCTTCAATCAATGTAAACAGCCCAGCGTCTCGCCGGCGTCTCGGCAGGTGTCTAAAAGAGCGTCTCGGACAACTTTATTTTTAGGGAGGGGCTGAGGAGGGCCTCAGACACTTCAGCCCAAGGTTTCTCAATCAACCTGGACTGCCCTGCCGGTCCCCGCACCTGGGAATATCAGGCTTGAGAAGACTGTTTGACAGCTTGTATTTCTTTTCTAATTTGGATCTCGACCTTGTTCACGAACTGGAGCAGGTTGTTCAGATGGCCCAAGGTCTTGGGCGGCCGGGGGTCTTCCGGCACAAAGTTTGTGGGCAATTGTGAAGGTATTTCGGCTTGATCGGTCCGTATCTGCTCATACAGTTCTTGAGTCAGTTGAGAAGGCTGTATGTCCAGTTCTTCTTGCAAGGCTGCTTTACAGCGCGCATATTGGCGCAATGCTGCTGTGCGGTTTCCGCTTTGGTAGTGCAAGCGCATGAGTTGCTGGTGAGCATATTCGTATGCCCGGTCCAAACGAAGGATGCGCTCCCCATATTCTAAACCGTGATGATAATCGTGCAGCCTTTGACAGTAGCTCATCAGCTTGCCCAGAATGGACAAATAGCAGCTCTGCAACCGCTCGCGTTCGTACAGACACCAGTCTTGATACCACCCTTCCAGAAGGTCACCACGGTAGAGTTGCACCGCCTGACGCAGCCCTTCCGCGTCTGCCTGGTCTAACTGTTCTCCGGACAAGCCCTTTGCCTGAGCACAGGCCTTCTCAAACATATTGACGTCCACAGCTACCAATTCGCGTCCATCCATACAGATGGATCCGGAGTCAACAGTCAAGATATTTACTTTCCTCTCCTCGAATACGGAATCGAGAGTCATTTGCAATTGCCATAGAGCCTGCCGCAGATATTTCTTCGACTTTACCGTTGTACAATCCGGCCAAAGGACACTCGCCAGCGTCTCGCGGGCCTGCACCTGCTCCCGATGCAGCAACAGGTAGCAAAGGAGCTCCTGTACCTTGCCTCCTGGCAAATCAGCCAAGCCGTCCTCTCCCCGCTGTACCTCAAAACTGCCAAATAAATGAACTGTTATCTCGGCCATGCTTTCTCTCTTGCTGCGCTATACCACACGCCACTCTTTCGCTTCCCGGTAGAACAACCGGCTTCAAAAACCGCTGGTTCCCCCTTGTTTCACAACCCCATCGCACCTAAAGACTGCCTGGACCCACTCTGTGCACGGATTTCCCATGATTCACGTGCTCTGCCACTGTCACTAGATTGTTAAACGTACAAATGCACTCTTTCCCTAAACAGTATGGAAAATATTTCTCAAATATAGGAAGAGGGAGGAGGGGTGGTGGAAATACGCCCCCTTGGTTTGGCAGTCTAGCAGCCGGCCTTCCGCCACGCCCGGAGCCAAGGGCAATTATAGGGCGGGATTGTGGTCAGCGGAGGAGGTCGAACTGATTCAAGTGGGCTGCTCCCCAGGGATTCAAATCGCGATTTCTGATTATCAATTTCAAATTCTTCCTTGGCCTCCGCAGTCCATCTTAATTCCTACGGATGCCACTGGCGGTGAAGGGGTAGACGGTACCCAGATGGACACCAGCTACGCCAGTTCCCCTAAGCTAAACCGGCGTAGAACTCGAATTGCCGCTCCGCCTCAATTGTTGGGCGGCAAAGATTTCAAGTAGCTGATCAGTTGCCAAAGCTGTGGATCAGGCAGCCGCGACCACGATGGCATTCCGCGCCGCGGATTGCCGTTTACGAGCAACCAATGTAGATCGCCCTCGGTCGCATCCTTCTGAACGCGGGAACTTCGAAGCGATGGTCGGTTCTTCTTGCCTTCTGCATCTTGACCATGGCAAGTGGAACAGTGCTCGGCATAAAGCAACTGGCCTGCCTGCACCGCTTCCGGCTGGTCTCGGAACGGGTTGGCTCTCTGATGTTCGTGGACCGGAACTTTCGTCAACCATTCCCCTGTGGCCGCGCCCAGCAGTACCAGAAGAGATAGCAACACCCAGGTCAAGACCAGCCATCGGTTTATCATTGGCCCTCCCGGCTGCGCAGAAAGCCAAGATGTCCAAACACCTGGTTGATCTCGTAGGAAACGCCGAACCGGTAAAGGCGCGGAACACTGAAATCGTTCAGGCCAAATTGGGGCGAAAAACTCAGCGTCATGCCTCCGGGCGATTTCCAGTTGATCGCCGGGCCGAAATAGTGCGATGTGTTGTGCAGCCCCAGGGTGTAGCGGTCACCCAAGCCGCCATACATCTCCACTCCCGCAGCAAACTTTTCCGGGCAGAATGTGCACTTGGTGGCGCTCGCCAGTAGCTTGAGTGGGCGGCTGGCAGCGATGGCATAGCCGAACTCCCAAGGTCCGCCTCCAAGGTTCTTCTCGGCAATGATGTTTTCGCTGATGTTCCAGCCTTTGAAGTTGCTGCCCAAGATCAGCTTGAATTCCAGCTCCCTCTTCTTCTCCGTCCGCGTCTCTGCATTCCGGCCGGCAAAATCGCCGTCGCCATCGTGGCCCACCACCTCCCGCAGGCTTTTGTCAGCGCCATTGATGTCTTCAAATTCCACATAGATCACCGGATTGATCCAATGCTGGCGAGGCAAAAGATAGAAACGGTTCTCCCAGCGATACCCAGTAAAAATTGTGCTGTCGCTGGGAATGCTCACTCCGTCCAGATACAATTCGGTCGTCCACCAGCCCGTTGCTCCATATTCGAATTCCATCGCGCTGCCCCAGAATCGGTCTGCGGATTGTGGTTTGCCGGAAACACTCGACAGTGCGATCTCCAGATTTCCCGGCTCCTCCATCTCGTGCGTGTAAGTGACAAAGTAGGGCTTCTCCTGTGAGGCACACAAGGAACCAAGAGCAGAAACCATGAGGAACAAAAGTCGAAGGAAAGGCCGGCCACATAACACACCACGCCAACACTTGCGCAGGACTCCCGAATCCTGTAAAGAAACGGGCGAGCAGACATGTCGTTGCATCTCCACCTTGGCTTCTGCTTTCCGGGGCTTGATCGTTCGCGCGATCGCCCCTTTTCTTGGTCCCAGCCAGACGCGCACAATAACTCGAACGAGCAATGCAACCAACTTGCATCGGGCCTAATTGAAAATGAAATTGAAATTCATTTTCAATTAGATGTTAAGTAAAAACTGAAATAAGTCAAGAAAAAAGTTTCGCCCATATCCCCTCAGGCCAATACCTGTCCATAGCAAGTACGCCGAAAACCTTTGTCCTGAGTGTCTTATGGCCGATATGGCGGGTGGAACCCCGCCCAAAGGGAATGAACAAATACCAAGAATACGAACCACAACATACGCCGGTCGGAAGGAAGAAATAAAAGGAGTTTAAAATTACCCACTTACTAAATTACCCACTTACCAAATTCCTTTGACTCGCAACTAAAAAAAGCCGCGGACCAAATTGCATCCGCGGCTTGTTAAAGAAAAAATAACTACAGGGAACGCAGGAAGTTCAGCACGTCCTGCTTTTGTCTTGCCGAAAGCATGTCGAAGTTCTCTTCCACGTGGTTGGCCTCCGAGCCATTGCTCTCGTGTGCCTGTATCGCCGCCAGCAGGTTGCTGGTACGGCCATCGTGCAAGAAGAAAATACGCTGGCCAACACCCCACAGAGGCGCCGAACGGAACTGCGTTCCATCAGCGTTGCCCTGACCGACACGGTCCGCCAAACCGGTCCCCATGCTGTGAACAGCTACATCGGTGAACGGAGTGAAGGGTACATTGCTCTGGCCGGTGAAGGGTGATTTAGTGGTGGTCAGAGTCTCGCTGTGACACAGAGCGCAGCCAATCGCTACAAAGATATTATGGCCCCGAGTGGTTGAAGCGTTTTGCGGCCCCGGAGCTGGAGCAGCCGAGAGACGCATGAAGGCCGCAAAGTTCACGGTATCAGACGAAAAGTCCGCTGCCGGGCTAATGCCACCTGGAGCAACCGTCAGGTTGGTATGGTCTTCAGGGGTTCCGTTGAACACGCAGCCAGGTACGGCATTGCGTTCATTCGGGAACACTTCGTTGCTCACACCCTGTTCCACGTTGTAGGCTTCGCCCGCGAAGATCAGCAATGATTTGTTTTGGGCCTTCCAGCCGAAACGCGTGACTGTGCCGTCATTACCACTCCGGTTCAGATGACCAGAGATGCCGGCGGCGGCCTTGGCCGAGGCGTTGCTGGCCAGATTGGCTTCCAGCGTGGCATCGGCGGTATTTTCGATCAGGCCAGCGCCAAACGTCGGCGTGGCGATGCGATAGATAATGTTGTTATTGGCAACCTGAGTCTCAAAATCTGGTTGCGCCAGAGTGCATCCCGGTGCGTCGGAACGGCCAGCTATGGTAAACAGATCGTGGACGCCGCCATCCGTGCTTCCATCAGGATTTGTGATGAACCGAGCCTCGCGGGCGGGCCCATGTAGCGAAAGAAATGACGGTATGGTGTTGGTCGCCCCAGCATCGCTGGCAACTACAAATTGCGGGTTGGTTGCCGGGCTGGTGCCACCCACTGCAGGCTGAGCGTGACAAGAAGCGCAGCTATTGGAGTTGAAGCCGGGCCCCAGGCCTACACCTGCTTCACCAGGGACGTTACCGGAAACCGAGTCGATTTCCGCGAACCGATCTTTGGCTGAGTTAAAAAAGTTCACTTCGTCAGAGTTCAGGCCAGCCAAAGGGCCACCTGCGCCCGATGGACCGCCACGAACCCCAGGATCATGCTGGGCGAATGCTGTCCCGGCAAGGAGCAGCATTCCCACAGCTATGGATAAAACCGACGCGAGCTTAGCAGTTTTCATTCAAAAGTCTCCTCATCCGTCGACTGAAATTCCTTGAACCCCGATGGGTTTAATGATTTCCCATGGAGTTTTTTAGCGCCCAACCCAAGCAAAATGATCCCGGAAGCCTGCTATAAAAGCATTGGGCGAAATTAGGAGAATCTCTCTTTCCCTCCTGCTTTTTAACGTTCTCTTCCTAGTCAGCAAGGGAAGAGGTGCAAAACATTACTTCAGTACTAAGGTCAAGTCAAGAGAAGATTAATAAATGCTAATTTGTAAAGAGCACTTCGGCGATATTGCGACGAAACAGGGTAGAAAAACCATCAAGCCCCAACATTTTCAGCAAGATCTTAGCTTCGCACCCAACGAAAGCGATACAACAGCTCTCGATTCCTGACAACCCCCTTTCTGGGAACCGCCTTCCAATCTAGTAATTAGTTGGTAAATACGAGGTGGGTGACATGCTTTGGACACTATTCGTGATTCTGCTAGTCCTGTGGCTGTTGGGAGTTGTAAGCAGCTACACCATGGGCGGATTCATTCATCTCTTGCTGGTCTTAGCTTTAATTGCTCTGTTGTTTCAGCTCATTACCGGCAGGCGAACGGCCCTATAAACACTGTAGATCAACAATGATCCTCGTAACAGATCATCAGGAGGGAGACTATGGATAAAGATCGCATCGAAGGCAAACTGGAAGATGTTGGAGGTCGTGTGGAACGCCAGGTAGGTGAGTGGACCGGGGACAAAAAGCTCGAGTCCGAGGGAGCTGCTCATCAAGTCAAAGGCAAGATCCAGCACGCGGTGGGCAAGGCCAAGGATAAGCTCCGCGATGTAGCGGACGATGCCAACAAGAAAATCGACCGCGAAGATCACAAGATGAACCGGGAGAAGGAAGACGCTGCGTAGTGATTGCCTCCAGGGAAGCAAAAAAGGCGTTCCGTAAGGACGCCTTTTTTGCTGCCCACAGCACAATCGCGGATTACAGGTTGTGCGATCGGCTCAGTGCTTGCAGAAGGCGATCTGGTCGATCAGGTTGCCGGGTGCCGAATCACCTGTAGTCAGCAGCACCTGAACAGATAGGGTTACCAAATAGGCGCACTTGATCAGGTTGTTGAAGGTCCAGCCATCGGGCGCTGCTGTGCCAAACCGCTGGCCAACCACAGCCGGTGGCAGGATGAAGTTATAAGGCCCGCCCGGCCCCTGCATGTTGATCGTTACACTACCGAGCGTGGGGTGAACGGCAGTGAATAGCACCGTAAGAGAGTTGGTGAGTTCCTTGCAACCCATTCCAATCAACTCCGCGATGTCAACCAGATTGACAGCTAACGCTCCACTGACGTTGTAACCTGCCCATGAGGGATGGTGGCTCACGTTATCGTACAGCGTATTGTTAATGGCCACTTTGAAGCATTCTCCAGCCACAATTGCGCTGGCCGGATTGCCGGCTTCACGCACCCACATGCGAATGCCGAAATACTTGTTCTGCACCAAAGGGCCCACCGTCGTGGCATTTTGGCTGGCCAGCAGTCCGGTAACATCGTCATGCGGGAAAGGTGATAACAACGGCGTCTTCAATAGGATCATGTCTCCGTTGGCCACGAAGTTACCGATCCCAAACACATCATTTTCCTGCGGTACTTTGATCCATCCGTCGGGGGTAAACGAGGTCACGAATATGCCTGGAGCAGGAGCGCTGTTTGCCATGTATGGGAAGGTCTTGACTGGGTTCGGGTCTCCTACAAAAGCCGGCGCATACTTTTCCAATACGCCGATCTTGGTAGCTCCGATCTGCGCCACAGGCGCCTGCACGTAGCCACCACCCGACAGGTCCTTCGTCTCAAACATGTACTCTAGCGGTTGCCCATTCAACTGCTGGGCCAGAACCCCGTTCAGACGCACCGTGCTAAAGAACGCGCGGCCATCGCCCAATGTTAGGCCAGTACCAAGCAGGGCACTGTCAATATCGGTGGTGAAGTTGTAGACGCCCAAGCTCGTGAATGCGCTCAAGACTGTGACCGGCGGTCTTTGAGGTATCTTGTCCACACACAGTTCTACGCAGAGGCATGGCCCGGCGTCGCGGTCGGGGGAGTGGGCGCGTGAGCGAGGCTCCACCAGCAGGGGCGTGCCGCTCAGGGTTTCAATGCGAAAGTAAACGTCTGGACCGCTAGCGAATAGTTCGTATTCCAACGTTGAAAATAGAGCAGTCTCAAAGTCGGCGGGCGTGTAATCAATACGAAATTTTCCCGACCCATCGGTTACGGCGCTGCCCAAAGGGGCATCGTGGATGAACTGGACATCGTAGGCGAATACCCTGACTCCGCCAAGCGGCTGGTTATTGGCGCAAAGATCGACGTCACCGCAGATGACCCAAGCGCCGAAGAGACGCCGGAAGTCGCACCAGAACCGGTATGGGATGCAATAGTCGAACCCACCCAAGAAACCTTGGTCGGTCTCACGCCATTGCGGCTGCAAGGTGGTGATGGAGAACTGCCGTGGCGCTGGGGTCTTGCCGCCTGGCTTTCGATGAGGGACCGTGCCGCAATAAACGTCGATCTCAAACGCCTCGCCGGCATACTTCTGGCGATCGCCGAGCAGGAATGAGAAGCCGCCCTTCTCGTTGGTATCGACCTCTGCAATCAGCCGCGACGCCTTGGCATCCACAGCCTGCTGGTCCAATAACACCAGCGTGTTCTTGGGTTGCGCCACTGCGCGCTGTACCAATTCGGTTTCGTTGATAGTCTTTCGATCAAGCCTATAGAGCCGGACTTTCACATCAGAGAGCGGCTCGGAACATTCATCGCAAAGGTATCCACAGAGGGAGCCTTGAAATCTATAGTCAGGCATAAATGATTTTCTCCTGGGCAGTCTTAGATCACGCTGGACGGATTTGAACCGTTTTTAGTGTCTAATCCAAAGGACGCAATTCGTTGAGCTTTCCCTTAAGCTGGGAGAAAATTCTGAAAGCTCCTGCAGACCCAGAAATGCTGTGAAAATGTACGCTTCAACTCGAAAAAAAGATGACTTAGAACACCCAAACTCAAAACAGCCTATTTTTTCAGCGGCCTGTTTAGCCCCGGCGGTCCTCTATCACTCGCGAAAAACGAGTTTTTCCGCAAGCTCTTCAGTCGTGCGCCAAACCGTTCATAAATACTGGGCTTTAGCCTAATGTCACTTACTTTAGAAAATGCCTCTCTGTTCTGCGACTCCCTCTCACCCTGTCATCCTGAACGCAGCGCCGCGAAAAAGGCTTAGCTTCAGAAAATCATGGGCGCGGAGTGAAGGACCC
The DNA here is from genome assembly GCA_035940535.1 of Candidatus Angelobacter sp. Classification (GTDB taxonomy): domain Bacteria; phylum Acidobacteriota; class Terriglobia; order Terriglobales; family Acidobacteriaceae; genus Angelobacter. Next base: position 13,103 of record DASZEU010000062.1, read on the forward strand.
CGAAAATGCATAAATATTCCACGTCAGATCAAGAGGCAACTCGGCAAGGCTCGATTTTTCCAGCCACAGCTCTATTTTGTCACCGCGATCACCAGATTCCCTGCCCTATCATTTTGGAATGAATGCCCCGGAGGAACCACGGTAGTGGCGCTATATTCGGTAACAATGGCTGGTCCTAGATAACGCTTCCCTGCTTTCAAGGTTTCCCTCGGCAGCACTTGCGCCTTGATTCTCTTCCCGGCAAAAGAGATTATGGATGAACCTGCCTCAAGCGTGCTCGAGCGCTCGCTCATCTTGAGGGCTGAAAGCTTCTCCGTTGACATCACGCGGCCCCGCACACGCACCGTAACAATCTCTACTTCCTTTTCCGGGCTGCTATAACCATAGCGTCTCTTGTGCTCCGCATGAAAGCGATTCAAAAGTCCAGCTCCGAAGCCCAGATTCAATTCGTAACCTTGCCCGCGATAGCGCATATCGCAGCTTCGCTCAAAGACAACTCTTCCCTTCCAGTTTTCTTTCTGCAATTCTGCGTTGATGCTGCGTTGTAGCTCCGAGAAAAGCTGGTTCAGCTTCTTGGCAGGCAACTCCCGAACTCGTAAGAGCACGGTGCGGGAATGGTCTTTCACTACATCACTAATAAGGATACCCAGCGCGGAGAGCGCCCCCGGACACGCCGGGACTATGACCTTGGGGATACGCAGTGCCTGGGCCAGTTCACAGGCATGCATGGCTCCTGCTCCCCCAAAAGCTACCAGCACAAACTGGCGCGGATCATAGCCTCGCTCAATGGAAACCACGCGGATCGCCTTTTCCATGTTGGCATTCACTACCTTCACCACGCCCTCGCAGAATTCTTCCAGCGACAAGCGGCTGCCTTGGCTCTTGAGCCACTGCTGGACTAATCTTTGCGTGCGATCGACATCCAGCTTGAATTCCCCACCCAGGAATTGGTCGGCAGGCAGCCGTCCCAGAAGCAAGTTGGCGTCGGTGACCGTGGGTCTCTCCCCGCGTCCATAGCAGATCGGCCCAGGGTCGGCCCCCGCAGATTCCGGTCCCACACGGAGCGCGCCGCCAGCGTCAAAACGCGCCAGTGATCCGCCGCCCGCTCCCACCGTGTGAATATCAAGAATGGGAACGCGCACCGGCAGCCCCGCAACCTCGGCTTCATTGGTAGTTGCGAGGGAGCCGTCTACCAGGGCAACATCGGTGGATGTTCCGCCCATATCAAAGGTGATGATGCGTTCAAACCCGCTGCGTCCAGCAACCGCCGAAGCGCCCACCACGCCGCCCGCCGGACCAGAGAGCACGGTGCGTACCGGCTGCTCTGCCGCGGTCTCCAGGGCTGTAATGCCACCGCTCGACTGCATCACAAAAATCTGAGCGCGGTTCCGTTGCCCGGCACGTTGTTGCAGCCCGTGAAGATAACGCTGCATGACCGGCTGTAGATACGCGTTCACCAGCACCGTGCTGCCCCGCTCATATTCCCGAAACTCAGGAAGGATCATAGAAGAGACGGAAAGCGGAATCCCCGTTTGCTCCAAGGCCCGCGCCACTGCCTGTTCATTATGGGAATTTGCAAATGAGAACAACAAGGAGATGGCAATGGCCTGCGGCCGCGCGGCTGCGATCTGGGCAGCCAGCGCGGTCAGGGATGCCTGGCTGGGAACGCACAGCACTTGGCCCTCTGCCGAGGTGCGTTCCTCCACCCCAAAGCGCATTTCGGAAGCAGCCAGCGGAGGATTCTTCTCAAAAAAGAAATCATAAAGCTTGGGACGATGCTGCCGGCCAATCTCAATGGAGTCCTCAAATCCTCCAGTGGTCACAAAGGCCACCTTGGCCCCCTTGCGCTGCAACAAAGTATTGGTTCCCACGGTAGTGCCGTGCAAGACCAAAACGTCAACGCCTGCCGGAGCGATCTTGGCTACGGCTTCGGCGATGGCTTGGGAAGGGTCAGCGGGAGTGGAAAAGACCTTCAGGATCTGGAGAGTGGATTGGTCCAGCCAGACACAATCCGTAAACGTTCCCCCGCTGTCGATCGCAATTTTTAGAGGTTGATTGGAAGGCATGCAGAGAGAAAAAATCAGACTGGCGATTTTAACATGTCAGTAGCGAGCTTTTAGCTCTTAGCCCTTAGCCTTGAGTAGTAGGGTCATTTTGCGTCAAGACGTGCATCAACCCAACAATTCCTTCCTGGATGATTATCGAAGTCATTCTCTAAAACGATTAGAGCCTAAAACCTATGGCTAAAGGCTAAGGGCTAACGGATGAGATATAAACACAAGATTAATACAGTGTGAATTATTCTTAATAATGAAATGACAATAGTTTTGTTCTCGTACAAATCTTCGTTGCCAATAGCTAAGAAAGAACGATAGCATTTTCATGTCGGATCAACGCGAAGCTAATAGCAGGAACAAAAGCGGAAGGCTCACCCGAGTTTTTGTTTCAGATGATTGAACTGATCAAACATTTCTCAGACCGTGCGCAACGGCTAGTGTGAGGAACGCATGAATCCCTTCGATCTTCGTGGCCCTGAGTTTCTCGAATTTTATCTAGTGCTGACCATTGCTGTCCTCATAGTTCTTGTCCTACGACGGCGATCCGGGGAGGCCGGACCGCTTCCCAATCTCGATTTGCAGGACCCCTATTTGTTCGCTGTGCTGAATGGTGGCGCCAAAGCCGCAGTTCGCGTATGTCTGCTGGCGCTCGCTGACCGGGGTCTGATTGATATATCCGATAAGCATGAGGTGATCCTGCGTCAAGGAACCAAGGTGGAGTCTGGCCAGAACGATCTTGAGCGCTCTGTGCTCTCCCATTTCAGCCACCGCCACGAACTCAAGACATTGTTTGACGACTGCAAATACTTCCCCTCACTTGATCAGTACGAACAGAAACTACGAAGCTACCGGCTCCTTCCCGATGATGATATAAAACATGCCCGGCGCAAGCTCATCGTGTTGGCGCTCGTTGTATTGCTGGGTGTGGCGGCTCTGAAGATTTTTGTCGCTCTCGGCCGGGGGCACAAGAATATCGGCTTCTTGGTGTTCTTGGGTTTTATAGCAACATTTTTGACGATCAAGTTTGGTAACCCGGCGCGCACGAGGACAGGCGATCTGTATTTCAAGAGTGTTCGCAGTTTGTTTTCTGATCTCCGCAGTCGGGCAAAATCCCTCAAGGCTGGAGGAGCGACCAAGGAGTTGCTCTGGACAGCGGCGCTCTTTGGCTTAGCCACCGTGCCTGCCGCCGCATTTCCTTTTGTGCAGTACCTCAGGCCAGCGAGCGGCATGATTGGCTCCTCTTCGTGTGGCAGCGGCTGCGGTGGCGGATGTGGCGGTGGTTGTGGCGGCGGATGCGGAGGTTGTGGAAGCTAATGAAAAACGATCGTGTTGGTTTAGGTTGGCGTCCTGAGTTGGCGGCAGGAATTTTCTCCGCCCTCGACAAGATTGACATTCTAGAGATCGTTGGCGACAACTATCTTGAGGCAGACCGCCGCCAGCGGCTTGCCCTGAAGTTGTTGTCACGCGAGGTCCCTGTACACATCCACAGCATCGATCTGGGCATGGCAGGCTCGGTCGAGGTGAGCACCAAGCGCGTGGACCGGCTGGCACGGCTCATCAACGATGTTGAACCCGAAGTGTGGTCCGAGCATCTGGCCTTCGTCCGGGCGGGAGAGTTGGAGATTGGACATCTGGCCGCCGCGCCCCGCAATGAAGTCTCGGTCGAAGGAGCTGCCAGAAACGTGAAGAAGGCTGCGCAGATCATCGGCTCTTTGCCGTTGATGGAAAATATCGCCACGCTTTTGCAACCACCTTGCAGTACGCTGACGGAACAGCGCTGGATATCCGATATCGTCACTGCCAGCGATTGCGGCATCTTGCTGGACCTGCACAATCTCTACGCCAACGCCATCAATTTCGGCTTTGATCCGGTTCAGTTTCTTGACGAGATTCCCTTGGAGCGAGTGGGTTGTATTCACATTGCCGGAGGCCGGTGGATCGACTCGCCCGATGGAAGCAA
>DASZEU010000063.1:0-3383 GCA_035940535.1 Candidatus Angelobacter sp.
CCGCCGTATGGATTCATCAGCAACGGAACCTTTTTTCCGGTTGACTGCGCCGGCAAGTAGAGCAGGCCATGCAGTTTAGTTCCGTCCTCTGCCTGAAAGTCAACGAACTGCGGCGCAGTCAGGTTGTAGCGGTCCAGGCCCCTGGCTTTCCACAACACATCGCAATTGCCGCCTACCCGGCAAAAAGACATTCGTGGGGGAGTCATCAACGCGGAAAAATCATCGATGTAGCCCTTTGCATTGGGAGAAAAGTCAGCCCGGTGCGTGCCCGGCTCCTCCTTGGTGAGGACGCGGAAGTCGCTGCCATCCAGTTTTATCGAGCACAGATGGCGCTGGCGGTCATCGAGAGCGTTGGTCGTCGCATAAAGTGTGTTAGAGCTTTCATCCACACCTTCGACGCTGAAGACTTCGAAGTCGCCCTTGGTGATCTGGCGCTCCAATTTTGCATCTGAGGAAAGAGGGCTGTTCTTGTCAAAAGAATACAGATAGAGATGAGTGTGGCCGTCGCGCCAACTGGGCCAGATGAATTTGTCGCCTGATTTCAGGATGCTGAAATTGTCGTCGGTCTCGATCCACGTATCGCTCTTCTCGCTGAGCACCTTGTGGGATTTTCCAGTAGACGATTCGAAAAAATAAAGATCCAGTTGGTTCTGGGCGCGATTCAGTACCGTGGCCCATATCAGATCGTCACGCACCCATCCAAACCGGGGAATGTAGATGTCTTTGTTGTCCGTCAGGCGGATCCAATGGGGCTTGCCACCATCGGAGTTTATAACGCCCAGCCGTACTTCGGGATTGGGGTCTCCCACTTTGGGATATTTCTCTTCCGACACGGTTGGATGCTGAGGAATGAAATCTACAATTGGATAGGTTGGAACCTTGGTTTCATCCATTTGCAGGAAAACAATCTTTTTCCCGTTGGGTGACCAGAAATAATTGCTGCGGACGGCCAGTTCTTCGGCATAAACCCAATCAACCTCTCCGTTCAAGAGATTGTCGTCCTGATCGTGGGTCAGCGCTATTTCTTCTCCTCCGGCAATGGGCTGGACCCGCAGATTGTGCCGCTTGATATACGATAGGCGCTTTCCATCTGGAGAAAACTTAGGATCGCTGATTGGATCGCCCGACGAGCTCAAAGCCACTGAGGTGCCGGTGGCCAGCGTATGCAGCCAGAGTTGTCCGTATACATCAAAGAGGATGTGCTGAGAATCGGGCGCCCAATGATAGGGCGCAACATTGTAGCGCGCGCGGTTGTCCTTTTCGCGGTCATCTTTGTTTTTGGAGGTTGGAGGCGTCATGGATCCCAGTTTTTCAGACGCGACCAATACCGCCGATTTACCAGTCGCGACATCGATGTAATAAAGCTGGATCTTGCCTCCATTTTCATCGCGAAGAAAGTAAGAAACTTTGTTTCCGTCAGGACTCCATTTGATGGCCTCTGGCATCCAGTCGGGGATTCCATTGGGCGTGTAAATCGATCGAATTGTGAGCTCCTGTTGCTGGGTCGAGGGAGCTTGCTGGGCCAGGGAAACTCCAGCCCATAAAACAATAAACAAAATGCGCTTCACAGGCACTCCATAAGTTTTGTAGTGAAACTCAGAAGTGTACATCGGCAACCAAAAACCACAAAGGTCGTACGAAGGATGGTAGTGGGTCATTTTGCGTGAAGACACGTGTCAGCCCCAACCATCCCGCTGGGATGGTTGCATGAACCAGAACTTCATTCACAGCTTCGTAAGCGGTGGGTACTATGAGAGATCGATGACAAGCCCCAGGGGGCGATATAACCCTCTAAAACGCCCTGTGATCCTGACAGGCGCGTTCTTTGCGCCTGGAAGGACCCCGAAAATGCATAAATATTCTACGTCAGATTAAGAGGCACCTCGGCAATGCTCGATTTTCGGCCAGAAACCAGTCCCGCGCAGCCCGCAACTCGTATAGATCAAACGCATGGCGGGTGTTCTTGTTCTAAAGTGACATTAGGCTTTAGCCCCCGCGCAGTTGCTCTCACATCATGACGATCAAAATGACCCACCGTGGGATGTCAACGAGATGGCTGCACCGTGGAGAAGAATTGACAAATGGCAGTTAGCGACAAAGCAAAAAGCCTGGGGAAGCCCAGGCTTTGCCAATCGCCAGAATGTAGAAAGCTATTTCACTGCCGCCAAGCGTGCGCTTAGACGTGATTTGTACCGGCCAGCAGTATTTTTGTGGATCACACCAGTCTTTACTGCGCGGTCGATCATGGAAACGGTCTCTTGAAACATCGACTTAGCCTGGGCAGAATCTTTGGAATCCAAGGCTTGGCGAAGTTTTCGCAGGGAGGTGCGAAAGCGGGATTTGTTAAGGCGATTCTGCGCTGTGCGTTTCTCGGTCTGTCGGGCGCGCTTAAGCGCCGAAAAATGATTTGCCATTATGGTGCTATGTCCTCTATGGATTTGTTTCGGAAGTAGCCGAAGTGTTTATTTTACTGGCATTTAGAGACTTGGGTCAAATATGCGATAGACAGCCTGAATCTGGCTAGGATATGACTGGGCTTGATCTGATATGATTAAGCCTGCGTTTGATGGTCCTCGACCGGATAGACACGCCGCTCCTGTTCGCCTGCCTATTTCTGCTGAGAACACCCATAATTCCATAGCGCGCAGCAAAGGAAGCAACATGAAGAAGATTTTCGTTGGCAACTTTTCTTTCAGTATGACGGAAGCCGAGCTTCGCACTCTTTTCGAACCCTTCGGTAAAGTCGATAGCGCCTCAGTAGTCACCGACCGTGACACCGGGCGTTCTCGCGGGTTTGGGTTCGTGGAAATGCCCGACAATGCCGAAGCCGAGAAGGCCATTGCCGCTCTCAATGGCAAAGATTCCGGGGGACGGTCGCTCACCGTCAACGAAGCCCGGCCCAAAGTGGAACGCGGGGGGCCGCGCGGAGGACGTGGTGGCAGTCGCGATGATTATCGCGGTCACGCGCGCCAGCCTCGTGAGCCTCGGTGGTAAGGGCTGGACTGAGAGACGAACAGCCAAGGTCAAATGGAACGGCCAAACGCCTGCGCCAAAATAAAGGGAGCGGACCTGACACAGTAGTCATGACCACTGTGTTGTGTGAGCAATGCGGCGAAAAGTTCGCCATTGGCCACTCTATTACGTGCCAGGACCCGGCTCTGGCTGCACGGCAAGCCGCTTGGCTTGCTGAACAGTTTGTCTGGGACCACATTCAGGAAGCCAAGCACCACAGCTCTATAAGCCTGCCTGGATCGCACGAGATGAAATAGAGCGATCCAGGCCAATTCTGTTCACAGGCCAGCCACGAGTTCCGGTAGTGCCGCAAGGTTGGGCACTATGGCGGTTGCTCCTTGGAAAACGCAGTCCTGCGTGAGTTGATTAGG
>DASZEU010000064.1:0-16932 GCA_035940535.1 Candidatus Angelobacter sp.
AGACAGGTTGCATGCCTATTTGGGCGGAATCGCCCGCGAGAATGGGATGCCTCTGGCGGTCGGATGCGTTCCCGATCCTATCCATGTTTGAGATTATTGGCGGCTTACGGAATCCAGGAAGAATGATTCAGCCGTCCCTAACGGGACTCCGTTTTGTTTTGAAGCTACCCAGCATTGGATTCGGCGCCTGACATCGCCGAATCATGCTGGGCTACTGTCAAACGTCCCCTTCGGGGACTTAACCCGTAAAATAGTGACTGCAAATGTAGAAACTCCAGCGCCGGCCCCCGGATCGCGATTGACCGTTTTACATTTTGGTCACGCGGCCGCTGATTCGGTTATTTGACTTCTAAAAGCTCAACATCAAAGATCAAGGTCGCGCCGGGCGGAATTCGTCCACCGGCTCCACGCGCGCCATAACCTAATTCCGGCGGAATGCGCAGTTGGCGCTTTCCGCCAACCTTCATGCCGGCAACGCCTTCATCCCAGCCGCGGATGACCCGGTGCGCTCCGAGCGGGAACTCAAAGGGCGTTTTGCGGTCCACGGAGCTGTCAAACTTGGCGCCGTCGGTGAGCCAGCCGGTGTAATGGACTTTCACAATTTTTCCGGCAACCGCGGTATCGCCTGTTCCAGTCAACAGGTCCCAGTATTGAAGGCCGGAGGCAGTGGTGACCGGAGTTCCAGTCACTGGTGTTGGAGCATTGTTCGAGCTTGGCGGATTCGGAGTTGGCATAGGTGTGGGTACGGGTGTTGGAGCCGGACTGCTGGCCGTATTCGATGGTGGTGGAGGTACTACCTTTCCAGCCTGATGCTCTTTGTGACACGAGCAGATCATCAGGGTTACAACCGCTACAAAAGGAAAGAGCTTGCGAGTCATGGACGCCAATGATACCAAAGGCGTGCAATTGGGCGCTGACAGGAATCGAGGACAGTAAAGGCAGGCCGAGATATGCCCACATCCCTGTGAAGACAAGCTAATGTCGCACAGGGATGTGAAAGGCTTACCGGCTAAAACAAATTCCAGAGGAACTGGTTGTAAACGTCGTGGTGGTATTGCACCTCGGGGGCCTTCACGAAGGTACCCAGGAGGCGTGGGCAGCGGTCGGCTGATGCTTGTTTCAAATCGGCATAGCGGGCTTTCACGTCGGCGCCCAAAAGTTTGGTAGTCCAATCGGCACTCCTGAAGTGTTCGATGGACGTGTAGATGTTATCGGGCAAGTAACGCTCCGCCTGCCGCAGGTTCTTGATTTTTGCGGTTTCACCTTCAACGCCTGCCTTGAAGATCGAGTACATCACCATGTAAGGATTTGCATCGGGAGCGACCGAGCGTACCTCAACGCGCATACTCTTTTCGTTGCCGATCGGGATGCGTACCATGGAGCCGCGGTCGGTCGGTGAAGCCTTAATCTGGTTCGGGGCCTCAAAGTGAGGATCAAGGCGACGGTAGGCATTCACACTGGCATTCAACATCAGGCAGACATCATTGGCATGGGTAAGAATGCGATCAATGAACGCCCAGCCACATTGGCTAAGCTTCTCTTCACCGTTCGGATCCCAAAACAGATTTTTGCCGCTTTTGCTGATGGAAACATTGGTATGCATTCCATTGCCGTTGACGCCCACCACGGGCTTAGGCAGAAACGAAGCAGTCAGGCCCATCTTGGTGGCCACTTGCCGGCATATCAGCTTATAGAGCTGGATCTGGTCGGCTGCCGCCACAACTTCGCCGTAACTGTAGTTGATCTCAAATTGCGAAGGCGCCACCTCGGGATGGTCCTTTTCATTCTGGAAGCCCATGGAGCGCTGTACTTCGGCGGTGGTGTCGATGAATGTACGCAGCGGATCACCGGGTAAGGAGTGATAGTAGCCGCCGGTGTTGACGTATTCGAACTTGCCGGTTTCGTGGTAGCGCCGCTCTGCGTCGGGCCCCTTAAAGAGAAAACCTTCAATCTCGTTGGCGGCGTTCAGCGTGTACCCTTCTTTCTCGTGCAGTTCGTCGGCGAACAGCTTCAGCATGGCGCGGATGTCGGCGCTGTAGGGGGTTCCGCCCTTATCAATGACTTCGCCGAATACCAGGACCTTTCCGGCGCCAAATACGTCGGCAGGAGCCCAATAGAAGGCCCCCCAATCGATGCCCAGGCGCAGATCGCTCTCGCGTTGGGCCGTGAAGCCACGAATCGAAGAGCCGTCAAAGGTGAGGTTGTCCCAGCTCTTGATCAGGAACTTCTTATCGTAGTCCAGCATGTGCAGGCGCCCTTCCAGGTCGCTGAAGAGCACGGTCACGGCCTTAATGCGCTTCTCGTCGGTCAGGTACTTGATCCGGTCTTCCTGAATTTTGTGGGCGGCAACGCGATTCTGGCGCTGCTCTTTCGCCTTGAGGTTTAACTGCTCCAATTCGTCGTATGAGAGCGCCAGGAAATTGCGAAGTTCGTTTGACATATCTCTCCCCAAGATGGATTTTGATCTAGCCTGAAGGTGAACCCTTGCTCTTTAGGGTCAAGCAAGTCAGATTATCGCGAGGGCATCACCGGCGGCCAATCAAAAGACATTATCAAGCCTATTGATGGAATTTATCGCTCGAAAAAAGCCTGGAAAAAGACTAGGGTGAACCTTGGAACCGCGCCTATTAAGGTTGGGCTATTTGGACCCAGCGCCCGCCCGTTCAACATGGTACCCCTTCTCTTGCAGGAGCTTCACGATACCTTTCTCGCCAATGATGTGGCCGGCGCCCACCACCACAAAAGAAGGCTCTTTGCCCTTCAAGTACTGCTCGATCCGCTGGGTCATAGTGACGTTGCGGTCGTCCAGAAGTTTTTTCATTAGCGCCTTAGGTCCGGTCTCCTCTTCCCGCACTAGCTTCTCAAGGGCCTCGCTATCACCGGACACAAAAGCTTGCTCCATCTTGTGCACCATCTCCTTGATCTTATCTGCCTGCTTCAATGAGACTGCAAGGAATTCCTGCTGCTCCTGTTCGGTAGCTGAAGACAAGACGGACATCTGAAATTCCGCGCTTTCCAGTTCATCGATGCGTTGTGGTTCTTTCACTTCGTTGAGAAAGTGCATATCGAGCCCCAACTCCGGGTCCTCTCCGGCCGCCTTGGCTGCAAATGCAATTACGGTAATTGCCGCAACCCAAGGTTTCGTCTTCTCCAACGCTATGCGGGGAACGCCGTTTTTCGAGCAGAAGCTGTCAAGGGCGTCAGAACTTTCTTTCGGAATGTGCTTGGAAAGGCCATCATCGCCTGCATACATTCCATATTCCTGTATCAGGCTGAGTATTTTGGACTGGTCAACGCTCTTGACGTTGAATTCCACCGCCAACACCTTGGATGCGGCAAAGGCTGATTCCACCGCCTGCGGCAGTGGGTAAAGGCTGTTATCCCCGACATGGATGGACCCAAACAGATACACGGTGTTGGTAGCCGACGTGGCTTTCCACATCAAAAAGTGCCGGTCGGCTTTCGCTGGCCCTTGTGTCGTCGCCTGACCCTGGCAAAGGCCCAGCGCTACCAGTAGGGGCAAAAAGCGGACTACGCACACCCTAAGGCGCTTCATCATCGGTGGTCTCCAATCAGTGGGGAATTTAGAATGAGTGCATCTAGATTATACCGGTCAGGCCCTATTCCACGCCTACCGCTCACGCGATGCGCAAAGCCACTTGCGTTTGGCCCGAGCTTTCTCATAGCATAAAATCAAAGTATGAGACTACGATTTGATGAGGCTAAAGCGACGCAAACTGCGGCTCTAATTCTCAAGCTCCGTGGCGGTCGCATGCATTACCTCAAATTGATCAAGCTTCTGTACCTTGTTGATCGTGCTGCGCTGTTGAATTGGGGCGTACCGGTGACCACCGATCACTATATTTCAATGGATAACGGTCCAGTAGTGAGCCGGATTTACAATCTCATCACTGAGGAAACTCCGAAACCATGTTGGGCGGAATTCATATCCGCTCCGTTAGGCGAATATGAGGTCGAACTTCGGAAGGATGCTCCGACAGACCGTCTCTCCCGCGCAGAAGAAAAGCTGATCAATGATATTTATGATCAATATGGCCGGATGAGCCGCTGGTCTCTTGTAGATTACGTGCATACGTTACCTGAGTGGCAGAACCCTCATGGCGGCGCTATACCCATCTCTATACGCGATATCCTGAAAGCTGGCGGCGAAGACGAGCGGGAGATCAGGGCAGTTATGCGAGAGTTACATGCTATGAGGATTAGCAAAGATCAAAAGTTCATACAGTCAGCAGTTCCTGGACCTTGAAGTCGAGTTGTTTTAGGGAGAATGGTTTCTGCAGAAAAGGTGTGCTGGGGATTGATATGCCGGCTTGTAGAAGGACCTCATCGGCATGGCCCGAAACAAATAGCACCTTGGTTTGTGGACGAATCTGCAAAAGGCGGTCAGCTAACTCGCGTCCGTTCATCTCGGGCATCACCACATCGGTAATCACGAGATCGAGCTGTGGAATGGCAGGGACCAATTCCAGAGCTTCTTGCCCGCTACCCGCACAACTGACAGAGTATCCGATAGAGCGCAACAACTCAGCATTGTTATGCAGAATCTCAAGCTCATCTTCCACCAACAGGATATTGCGACCGTCTTTGCGAAGGGCGATTGCTTCGGAGTTGGTTGCATCGTCAGCTTGGGAAGCGAATGGAACCAGAATGGATATTTGCGTGCCCTGTCCGGGCATTGATTCGATGCTGATCTCTCCTTCACACTCTTTTACGATGCCATACACAGTGGCAAGGCCCAAACCCGTGCCTCGTCCCGGAGGCTTGGTGGTGAAGAAAGGCTCAAAAGCGTAAAGTCTGGTCTCTTCATCCATACCTTCTCCCGTGTCCCTGATCCGAATCGCAAGACACGGTACTGCCGCAGGAGCGGGGCCAGCCTGATTGTCGGTCTCAATCACGAGCTGGCCGCCGTGAGGCATGGCGTCCCGGGCATTTACTGCAATGTTGAAGATGATCTGTTCGAAGTGGGTTTTGTCGATCATAATGGAGCCCCGTGAGCGCAAATCCACCTTGATCTCTATATCTTCGCCGATCAGGCGGGACAACATGCCAGCCAATTCACGAAGCGCCTGATTGGGTTCAAGAAGGACGGTACGGTTGGCTTCCTTGCGGCTGAAGGTGAGCAACTGGCGGGTAAGGCCGCTGGAACGTTGCGTCGCCTCAATGACTTTGGAGCAGTAGCGCGCATATCGATCGTCGTGCCCAAGCTTGGCTTCCAAGAGTTCGGCATATCCGCTAATGACGCCCAGCAGGTTATTAAAGTCATGAGCAACACCCCCGGCCAGCCGTCCCAAGGCGTCCATCTTTTGTGCCTGCAGAAACTTGGCTTCCAGTTCACGCTGCCCGGTATTGTCGAGCAACATGCCAAAGATGCATTCTTTTTCGCCTACTCGAACCAGCGCGCCGAAATACAAACCCACGTGACTCACGCCCTCAGCGTCGTTGAATTCAAATTTCAGGTTTTGCAGCGAACCTTCCGAGCGTAGCTTCTGGAAAAAAGCAGCCCTGTCTTCCCTGGATTTCCAGAATCCGAGATCAATTCCGGTTTTTCCGATTACTTCGTCCGCCGAACGCTTGAGGAGACGCAGAAGGTTCTCATTTACGTTCAGGAACTCTCCATCGAGGGAGATGATGGCGCAAGCCATGGGACTGTAGCGAAATACAGTGGCAAACCTCTCCTCTGACTGCTTCAACGCCATTTCCGTATGTTTTCTTTCGGTGATGTCGATGGCTGAGCCTTCGATCATCTCGTCCCCGGCTACGCTATGCACGATCGTGGCGCTTTCTAGAATCCAGAAGATTGCGCCATTTTGCCGGCGTTGTTGGGACTCATGGTTCAGTACTCGGCCTGCGGCTCTTAATTGTTCTATGAACTTTTCGCGCTGCGTGGCATCGAGATAACAGACAATCGCCGAAGCGGAGAGCACCTGAGCTTTTGAGTTGAAGCCGTACATCTCCACAAAAGCGCTGTTGCAATCCAGGAATCGTCCATCGAAGGTTGAAACGTAGACGGCTGCCAGGTCTTCTTCAAACAGCGACCGGTATTGGTGGGCGATATTGGTGGCCAATTCAGCCTGGTTCTCAAATAATGTGAGAATCATGCCAATGGCAACGAAATACTTTGGCAGGTCCCAAATTACACTCTGATTGCCACGCTCAAAGATAGGGACATGCAAGAACTCGGCCAATACGAATGTGCCTCCCCAGGCGAGAAATGAGATGGAAGTGGTAATGACTCCGGGAGTGAACCTGCGATAGTAGCGCCAGTAAAGCAGGCCCGACACGGCAAAAAATGTGCTCAAAAAAGAAAACAGTCCAGCAGCAGGTTTTTGGACGAATGACTGTTGAATTGACCAGATTGCCTGGGGAACCACCACCAACCCGAAAACGTACAGATAGCGGCCCTGGGCGCCGTAGTAGCGCAGCACATGCAACAAGCTAACGCTGGATGCGGCAAACACGAGCACGGGATAAATCCAGATCTGCCTGGTGTTCCAAACCAGGCACATCGTATAGATCACAGACATGGCGCCGGTCAGGATCACGAACGCGATGCGCTTTCTTTTGTCGGTATAGATCGCAGAAACTGACAGAAGAAAACTGATGCCGGCTATGGCCAAGGCTGAAGTTTTGAGAAAAATAGTCCATCGGATAGAGAGGAGGGCGAAACTGAAAAGCACCGCCACCGTGAAGTGCATGTAGATGGCGCTCCAGCCCAGCATCCACAACCCGATCCTGGGCTGCCGGTCGCGCAGGTAAATCCAGGCGAATAAGGCAATCAGGATCGTCGCAATCAAAAAAACGACGATCTGCTCCGACTGTACTGACATGGAGTTGATTCCATTTGCCTTTCAAGACTGCTGGGCTTTTAAGAGAGCTGGAGACACCCTGATACTTATCGGTCAACCCTTGAACAAAATTGATATCTAGCGACTTCCTTGGGGCCTGTTATTGACCTCTAGAGCCAATAACTCCTGGACCTTGTAGCCGAGCTGTTTGAGGGAAAACGGCTTTTGCAGATAGGGGGTACCAAGCGTGGAGATGCCGGCGAGCAGCACTACGTCATCGGCATAGCCGGAGACGAAGAGCACCTTGGTGTTAGGCCGCATTTCCAGCAGACGGTCCGCAAATTCGCGGCCATTCATTCTGGGCATAACTACGTCGCTTATCACCAAATCAAGCCGAGGCGCATCAGCCAGCAGTTCCAAAGCTTCGGGTCCGCTGCTGGCGCAAGTGACGGTGTAACCAATGGACCGCAAGAATTCAGCATTGGCGTCTAGAAGCTGGGCTTCGTCTTCCACCATCAGAATGTGGCCGCTGCCCTGGACCAGTTTGAGCAAATGTGGCTGGTCCTCTCCGGTTTCAACGTTCAGGGCTGCCGGCAGCAGAATGGTAATTTCGGTTCCCTGGCCCAGCTTCGATTCGATGCTGATCTCGCCACCGCATTGCTGCACAATGCCATATACAGTTGCTAATCCCAGTCCAGTACCGCGTCCGACGGATTTCGTAGTAAAGAAAGGTTCGAAAGCGTGAGCGCGGATCTCCTCATCCATTCCCACGCCTGTATCACGAATCTTGATTTGGATATAGCCCATCTCGATACTATTTCCAGAAGCGTCTTGGGCCGGACGAATCACGTTTTCTGTCTCGATAAATAGCTCGCCGCCTCCGGGCATGGCATCGCGAGCATTCACGGCAATGTTGAAGATAATCTGCTCGAAGTGGGTCTTATCGATGACCACTCGGCCCTTGGCGCGCAAGTCAAGGTTCATCTCAATGTCTTCGCCAATCATCCGCGACAACATGCTGGTCAATTCACGAATGGCCTGATCGGGCTTAAGAGGCGCAGGACGGGTAATTTCCTTGCGGCTGAAGGTCAATAGCTGGCGGGTAAGGCCGCTGGCGCGCTGTGTGGTTTCGATGATCTTAGAGCAATAGCGCTTGTAGTTTTCATCGCGGCCCAAAGTAGCTTCCAGAAGCTCGGCGTATCCTCCGATCACTCCCAGCAGATTGTTGAAGTCATGAGCCACGCCGCCTGCCAGGCGTCCCAAAGCCTCCATCTTCTGGGCTTGCAGGAACTTGGCTTCCAGTTCACGTTGCTCTGTGCAATCCAACTGCATGCCGAAGATACATTCTTTATCGCCAATGCGGACCAGCGTTGCAAAATAAAGACCGACGTGCCGATTGCCTTCAGAGTCCTTGAATTCAATTTCCAGGTTTTGCACGGAGCCTTCACTCCGTAGTTTTCGGTAGAAGCTATTTCGTTCTTCCTGGTTCTTCCAAAAACCGATGTCAACGCCGCTCTTGCCAATCACCTGTTCGGCGGACAACTTCAGCATTCGTAAAAGGTTTTCGTTCACATTGAGGAAAATGCCATCGAGAGAAATAATGCCGCAGCCCACTGGACTGTGACGAAAGATCGTGGAGAACCGCTCCTCGGACTGGCGCAAGGCCATCTCTGCGTGCTTGCGCTCCGTGATGTCAATCGACGTGCCTTCAATTACCTTGCGGCCTTTAGGGTCGGTGGTAACTGTAGCTCGTTCGAGCGTCCAGAACACGCTGCCATCTTTTTTGCACGCCCGGGATTCGTAGTTGATCACTTGGCCTTGCTCGTGCAGGTGCCGCAGGAAGGTTTCTCGGTCCGCCGGTTCGACGTAAAGTCTGGTGGTGGAGCTGGCCTGGAGCTCTTCTTTCGACTCAAAGCCATACATCCTGATAAAGGCAGAATTGCAGTCCAGCAGCTTGCCTTCAATGGTCGAAAGATAGACACTGGCCAAGTTCCCTTCGAAAAGCGCCTGGTATTGTTGGGCCGCGTTGGTGGCAATCTCTGTCTCGCTTTCAAAGAGCGTGAGAATCATGCCAAAGGCCACGAAGTATTTGGGCAGGTCCCAAATCACGCCGCTAATGTTGGGTAGGGCATGGAATGCCTCCAAGAGGTCGCCCCCTGGGAATACCAGTCCCCAGGCAATGAACGATAACGACGTAGTCAGCACTCCTGGAGTCAGTCTTCTATAATGACGCCAATAAAGTATTCCCGTAATGGCGAAAAAAACGAACAAGTATCCTGACAATCCATCATCTGGATGCTGATGAAAGGATCGCCACACCACCCAGCCAGCGTAGGGTCCTAGTAAGAGGCAGATTGTGTATAGATAAATGCCTTTCCCTCGATAATGCACCCACGCGCCTACGAATGAGCTAAGCAGGCTGGTGAGCAATAGGACAGGGAATACCCACTTATTCTGAGGCGCCCATATAAGGCAGGTGAGATAGATGATGGAAGGCACGCCTACCGAAAGCGCAAAAAAAGTGCGTTTTCTCGGCGTTCCAAAAACTTCCGAGACGGACAGCATAAAGCTGACGCCCGCCACTTCCAGCATTGCCCGGTTGAAAAACAGAGTCCAGTTATCAGAAAGAAGAGAAAAGGTGTTCAACAAAGCAGCAGTAAAGTGGATGAAGATGGCAACCCATCCGATCATCCAGAGTCTCATGCGCTGCTGCCGGTCGCGCAGATAGATCCAGGCAAAGAGCATCACCAAGATGCTCATTACCGTGAAGATCACGACCTGTTCCAGTTTCGGGGACATCAAATCCTACCTAACAGGCTTCCCCATACATCAGGCTACCGAGAGACGATTAGCAAAAGCTAATACAACATTATCGGCAAACTTTAACACCGAATTTAGCCCATTTTATTAGTTTTTTCTCAAAAAGTTACTTTGGTCATACATATTCTGCGTAACTCTTTGGTGTAATTAGAGTTATCGAATCCCAAGCAAGGTTAACTACCCGTCTTTCGATAACTTCGATCCGCCTTAATCCAGCTTTAGCACTCAATCAAGACATGGCAGAATTATCTCTTGATTATTCACAATTATCCACAGCCACAACGCCACAAAGAATCCCTTACAATTTCTAGGAGTGTCCCCCGAACCGGAAGTCGCAACTCGTCAATCCGAATTCACGCCTGCTGCGGGCGTTCATCCTAAGGAGAGCGCCCAAGTGGCGCGGTTCATCGCCAACGGCGATTCCAGTTCCGCGGTTGAAGCCGCCAAGAAGATCCATAAACGTTCCAAGAGTGCCGCTTCCGAAGCTCTTCTCGTAGACGCTTATATTGCCCGCATTGCCGCGCTCATCGGGCGGAATCTGGAGGCGGAAGCGCGGAATCTCATGGAGCGTATTCGCGGCCTTTATCCTTCGGCGCGTGCGCGGCTACCGGAAATCAAAGCGTTGTTTGGGGTGCGCAAAGGTGCATTGGACGCAATCCTGTCGCCGCTCAATGATCCCCTTCTGACCGAAGACAGGCGTGCGGCAATCTACAAGATCATCGCCTGCCAGGTTAGCGATCTGGACGTGCTGGCCGAATGCCAGGTTCTTGCCGCAGAACATCCTTTGCGCAAGACTGCCCGGGATTTGCTAACAGCACTGAAAGCAGTGACAAGTGGACCGGTGGATGACCAAGCGCTGGCCTTCCCTGAGATCTCTCGCCACAGTCCATTCGCGTCTTGGAAAATGTTGCTGCGGGCGATTGCGGCTTTCTATCGGCAAGACAAGGAGCTTTGCGAAAGATGCCTGACAGCCATCGATCCACAAACCGCGCCCGCTCTCTTGGCGCCGGCATTGCGGGCCATGCTTGGCCAGAAGCAGACGCTCACGCCTGCATCGGACCTGCTGGTAAAGCAGGCCGGAGGCAGCTTCGAGACATTGCGCCCAAGGCTACAGAAACTTGATCAATTGTTTGAACGGCGGAACATGGCACAAGCGGTTCGGGAGATACGGGAGGTGATCGGCACATGCCGGGGCAATTGTCCGGTCATACTTGAGCGATTAAAACAGCACATCTCCGTGCGGGCGCTCATAGCCGGCTTGCAACCCGATAAGCTGCAATCCGCTTTGCAAGGCGAGGTTGTATTGCGGGATGCTTATTTCTGGCGACTCTTGGCCCGGAGTTCGGAAGACCCGATGTTGCATCCCAACGCATTGCTGGTTGCCTGTAGCTTCTGGGAAGAATTTCGCCGCCATGCTGTGCGCGAGGCATTGCTCCCGGCGGCAGGCCCGGAGGTCGCAACCCTCTACTTGCACATGGCAGATTTAGTAGACCGCATTCCGGAAGAGGAACGTTCATCCCTCCGAAATCAGTTCGTCATTAGGTTTGATGGTCACGAGCAGTTTTACCGCAACCAATCCGCTGAGATTCGGGGGGTCATGCTGCCCAGGGGAAAGATCGACACGTATTTCATGTTCCCGGAAAAATTGCTGGAACGGGCGTGCCAAGTTGATCCTTGTGTCGAGAATTTTCAGCGGTGGTTTGACTGGACCACCCGAAACTACCCCGCCATCAGCGAATACGTAGCGCGGCGATGGTCGGCAGCCTTCCCCAAAGATGTTAGGCCGCTGTTGCATTTGATGGATCATGCGGAAAAGACCAACTCCTTGCAGAAGGCCTTCGACTTCATGCAGCAGGCCGAGTTCCTCGATGGGCTGAACCCGCAAGTGAGGAAGGCGCGCCTTCGGCTGCTGGTATCCATAGCGGTCCGCCACTTCCAAAAGAAGAAAGCCCGCCTGTCGGAGTTGGATCTGGAGGCGCTTGAAGTGCTGCCCCAAATCGAACAGGGTGACCGCAAAGCATTCGTGGCAGCCTTGCGCTGGGTTTCTTCTATGTTGTGGGGGAGCCAGGCAGAACGAGAAACTCGTTCTGCCAACGTGGCGAAGCTCTTGAATAGCGAAGTAGCAGCCCAGGTGGTGCTCCGGGGCGTGGCCCGTGCTTGCAAGCTGCCTGGCAACGTCGTCGCTCCCATCGCCTTCCCGCCCGCTACAAAGCTGGTTCCAGGTATTGCTCGGGCTTGTGCGCTTGGTGCTGATATGGGGTTCCAGTTCGAAATCCCTGATATAGCTTACGCCCGCCTGATGCAGGAACTATCGTCCTCGGATCTACCTGCCAATCTGCCGGGGCTGGCTGCAATGGGCGAAGCGGCATTGCGGGCCGAGAACTGGATTTTGGCATACACAGTTGCAGGCGCTGGATTAGCTGGCAATCCAACCGGCCATGCTGGCTTTCTTTTCATTCGTGCTGTGTCGTTACCGCCGTGGGAAGTGCGCCGTCATGATGCCTGCCTGGCTGCCGCTTCCGAATTAGCGCGCCGCCAAAGAGACCACGGATTGCTGGACAAAATCGGCCAATGGCGTGACTCGGAACTTGATGGGATCGCGCCGCTAGACGCCGGTCTCTCCATGAGCAGTGAGCAGGTGAACAAGGTCATTGAACAAGAAACAGAACAGAGGGAATATCCCAAGTCGAATCCCCAGCCTAGTCTCCCTGACGACGATGACGGGTATTGCGATTGTCCGAAGTGTCGCAGGGAGCGTGCCGGGATGCCGCCTGGATTCGAAGCATTGGAAGCCATGCTCGATGACATGGTGGACGAATTTGGTTCGAAAAATATTGAGGCCGCGCTAAATGAGATTTTCGCCGGGCCATCGAAGCAAAAGAAAAAGAAACGGCGTCGGGGGCCGTGGGAGAGTGACCGTGACATTCCATTTTAAGGAGCCGCATGATGCCTGACGATCCTCGCCAGGTTTTGGGAATTGGAACAGAGGCGAATGATGAAGAGATTCGTGCCGCGTATCTCCAGAAAGTAAAGGAATTCCCCCCGGATCGCTCCCCTGCCGAGTTTGAGCGGGTGCGAGATGCTTACGAGAAGCTGCGTGATCCGCGCCAGCGTGCCCGCAACATGCTCTTATCCATTGATCCCAAGCAACCCCTGGTTGCATTGCTGGAAGGTCGCGCTTCACGGCCGAAGTTCATCGGACCGGACTCCTGGCTGGCTGTACTGAGGGAGAAAAGATCTTGATCAGCCGCGAAGATATTCTGCGCCGCTTCGAGGAATGGCTGGATTCGACTCTTACTCCTGAGGGCCCGCCGGCGGGAATCCCGGCTGAGATTCTTGACGGCACGGAAAATGGCGTCGAAAGTACTCCAGCCGATTTGCACGCTATGTGGGCGGCCATGACCGCGCTCACCCAGGAGGTCAAACTCCAGGGCCGCGCTTTCAAGCAGATGAGCGAGACGCTGGTGCGCGAGACCGAACGCCGCGGTCGCAAGCAGGTGCTCGACACCCTTCTCGACATGAGAGAGAGAATGCTTCGAGGCCTGGAAGCAGTGCGCGGGAGGGAAGAATTGAGGCCCAGCTTTGTTGACCGCATTTTCCCCACCCGTTGGCACAAGATCCAGCGCGCGCTGGGGGTGGTGGAAGCCCTCGAAGACGGGCAGCAACTCGCCCTGCAGTCTCTGGACGATCTGCTGGCCGAATACATGGTTCGGCCTGTCGAATGCGCGGGAGAATCTTTCGATCCCCGGCGCATGAATGCCGTGGACGTGGAAGAAACAAGCGAAGTCATGGACGGCACAGTTCTGGCCGTTTATCGCACAGGTTACGAATGGAACGGCGAAGTGTATCGCCCGGCACAGGTACGGGTAGCACGTTCTCCGCGAAGGGGTAGCGAGCAATGAGTGATTTTATCGTTGGCATTGACCTGGGAACTACGAACTCGGAGATAGCCGCGTACGTTAACGGACGGGTGCGAATCCTCGGCCTCCAAGACAACAAGATGCTCCCCTCCTGCGTTGGCATCTCGCCCGATGGCGAATTGCTGGTAGGGGAGTCTGCGCGTAACCAGCAATTGATCTATCCCGATCGAACGGTGCGTAGCGTCAAGCGCAAGATGGGCAGCATGGAGAGCGTTTCGCTCGGCGAAAAAACATTCACTCCCCAGGAGATCTCTGCGCTGGTCCTGCGCGAATTGGCCGAGTGGGCGCGCCGTGAATTAGGACAGCCGGTCAAGCGGGCAGTCATTACGGTGCCGGCATACTTCTCCGACGCGCAGCGCAACGCCACCCGCGAGGCGGGCATGATGGCAGGCCTGGAGGTAGTCCGCATCCTGAACGAGCCTACCGCCGCCAGCTTGGCGTATGGTTTTGGCGATGGCGCGCGCCGGACGGTCATGATCTATGACCTCGGTGGCGGGACCTTCGATGTTTCCATCGTCACCGTCGAGGGCGAAGTCACGGAAGTGCTCGCCAGCCACGGCAATAATCGCCTGGGTGGAGATGATTTCGACGATCTTCTGGTCCAGCACCTGGAACGCGAGTTCCACAAACAGCATGGAATCTGGTTGCGTGAGAATCATCCAGCCGCCTTTGCCCGTTTGTGGTGGGCTGCCGAGGCGGCCAAGAAGAAGCTAAGCTTCGAGCCCCATGTAACTGTGCGTGAGGAATCCCTGGCGATGCACGAGGGCAAACCTCTTCACCTTGATGTAGAAGTCTCGCGCGACGAGTATGAAAAGATGATCCAGCCTTTGGTGGAATCCACCCTTGACAGCGTCTCGAAGGCCTTGGAGGATGCCAGAAAGACCTCGGCTGATATTTCCACCATCCTTATGGTTGGAGGATCGACCCGCACGCCCTTGGTTGCGCGGATGCTCCAGGAGCGTACCGGCCTGGAGCCGCGACAGGATGTCCATCCAGATCTGTGCGTCGCGCTAGGAGCCGGTGTCTTGGCCTCGCGATTGGCGGGGCACGACGTAGAGCGGGTGCTGGTGGATGTCTCTCCCTACTCGTTTGGTCCGTCTTATCTCGGAGAGCGTGGCGGTGTGCCCTATCCCTATTGTTATCATCCAATCATCCGTCGCAATACGCCTTTGCCGGTGACCCGGACTGATAGCTATGCCACGACTCATCCCTTCCAGACCTCGGTTGAACTCCAGATATTTCAGGGTGATGATGAGGATGCTTTAAAGAATGTCTTGGTAGGAGACTTTCGCATAGACGATCTTACGCCTACTCGTGACTTGAACGAGGTCATGTGCCGGATGAGCCTCGATCTTGACGGCATACTGCACGTCACGGCCATCGAAAAGTGTACCGGGAAATCGAAACATATCACCATCGCCAATGCGACCCAGACCAAGAGTCAGGCGGAGATCGCGGCAGCCCGAAAACGAATTGAAGACCTGTACGCTTCGCGTTCCAGCGATATCGAAGATTCCCTGGAAGCTGAATCGGAAGAATTTCTCGATGCTGGATCTGGTTTTGGAACTGAAGTTGACATGGACGATGAGGAATCGGGAGTGACAGAAATTGTCGAGGCTGAACATCAGCACACCAATGGGGCATCGGTTGCGGTGGATGCCAAATGGTCAGAGACCCGCCGCGAAGCAGTCGAAACCTTGCAGCGCGCAAGAAAGGTGCTAAGCTCCATGCATCAGGAAGACCAGGAAGAAGCCCGTGGCTTGCATCAAAAGATCGAAGCAGCCGTCGCCAATCACGACGCGCATGCCCTAACGGACGCGGTAAAGACTCTTAAGGAACTGCTCTTCTTTGTGGAGGGGAGTTAATGTGTCCGGTCTGCCGCGCCCGTTTTCGCGGATCAAGTGAGTGCTCCCGTTGCGGCGCTGACTTAAAAACCATCATGGTTTTGCAGGTCAAGGCGTGGCGCCTGCGAGAAGCTGCGCGGCAAGCCATTGCCAGCGGCAATCCAATCAATGCAGCCACCCTCGCATCCCAGGCCGAAGAACTCCACGGCACACCCGCTGGCAAACGCATCCAAGCCCTTAGCTCGTGGCTGGCAAAACATCTGGCGATTTAACGGAACTTCCTGGTCCAAGCCACAAACCCCCGAGCACTGTCGAAGGAGCCACGAATCGAAATACGTGCTACGGTGTCACGGTCCTCATCTTCCGCCTCCAGTATGGTCGCCCGGCTTGAGTTCTGCACTACACTAACCCGTTTGCCATGACTCGTAAATAGCTCACGATAGAACTGCTCGACTTGGCTGTCTTTAACCTTTGCTACAAAGCTCACGCCGGAGGTAAATAGAGTACCCGCTCCGGTATCCGGCTTGTCGATGGTGAAACAGACGATTTCCTCAGCGCCGGAGAAGATCATTTCTGAATGAAACCCGGCAAGGTCGCCACAGGAAACAGCGCGTACCTGAGCATTGAGACCTATCGCCAAATCCAGCATGGCAGTCCTGCCTGTAGAACGGTCGCGCACCACAACCAGCCCGGTATGCGGA
The DNA here is from genome assembly GCA_035940535.1 of Candidatus Angelobacter sp. GTDB lineage: Bacteria > Acidobacteriota > Terriglobia > Terriglobales > Acidobacteriaceae > Angelobacter. The sequence goes on from DASZEU010000064.1 coordinate 16,092, forward strand.
TAAGAGTCAACCAGCTCCAAATGAGGGTTAGCTTCCCAAAAAGGTTTGCTCTCTGTTCCTTGGTCAATCATGCCCTTCAGGTCGATTCGGCCAGTCGCGCGGTAGCGAGCAATAAAGATCGTGGCGAGAAAAATAGCCACCACGCTGACGATGGTGAAAGCCGCGCCCGGTTTGTAATGTAGTAACCGGTCTAACAGACTCTGTGACATGCTCTTAAGATACGCTCCTCGCACATTGATGCCGCTTTGATTTATCCTCAAAGTCTTACAAAAAATATCTTGCACAAATGAAGATACTGGTGATCGGCAACGGTGGCAGGGAGCACGCGCTGGTGTGGAAGCTGCGGCAGTCTTCCCGTGTTTCGGAGATATTTTGCGTTCCCGGAAACGGCGGGATCTGTCAAGAAGCCGCCTGCATGGCGGGCGATCCAAAAAATGTTGAGGGTTTGCTGAATCTGGCGCACCAGCTACAGCCGGATATTACAGTCGTAGGCCCGGAACTGCCCCTCTCCCTCGGTTTAGTGGATGAATTCAAGCTGCGCGGACTGCCGGTCTTTGGTCCTACTCAGGCCGCGGCCCAATTGGAATCGAGCAAGAGCTTTGCCAAAGAGTTCATGCAGCGGCATCAGATTCCCACGGCGCATTATGCCGTCTGCCATTCGGAGCAGGAGCTGCACAAATCGCTGGGGCTGTTTTCCGCGCCGCTGGTGGTAAAAGCCGACGGTCTGGCCGCGGGCAAGGGCGTCTGCGTCTGCGACAACCTTCGCCAGGCATTGGAGGCCATCGACCAGATCATGGTTCGGCGCATCTTCGGCCAGGCCGGAGATCGCTTGATCATCGAG
>DASZEU010000065.1:0-5832 GCA_035940535.1 Candidatus Angelobacter sp.
GGTGTCCTGGGCAAATATCGCTACCTGCTCTTCGATTGCGTCGAAACCGAAACCGATGATCCTTGGGGAAATACGTTTTACAGCGAAATCGATGTGGTTGCGAAGAAGTAATCTTAGGAGATGTATCGTGCAGAAGGTTGAATTATCCGAGGCAAAACGGAAGCTGTCCGAGTTGGTTGAACGGGCAGTTGCTGGTGAACGAACCGGCATAATCCGCAATGGGGAACTGGCCGAAGTAATAGTTCCTGCAATACCCAAACATGATGTGAGAGCAGTATTTAAACGCCTGGAGCAGCTTCGAAAAAAGTGAGACACTCGAAAGGCATGAAGGCAAAAGATCTTAATTAAAATGGGTCGTTCGTGAGTGCGGCTTTTGACGTTGGTTTTCTCAGTGTCTCCGTAGTACTAATCCCAAATTTCTTCTTTTTTTGCGCAAATTTTTTGCTGCGCATCTCGAACCCCATTATTTTCAGTTTGTCATCTGTTCATAACCGCTCCATCACTCTTTGTTCGTCCGTGAACCTGCCTTCGATGATTTCTCTCTCCTGATTTTCCAAATCTTCTCCGTGTCTCCGCGCCTCCGTGGTGGGTTTTGGTCTTTGGTTGTGGCTCTGCCACGCTGTGGAAGAAGTGGTGGAGGCAGCGCTTGTTGCAGTTGAACAGCGAATCGTGCCGGGTTTTTCGGGGACGCTACAAGAACTCGACAACCTACTGGCGGAAGGATTGGCCTCACCAGAGATTACCGAAGACGAGTTTTGGGGATCGGTGAACGCGCAAACGGATGCCATGCTTGCTAAGCATAAAGCCGGCAAGCATTCGTGACGGTTTCATACCGGCAGTCGGCCAGCGGTGATCTTGTTCGTCAATCCGCTACTACCTCATAGACCAGGACGCAATACGCATCATTCAGGATTCTGCATGGGAAACGAAATATCAGGCGCATACTAGAGCTTGAAGAAGTTATGTGACTCCGCTACTTTGAGTCCTGTGCTTCCATCGCCGCTTAACAGAAATGGTGTCTTTCACCACCCCTTTCGGTGTACCATACCGAGTTTTCAAGAAATTATAAAAAGTTGAGGGTCTATGAGGATTGCCGTTCCACGGGAAAAGCAACCAGGAGAGGCTCGGGTAGCGCTAGTGCCTGAGTCGGTAAAGAAGCTGACTGGCGCAGGTGTAGATGTAGGGGTGGAGACCGGAGCGGGCGATAAAGCCGGATTCCGGGACAGCGACTACACGGCGGCCGGGGCCAAGATGATGGATCGTGCAGCCCTGCTGGGGGGCGCCGACATTGTTACCTGCGTAAACCGTCCCGAAGCCGACGACTATGCCCGGTTAAAACCGGACACGGTAATTATTGGCTTTCTGAAACCCCTGGATGATCCCGCAGGTCTTGAGCCGATCGTGCAGAAAAAACTGACTGCCTTTGCTTTGGAACTTGTTCCCCGCATCACGCGGGCGCAATCCATGGATGCTCTTTCTTCCATGGCCACGGTGGCCGGATACAAAGCCATCATTATGGCGGCGGACCACTTGCCTCGCCTCTTTCCGTTGCTCATGACGGCTGCCGGAACCATTCCTCCGGCCAAAGCGCTGGTGCTGGGCGCTGGTGTTGCCGGCCTGCAAGCCATTGCCACTGCCCGCCGCCTGGGAGCCGTGGTAGAAGCCTATGATGTGCGGGCCGCAGCCGGTGAACAGGTCAAGTCGCTGGGAGCAAAGTTTCTGGAAGTCGATCTGGGCGGCATCCAAACGGAAGATACGGGCGGGTACGCCAAAGAACTCAGTGAAGAAGCCTTGCAGCGGGGCCGAGACATGGTGGCCAAACATGCTGCCACCTCGGATGTTGTTATTACTACGGCCCAGGTTCCAGGGCGGCGCGCTCCCCTGATGCTGACAGAGCAGGCAGTCCAGAACATGAAGCCTGGTTCGGTGGTGGTTGATCTGGCCGCCAGCACAGGTGGAAACTGTGCCCTAACCAAGCCCGGCGAGGAGATCGTACACAACGGTGTAACCATTCTGGGACCGCTGAATGTACCAGCCACGGTTCCCTACCATTCCAGCCAGCTTTACTCTCGGAATCTGGCCAGTTTTCTGGCGCTCATCATCGACAAGGGCGCTTTGAAAATTGATATGCAAGACGAAATCCTCAAAGGCGCCTGCGTGGCATTCCAGGGTGGCAACGTCCACCCCAAGGTTGCCGCCGCGTTAGGACAACCGGTTGCCTGAAGACTTTCAAGGAGAGCTGAATGAACCCTGCAATATTAGTCGCTGTGGTTTTTGTGCTTGCGGAAAACACGTCTAAACCTATTATCACGCCTGAAGTGTTGATTGCGTCGCTTTATGTATTCGTGCTCGCGGCATTTCTCGGATACCAGGTAATCTCTCGTGTGCCACCCCTGTTGCACACTCCTCTGATGTCGGCAACCAATGCGATCTCGGGTATCTCGTTAATAGGTTCGCTGGTGATTGCCGGAGCAAACCACGGTTCCGGAAGACGCGCCATGGTGACCTCGATTCTGGGCTGTGCTGCCGTTACCTCCGCCATGATCAACGTGACTGGCGGGTTTCTAATTACTGACCGTATGCTCAAAATGTTCCGCAAAAAAGAAGCCGTCAAGGCGGAGGAGAAAAAGTGAACTCCACTTTCCTGATCGAAGCAATCTATCTGGTTGCCTCAGTTCTCTTCATCCTTGGCTTGAAAGGACTGAGTCATCCGGACTCGGCCCGCCGCGGAATGATCATGGCGGCTGCGGGAATGGCTGCCGCCGTCCTCGGTACTTTGTTCAAACCCGAGATCGTGGGCGACCACTTTCATTGGATCGCGATTGGCTTGGTGGTAGGTTCAGCCATCGGCATTCCCATGGCCATGGTTCCCATGACCGCCATGCCCCAGCGGACGGCACTCTCCCACGCCTTCGGCGCGCTCGCAGCCTCTCTAGTAGGCATCGCGGAATACACGATTCATCCCACCATGGAGCCTTTCCAGCGCGGCGCTCTCGGCTTTGAAGTCATGCTTGGCTCTCTGACGACAACCGGCAGTCTTATTGCCGCCGCAAAACTACAGGAGTTGATGCGTGGCACTCCCATCCAGTTCAAAGGACAGCACATTGTGAATCTGTTGCTGGCCTTGAGCATGGTTGGCTGCTATATCGGATGGATCACGCATCCAGGCATGGCGGCGTTGTTTTACGGCATGATTGGCTGCGCCCTTCTGTTTGGCGTGATGCTGGTAATTCCCATCGGCGCGGCCGACATGCCCGTGGTCATGTCATTGCTCAACTCTTATGCGGGTCTGTCTTCGGCCGCTACCGGCTTCGTCCTTTCCAACAACGTGCTCATCATTGCCGGAACCCTCGATGGCTTTTCCGGATTCATCCTCTCCATTCTCATGTGCAAGGCGATGAACCGCTCGATCACCAATGTGCTCTTTGGTGGATTCGGCGCTGTCACCGGCACCGATACCGGCACAGTCGGAACCATGCGCGAGGTCGGCCTCGATGATGTTGCGGTGCAGTTGGCATACGCTAACCAAGTAATCTTCGTTCCCGGTTACGGAATGGCCACAGCCCAGGCCCAACATGCTGTGCGGGAACTTGGGAATCTCTTGGAAGAGCGTGGCGTATCGGTAAAGTATGCGATCCATCCGGTCGCCGGACGCATGCCTGGACACATGAACGTCCTGCTGGCCGAAGCTAATGTGCCCTATTCTTCCTTGTACGAAATGGAGCAAATCAACCCCGAGTTGCCCTCCACGGATGTGGCAGTCGTCATCGGGGCCAATGACGTTGTAAATCCAGATGCGCGCGACAATCCTCAAAGCCCGATCGCCGGTATGCCGATTATTGAGGTGGACCGCGCCCGCTCCGTGATTGTCTTAAAACGCGGAAAAGGAAAGGGGTTCTCCGGTTTGGAAAACCCTCTCTTCTTTAAGCCCGTGACAGGCATGCTCTATGGAGACGCGAAAAGCAGCCTGACGGGGCTCGTTCAAGCTGTGCAAAAAGTGTAAGCGGCATCAAAATTAGGACGCGCAAGCACGTGGTGCACTCTGGAAATCCAGCATCGACGACGGTTGCCCTCCTCTGCTCGATCTTCTTGGTGGGCTTGGCCCAAGGCTGCCATTCGCCTATGCGATGTGCAGTAAGGACTAAGCTCCCAGAGCCTTGCCCGCCGCAGCTATACCTTGCCGACGTTTTGTTTGCCACCGACCGCACTTTGATTAACAAGGACACTGCCGAGTTTTCCGGAAGCCGTAACCTTGCTGAAGACCATATAACTTACGGTTCAAAGTGTGAAGATCCGGCCGGCAGCCTGATTGGGTGTAACTCATCCAAGATATTCGAGAAGCAGGAATTCCTTCGCCAGATTCACGACCGGCAAAAAGATGTGCTGCTCTTTGTTCCGGGTTACAAATATTCATTTGACGAGACCCTTCAGCTAGGGTTGCGGATTGCCGAGCGGTCACAGTTCGATTCCATTGTGGTCGGCTATGCCTGGCCTTCTCGTAACCGCCTGCTGGCTTATGGCGCCGACTACGATACGAACGAATGGTCAGTTGAACACTTTACCGATTTTCTCACTGACTTGGTGAACGCTGTTCCGGATGGGAAAGTGCTCCATATCGCCGCGCACAGCATTGGGAATCGATTGCTGCTCCAGTCATTGCTGCGGTTACATCTCGCCCGCGAGAAAATGGGGGAGCTGATCATGATTGCGCCGGACGTTGACGCGCAAACTTTCGTCGAGCAAGTGCCCAAGTGCGGCCCGTTTCGCAGGAAGACAGTCTACATATCGCCTCGTGACCAGGCACTGAAGTTTTCCGATTTTTGGTTTCACTCCAACACTCCACGGGCCGGGGAAGAATACGTCCTGTTGAATGGCATGGATACCATTGATGCCTCCCGCCTGCACACCGGTATCACCGGCCATGCCTATTTCGAGAATTCTCAACTAATGCTGGACGATTTAGGCGCGGTGCTCAAGGGCATACCGGTCGAAAAACGGCGGTTGGACAAATGCAGTGTAAAAAAGCTGGAGGCCAACAACGCAAAAAACGGCACGCCTGTTCTTTCTACCGTCTATTGTCTGCCCAACGACCAAAGCTTCAGTTGGCAGGGACTCTTGCGCTTGCATCGGCAGAAGAGAAAGAAAGACCGATGTGCGGCCCAACCTGCTTTCCAGCATACGCCCAATGGTTTAGTTCAATCGTAATAGCGTCCGAAACCCGGTTTGTGCGAAATGCCGATCATGAGTGAGCGCAGCGGTAAGTCTTCGAAAAATCGACAGGGACGATTGCCCAATCCGCATCAGGAACGTCCGCCGCAATGGTACCAAACACTAACGGAAGATTAGCTGCGTTTTGGGAGGGCGGTTGCAACGTCCCCTCCTCGCGCTTTCGGAGAAGTTCAAGTCCTTCGCGCACAACTTCGTCGGCGGAGCGATAGCGTCCTCTGCTGATCTGTTCCGTTATCATTCGTTCAGTATCTGGATTCAATGAAATCTTCATAATCAAATGCTTTAGCGGGCGGGTGCGCGACATGAAAGTGACGGTTTTGATATCCCCTGTGTTCCGTGGCAACTCCTTGCGTACAGCTACTCTAAGCCCCTAACCCGGTATTCATAGCGCTGCAAGCCGCAGCCAAAAGCTCAACGCTGATGAACGCTGATTGGAACTGATGGCCGCGGATGGGTACCAGTCCGGCGCCAGCCGGACGCATGAAAATAGCCCGCCGTTTCAACGGCGGGAAAGAAACGCAAATAAAGCCAAGTCCCCCTTCCGGGGGACGACTGAAAATCCTCGCGGCCTGAGATAATTTCAGCCCACAGTGTACAGAAGCC
>DASZEU010000066.1:0-10041 GCA_035940535.1 Candidatus Angelobacter sp.
TGTCGCTCAAAAGAAAGATTGCGTAACGTCAACTCACGACATAGGCACATCTCGTAGACAGATTCTAGTAATCCAGGCCCAAGTGCCTTATGCACTTCAATAGCAGCGCCCAGAATTTTCCTAGTCAGTTCCTGGTGAACTAATGCTCTTTGTGTTCCCGTGCCCCTTTGATCACCCATGATAATGTCCTCCAAACATTGATGTAGTGCAGTCGTCCTAATTCGTTATGAAACTCTACCTAGACGAAAATCGCTCTTCTCCGTGCTGGTTTTTCTCCGTGCCTCAGTGTCTCCGTGGTGGGTTTTGGCTTTTGATTGCGGCTCTATGCTTGGTCATGTCTGCAAAACTCCCACCTTAAACTCCTTCACCTCGGGATTCAGCGAAGCTGCCTCCAAAGCAGTGATCAGCGCTTGGCGCGTTTCCAGGGGATCGATGATTTTGTCGATCCATAGGCGGGCGGCGCCGTAGCGCGGGTCGGTTTGGCGTTCATAGGTGGCTTTTACGGAGTTGAAGAGTTCCTGCTTGTCTTGGTCGCTGAGCTTCTTGCCGCCACGCTCCAGTTGTTTGATCTTGATTTCCACTAGAGTGCCGGCTGCTGCTGCTCCGCTCATGACGGCATACCGTGCTGTCGGCCATGCAAAGAGAAAGCGCGGATCATAAGCTTTGCCGCACATGGCGTAGTGTCCTGCGCCAAACGATCCGCCGATGATTACGGTGATCTTGGGGACTACGGAGTTGGAGACCGCATTCACCATCTTAGCTCCGGCTTTGATAATGCCGCTCCACTCGGCGTCGCGGCCGACCATGAATCCGTTCACGTCATGGAGAAAGACCAGCGGCACAAGGTTCTGGTTGCAATCCATAATGAATCGCGCTGCCTTTTCCGAGCTTTCGGTGTAGATCACCTTGGGGAACTCGATGCGTTTTTCACCTGCATGACGATCGGTCTGGTCCACCTTGAGGGCTTGGTTGGCTACGATGCCCACCGCAAAGCCGCCAATACGCGCATATCCACAGATTAGGGTCTTGCCGTATTCCGCCTTGTATTCGTCGAAGCGGCTGCCATCCACAATTCGGGCGATGATTTCTTTCATGTCGTAGGGCCGCGCCGGATCCGATTCAAAGATGCCGTAGATTTCTTCTTCAGCGTAGGTGGGAGGCTCGGACTCGATTCGATCAAAGGGGCCCTTCGGCTTGGCGCCCATTTTGCTGCCCAGCGAGCGGATGCGCTCAATGCAACGTTGATCATTAGGCTCGCGGTAGTCGATGGTTCCGGCTATCTGGGCATGCATGGCTGCGCCGCCGAGTTCTTCCGCGGTGTACTTGGCGCCGATGGCCGCCTGGACCAGCGCGGGACCGGCCAGGAAGAGTCCGCTACCTTCCGTCATGAGAATGGTGTCGCACATGACTGGAAGGTAGGCCCCGCCAGCCACACACATACCCATAATGGCGGTGATCTGCGAGATGCCCATGGCCGACATCACAGCGTTGTTGCGGAAGACGCGGCCAAAATCGTCGGTATCAGGAAAGACATCTTCCTGGAGAGGAAGAAACACACCGGCGGAATCGACCAGGTAGATGGTAGGAAGATGATTCTCGATTGCGATGTTCTGCGCCCGGATGACCTTCTTGGCGGTCATGGGGAAAAATGCACCGGCTTTTACGGTGGCGTCGTTCACGATGAGCATGAACAGGCGTCCGTGGATGCGTCCCAGGCCCGTGACCACACCGGCAGAGGGCGCACCACCCCACTCTTCGTACATCTCGAACGCGGCGTAAATACCCAGCTCAAAGAATTCGGTGTCGCGATCAATCAACAGATCGATGCGCTCGCGCGCGATCAGGCGACCTTTGCCATGTTGCGATTCAATGGCTTTGGGGCCGCCTCCTTTTTTGATCTCCTCTTCCTGGTTGCGTATGGAGGCGACAAGTTCAGCCATGCCGCGCATGTTCTTTTCAAAGCGCGCGGAAGTAGCGTCAATCTTGGTTGCAAGTTTGGTGAGCGTTTCAGACATAATGAATTTGGACAAACTAGTTAGGGTAAATGAGCGGAAAGCATCTAGCAATTAACCCTGGCGTGCAGAGAAGCATTCAGCAGTTAGCACTCGGCATTCAGCCCGCGAAGCAGCTCAGTGTTTTAATTGACATTGTCGCCAGCCAGGTTACAAGCTCGATCTGTCATACCGAGAGTCAGGGTCCCTCTAGCCCGCGAAGCATCCTCGATTTGCCGAAGGTTTATCGAAGGGACATCCCAGCCGGCTCAGCCTCGCGCTATTTGAAGGGCTCAACGGTGCGCGCATCGGACTGACGGAATGTTTCACGGGCTGAATGCTAAGTGCTGACTGCTGAATGCTACCGGCTGAATGCTAAAATACAACCATGAAGTTCGGCATCATCATCTTCCCGGGATCCAACTGCGACCAAGATAGCTACCATGCAGCCATCACCGCCACCGGACAACAGGCCACCATGTTGTGGCATGAATCGCACGATCTGGAAAACTGTGATGCCATTATTGTGCCGGGCGGCTTTGCTTATGGCGATTACCTGCGCACCGGGGCCATTGCCAGGTTTGCGCCCATCATGGGTGAAGTGGAAAAGTTCGCGGCATCCGACGGCCTGGTGATTGGTATCTGCAACGGCTTCCAAATCCTGTGCGAGGCCGGCTTGCTTCCTGGGGCGCTCATGCGCAACGCCGGATTGAAATATGTCTGCAAGCAAGTTCACTTGCGCGTGGAGAACGTCACAACCCCGTTCACCAATGCTTGCCGGCAAGGAGAGGTACTCCAGATTCCCGTGGGCCACATGGAAGGCAACTACTACTGCGATCCGCAGACACTGAAAGCCTTGCAGCAACAGAATCGGATTGTCTTTCGCTACTCCACTCCTGAAGGCCACATCACAGCCGAAGCCAATCCCAACGGATCGTTGGATAACATCGCCGCAATCTGCAGCCCCGGCCGCAACGTTCTGGGCATGATGCCCCATCCTGACCGGTCAAGCGAAAGCCTGCTTGGCTCCGCCGATGGCGCAAAGATATTCCGCTCCATGGCGGCAGCTCTGGTTCCCGCCGGCCACTGATAAAAGGTCGGCCTTAACTATTCAATAATACGGTTGGTTCTGGAAGGCAAAGTCTTTTTGCCCGCAGCCCTCCCACTGCGCGCGAGCAGCATCCTAACTTTCAAATACCCCTGGAATCCCCAACAGGAGAAACCTCGAAATGCGTACCAAGACCATTTTGGCAATGCTAGCTTCTCTGCTGATGGCCTTCAGCATAGGCTGTTCCGAGAACAAGGCCAATACCCCCGATGTGAAAGACCAGGTTTCCAAGTCTCTGGACAATGCCGGATACAAGGACGTCAAGGTCGATGTAAATAAGGACAAGCAGCTTGTGACCATCAGCGGTGATGTTCCGACTCAGGAGGATAAAGATCGCGCCGAACAACTGGCCAAGCAGGCCGCAAGCGGTTTTGTGGTCTCCAATGAAATCGGCGTCCGGCCTCCAGGCGACGAACGAGCCGCTCGCAAGATCGACTCCAACGTCGATACCGCCATCGAGAAGGACTTCAAAGCTGTAATGATTGCCAACCGGCTAGAGAACCAACACATTCAATACACTGCCAAAAACGGCGTGCTGACGCTAAAGGGTACCGTGGATAGTACAGGCACACGCGAAAACGTAGAAAAACTGGCATCCAGCGTTCCTAACGTCCAGCAGGTAGTGAATGAACTGGATGTAAAAGGCGGTAAACACGCCCGCAACACCGCCGCAGCCAGCAATCCCGTTCCTTAAGGAAGAGGTAGACAATCCTCTAACTTAAGACGCTCCACATCACTCAGGACGGCAGCAATGCCGTCCTTTTCATCGCAGACAAGTCTTTATCGACGACCAATAGACGTACTTAAGATATTGGTATCAATCGCGGACATGCTTTTCCCGTATGTACGCAGCGATTCCCCTCTCCATTTTTTCAACCGTAATCCCTTTTGGCGGGCGCGTTCCACCAGCCGCAGCCACCGCCGCCCGAATATCGGCGAGGGTATAAGGATGTCCGGCAGAAACCACGAGTTCTCCCTGGGCATTCAAACTCCAAATCACGCGATCTCCCACGTCGAGGTGGAGGAGTTGCTGCACGGCTTTAGGGACCATGATCTCTTCTTTGCTGCTCAGCGTACTCTCTGCAAGGATCTTCGTAAAACGTTCTCGCCCACCCGAAGAATATACGATCAAATTTGGATAAGGTGGTGACTCTGCGACTCTGGCGCCCCGCATCTCCGTTCAGATTCTGGTTTTTCCTTTGCGCCCTTGGCGTCCTTTGCGGTGCACAGGAATTATCGCAACGCTTCGGCAATCCAGCCGCCGCCGACCACCAATTCGCCATCGTAGAAAACCACTGCCTGTCCTGGCGTGATGGCGCGCTGGGGTTCATCGAAAGTCACACGCACCTCATGGTTTGGAGCGTTCTCCAGCAGGGCAGGCGCTGGCTCGTGACGATGACGGATCTTGGCTCGCACGCGCATCGGTTCGCGTAGATGGTCGATTGCAATCCAATTTACGTCGCGAGCCACGAGGGACCGGGACAACAAGTCCTCACTGCCTCCAACCGTTACCTGACCCTTTTCTCCGTTGATCTGGATCACGTACAGCGGCGTGCCGGTCGCCACACCCAATCCCTTACGCTGGCCTACGGTGAAATTGTGGATGCCCTCATGGCGGCCCAGAACCTTTCCATCTGTGGTCACTAGTTCGCCCGAAGTATCGGGAAGGGACTCGCCCTGATCAGCCAGATAGGCGTCGATGAATTGCTTGTAATCCCCGCCCGGCACAAAGCAAATTTCCTGCGAGTCGGGCTTTTCTGCCAGCGCCAGCTCATGTTGCCGCGCCAGTTCGCGCACCTGGGGTTTGGTCATATCACCCAGAGGAAAACGCGTGCGGCTAAGCTGCTCCTGGGTAAGCCCGAAGAGGAAATAGGTCTGATCCTTGGCTGGGTCGGCGGCACGCTTCAGCAGCCACCGGTTGCGCTGCGGATCAAACTCGCAACGCGCATAATGTCCGGTGGCCAGCAGGTCAGCGCCGATCTGCCGGGCAGTGATCAGCAACTGATCAAACTTGAGATGATTGTTGCAGAGACTGCACGGAATCGGAGTGCGTCCTGAGAGATACTCCTGCACAAAGGGACGCACCACATCGTTCTCAAAGCGCTCCTCATGGTTCACCACATAATAAGGAATGCCGAGATCTTCAGCCACGCGGCGCGCATCGTAAACATCGTCAATGGAGCAGCATCGCCCCTGAACATGCTCCGGCATGCCCTCGCGACCCGCAAGACGGCGCTGGTTCCAGAGCTGCATGGTCAAGCCCACGATGTTGTAACCCTCAGCTCGCAGCATGGCCGCAACGGTGGAAGAATCCACACCGCCGGACATAGCTACGGCAATGGTCTGTACAGGCACTCTTTATCAATTATAGATGAGCGAATCAGAGGGCCATGCTATGATGCCCAAAGAAATCCAGTGTCCAACCAAGCGCTAATACCCGTTGTGACCATTTTCCTGCTGGCCATGGCAGGAATCTCGGCCGTCATCCTCATGGTGCGAGCCATTCGCAGCCAAAGCGACCAGCCCGGCGAGGGAACTTTGTGGCTGATGTTTCTGCTGGGACTGACTTTAGGATTGTGGCTGCTGTTTCGCTAAACGACAAATCATCGATCAGGGTTTCTTGTTCCGCCGTTTTAGGATCGTGGCATCCCCTGCACTGCCAAATTGCCTTTCCCATCTCAGGCGCAGCCGGCCACACTGCGCCGTTTCCCGTTGCTCTCGATCTCTCAGAGTGCCGGTCAATTCATGGTTGGCCCGGGCCCGAATTTCATCGGTCATATTATGGAAAGCTCGGAGATAGTGCCGACGAAAGAAAACTAATTAACGTGCGGGTTATTCTCTTGCGTGCCTGCGACACTAGATTATCGGCACTGGATCAAGCCCTTAACCGGGTGGCGATAAATGTCAATTAAAAGCACCAAGCTGGTACGCGGGCTGAATGCTGACGGCTAAATGCTGAATGCCCTCATGCCGCTTTACTGTCATCGATCGCCTTGATGGTGGGCACTCCCGATCCGGCCAGCTTCAGCTCCGGCGTGCGTTTCACGGCCGCCAGCAGTTCGCGGGTGATTTGGTCGTCGATGTCTGCGGCATCTTCCACGTCTATAGGATAGCGGATGCTTACTTCAAGCCCGCCTTCTTTTGGCGTGATATGCGTCCTGATGCGGGGCATGGCAATGGGCATGTTCAGGGTCTGCTCCATCTGCCGGTGTTGCTGTTCGATCTTTTCTTTATAACGCTCATACACTCGCTCGATGGCCTCACGCAGGCGTTTTTCTGCGACGGCATAGTCGGCCTCTGGAGCCAAAGTCAGGGTGAGTTGGTGCCAAAGGAAATTTGTTCCGGGAATCTGTTTGAAGAAGCTTGCGCCCGACTGAAAAACAATGGAGTTGGAAAAGACGACAACTCTGCCGGTTGGCTGGCGGTCCGCTCCAACTCCGGCGATTTCCATCAGGTGCAGGCGAATGAGTCCAATGTCAATCACATCCCCAGCCACGCCTGATATCTGGACGCGATCGCCAACCTTGACTCCATATTTGCCGATCAGAAAGAAATAGCCGGCAATGGCGAGGATCACGTTCTGTAAAGCCACCGCGATTCCCGCCGTAATAAGCCCGGCGAAAGTGGCCAGCGAGCCGATCTCCGTGGCCAAGGCGAAGGCAATCGTGATCCCGATCACGCACCACAGCACGATGCGGCGCAACAGCAGGAATTGGTAGCGGCGGCGCAGATCGTGGACATAGCGGAATGTCGCCCGGCGCCAAATCTCAGACAAGCCGAGAACCACGGCCACAATCAAGGCGAACAGAGCGATCCGTACGATCAGCTTTCTTAACTCTGCGGAGTACTGGCTCTCTACAGTGCTGCGCCAACGGGCGACATTGTTTTTATGCAAATCGAGAAGAATAGATTGCTTCCCTAAAGGCAGCAAAATCGCGGATGCCTGTTTGAAGCTGGCCGTAAGGGCGTCGAGGTCGCGTTTTTGCTGCTCAAGCTGCGCAGGTCCGCTGGTGTCAGCCTCCTGGGACAATTGTTCTGCGCGCTTCGCCTCCGCCGATATCTTGGCCACAAACGGATTGCGCACCCGTTGCGAGGAACGCTCCAGCGCATCGGTCAATTGGATGGTCCCATCCAAGGCATGAATCTTCTGCTTAAGTGAAAAGAGGTCTTCAACCAGGCCGAGAATGCCCGAGGGTTGGGGTCTGCGATTGGTCGCTGGGCGTGGATTGCTCTGGGCGCCAGATGTCTTGGCGGTGTCTGCTTCCAGTTCTGGAATCGAGCGCTGGATCGCTTCGATTTGGGCGAGCAGATTACCACTATTGGCGGAAGAGCCTGCTCCGCTCACGAATTGAAGCATCGCATGAAGGGTCTGGCTGCGGGTTTCGGCCAAGTCAACTTCGCTCTGTGTTTCATCCAGAGTGGATTGCAATTTCTTACGGTTCGCCCCTCGTGCAGTTTGCAACTTGGCTTTGAGCTCCGTCACCTCTCCCTGAACTTGCCGAAAGTTGGCATCGGCCGCCACCGCCTCTCGCAACAACGATTGATACTTCGACGGCTCGGCTGCCGTAGCGGCCTGGGCCGGCTGAGAGGGCACAAGCTCGGCGTAGGCCCGCGCAAAATCAAACGAAAGCTGCAAAACCTGCTTGGCGACCTGCCTGTCGTCTTCCAAAAACAAAACATCGGAAGGATCGGTTGCGAGCTGCTCTTCAACCGTAAGATGGTGGTGCCAGTCGATGCTCTGCTTCAGGTAGTCGATCACCTGCTGCGGAGTGGGAAGATTAGCCGGTCCTTTCTGAGCATCATCAACTCCCATGCTCAGCAAGGTCAACCCGGACAGCAAAATCGCGGCTATGAAAGCGGTTCGAACAATGGGTGTATGGTTCTTCATTCCAGGCACTTGCTCTTTAAGGTTAGACGTAAGAACGCTGCGGACTGCTGCCAATCGTCAAGATTGATAAATCCGAGCCTCTCCGGATGGCAACTCAAATTAGGTAGCTCAGGAGAGCTGGGCAACGCGCCAAATGGCGGTGGCTTGATTGGCCATCCAAGCTTGCCGAGCAGCAATTCAGCCAATATTCCAGTCGCTGTTTTCGTCGGCAATGTTCCTGGTTATCTGAAATTGGCTCGCCGCATAAATTGGTTTTTTTTCGGAGAATGATAGGTTTCCAATGTCCCGGTTAGCGGCAGTCTCGAGCAGCGTCATGTTTCCGAGGCGATACACGCTGTCCTCAAGCTCCTCGTCCGTGAACTGCTGCCAGTTCGCTCCAGGATTCACAGGCAGGATATGTTCGAGCGAGTATCGCTCGCTGTCCACGTCGTATTCGGATCCCGATAAACGCTTTTCCAATTGAAAGAGAATATAACGAGCTACATTCTTGTTTCGAGCGGCCGTGGTCCGCAAGATTTTCTCTGCGAACGCCGGCTTGAATTGGTCGTCCGATAGGTAGACCGGCGCTAGTGCTCGTATCACATCTGCTGCGTGCACCACGTCTCCGGAGGCAATTTTCTGGGCTATGCCATTGAATGCCATTGTAGACCCGCTCCTGTTCGTTCGTCGCCAGGCCGCCGATTACGTTATAGCGGAAAGAAACAATACTGCAAGCCCGCAAAATCTCGGTGAAGCTATTCCGGTCGAAAGCTCTGAAAGAGGCCAGAAGAAGGGGCCAGGGCTGCCGCACGCTAAACATCCGAAGCTCACGGACATGTTGCCGTTGGCTGGCTTCCCAAAGTTCAGCTTCCGGGTAAGGCAAGGCTGCATACAAA
The DNA here is from genome assembly GCA_035940535.1 of Candidatus Angelobacter sp. Lineage (GTDB taxonomy): Bacteria > Acidobacteriota > Terriglobia > Terriglobales > Acidobacteriaceae > Angelobacter. The sequence goes on from DASZEU010000066.1 coordinate 8,863, forward strand.
TCAATGTCCTGCTCCATCTGGCGCAGGAGTTCGAATACTGAATCCTTGTGAGGAGTTTCCGATCGTATGGTTTTGAAAAGATCCGCTTCCCGCACAAACCGTCTCCTGCTATTCCAATGAACACGAAGAAAATCCGGAAAACTCTCTCCGCCGAGGCGTCCAACCATTGCTTCCCATCGGCGCTCCAGGGTCTCCATTTCACTGGGGTGAGACCTCTCACGATGCACCACAGAAAAGAGATAATTCTTGAGAAGATCAGTAGGCGACAGGCGAACTCCACTGGCATTCAATGTCTCAAAGACCTTGAATGCATTCAGCTCATCGGTCACGGTTATGACCGTGAAGAATAGCCGGTCGGAGAGTTCGTCGATGAACTTTGCCAAAGCCGTTCCATTGCGCAAGGCGCCGTAGGTATCGCGCACCTGTTTGTAAAACCATTCAAAGGATTTTCTCAATAAATGTTCCGACGCTCGCAGGCCCCGTTGTGGCAACTTTTGCAGGGGAACTATGTAGTCTTTATAGTAAGCATCATTGTTCTTATTCAGCGATAGTTTAGAGCGAGGGACTAATGTTACCGGATCGAGGTAGCCTATATACGAATTGCGCAACTGTTCGATCCTAAGCCTGTTGTTATCTGGGTCCACCCCTGCATTGGCAAGATCTTCAAGAACTTTTAACACGCTCAAGACAAGCAAGCTCAGAGTTGTAAGACGTTGCTGACCATCGATCACTTCAAAATTCTTGTTGTCTTTTGTCTGTAGCACCAAATAACCCATGTAGTGGGCTGGCTCGCCATTATTCGAAATGGTTCCGCTGATGTCCTGCCATAAGTCATCCCATTCATCGGAAGTCCAACTGTAGTCACGCTGAAATCTTGGAACGTTATAAGCGAGACCGTTACCAAATACTTGGCGAAATGTTTGATTACTCGTACTGAAATTAATCGGCATATTGTCTTGCGCTGTTCCACCAATGTCTCCCAGTGAAACTCTGCCTGGCTTGGCCCCGTGCCCTCTTCAACCGCAGCTTTGCCCTTACACTATCTCAAGTGATTGTACGATTGAACCAATTACCTGTAAATGCTTGATTTGAAAGGCGAAAGTGAACCGCCGGAAGTGCGAGAACTCCGGGAATGGAAGGCGTAACCGGACGCCACTCCTGTCGTCCGGTTACGCTGAG
>DASZEU010000067.1:0-14559 GCA_035940535.1 Candidatus Angelobacter sp.
TTTTTTGCCAAGTATTACGTATTCAGCGCCGCGTTGAACTCCAACCTGGTGTGGCTCTCGATCATTGGCTTAGTGAACAGCGCCGTGGCTGCGTATTACTACCTGCGCTTGATTGTCGTAATGTACATGCGCGAGCAAACAATGGAAACTGAACCGGTGCGGGTTAAACCCGCTATGGGATTAGCGCTGGTTCTGGCCGTAATCGCAACAATCTACCTGGGCATAGCTCCGAATAGTATTGTGGAGTATTCAAAACAGGGCGCGCAGAATCTAATGCCTGCTCCCGCACAGCATGCAGCCAGTGATCATGCTCAAGGTCAGTAGGCTATGTGTCAGCCCAACCATCCCTACGGGATGGTTGCAAAAGCCAGAAACTCTTCTGGGGACTCCGCAACGGGTACCCCCTGTCATTCTGAACGAAGCGCTACGAACATGTTGTTTGTAACTCAATCCTACGGCGCGTAGTGAAGAATCCCTTTGCCTACGACGTTCTTTCGGGACCGTGTCCAGCCGGTACTGAATAAAAATTCAACTTGGCGAAGCGCCCACCCTATTCATCCAAGGAGTTTCTGGAGAGTCGCGGACCTCGACGATGTCGAGGTGAATTGCGAGAAGAAACTGCTCGTAGAAATCAATACGTTGCTGGACATCGGGATGAGGTGCAAGACCAGCGGGTGAATCAGCCCCGAGACTGGCGAAGAGCGAAACCAGTCTCTCGCTCCCGGGACGGATGAGGATGCCGCCTGGAAGATCGGAAGGATTCTTGGACTTGCCGCCGTCAAGCAAAGCACCGGGTTGCATAAAACTGGATCCTCTTGAAGTCGCCTTTCCATCGGAGGCCAGGAATTGCCACTTTAAGGCATAACCGATGATTGTCTTATCAGATTCATAATTTCTTAACCTTGTTTTAACCGGAGGTGAACAACCAGACATTACCCTCTGGCGCATGAAAATTTTCCCCTCAAGACTCTTCGCCATCGTTGCAAGTGCTGCTTTGATTTTGTTTGCGTTCAACGTTAAAGGCATGGCCCAGTACGATACGGCCACCGTCTTGGGTTCCGTTCGAGATGCATCCAAAGCTGCGGTTCCCGGAGTCACGGTGACCATCAGCAACCTTGATAAAGGTGTATCGGTCTCCCGCACAACTGATGGTGAAGGGAACTATGAATTTCCTGCCATGGCCATTGGACATTACCGCATTGCTGCCGAGAAGCAAGGGTTCCAGACTGCTTCGATTGACGATGTCGTAGTTACGGTCAACAGCCGCCAACGCGTGGACCTGATGTTGCAAGTTGGCTCGGTGAAGACGGAGGTTACGGTCAACGCTGCGACTGTGCTAGTGGAAAGCGAAAGCAGCGAGCGCGGCCAGGTCATTGCCAACCGCGAGATCGTCAATCTACCGTTGAATGGCCGTGCTTACTCTGATCTCGCTCTACTGGCGCCGGGCGTGCGGAAATCCGTGATTGAGAACCAGACGACCGCGAGCCGCGAAGCCTCATTCAATGTGAATGGCCAACGCGCTGCGCTTAATAATTTCTTGATCGATGGCATGGACAACAATGCTTATGGCACCGCCAATCAGGGCTTCTCCAACCAGGTAGTCCAGGTCACTCCCGATGCGGTGGCTGAATTCAAGGTCCAGACCAACAACTTCAGCGCTGAGTTTGGGCGCGCTTCGGGTGCGGTTGTCAACGTGACGACACGTAGTGGCACCAATAACTACCATGCAGCCGCTTGGGAATATTTGCGGAATACCGTGCTCAATGCCATTGGGCCTTTTGCTCCCGTTGGCGGTATCAATCCGACCTTGGTACAGAATCAATTCGGCGCGTCATTCGGGGGGCCGATCTTTAAGAACCGTACATTCTTCTTTGCCGATTACGAAGGCTTTCGCCGCATCAGCACCTCGTTGGCCACTGCCACCGTGCCCACGGCAGACCAGCGTATCGGACACTTCCATACCGCCACAGGCACACCCATCCCCATTCGTAATCCCATTACCGGGCAGGTTTTTGCAAATGGCAACGTTCCGCCAGACCAGATCACGCCTTTCGCTCAATCGGTGTTGAACGCGTTGCCGCTTCCCAATCAGCCAGGGTTCAGTAACAACTTTGTATCGCAGCCACGCGGCTCCATCGTCGACGATAAAGGAGACTTCCGTCTCGATCATTACTTCAACGAGAAGGCCAATGCGTTCTTCCGCTTCAGTGAGCGCGTTGCTAACATCTTTGATCCACCGGCCATTCCCGGCCCAGCCGGCGGCAACAGCAACGGCAATGTTCACGTTTTCAACCAGCAAGTGGCAGCCGGCGTTACCTACACTTTGAACTCAACATCGCTGATTGACGCGCGCATCGGATTTACTTGGACCGATGGCGGAAAATCGCCTGTTGGTTTAGGACAGCCCAGCCTGCTCGATGCTGCCAATATCCCTGGATTGCCTACCAGCGCCCGGTTGGTAGGCGCGCTTAACAGCCAGGGCATGAATGGATTCAGCCAGTTTGGCCGGCAGACGTCGAATCCTCAGTTTCAAAACCCGTTTGTGATCAACCCTAAAATCAACTATTCGCTGCTGCGTGGACGCCACAGCCTGAAGTTTGGTTACGAGTATCAGTCCATCAACACCGCCATCAGCGACTTCCATCCTGCTTATGGCTTCGACCAGTATGCCGGCCAATTCAGCAGTCCAGGCGGTCCCAGCGGCAACCTGGTGTTGCAGCAGTCCTATAATCTCAGCGACTTTCTGTTCGGCGCTCGCAGCCATTACGAACTTAACAACGTTGCCATTGTGGATTACAACCAGCGGTTGCATTTCTGGTATGGCCAGGACGATTGGCGCGTCAATCAAAAGCTGACCTTGAACCTGGGACTTCGCTATGAGTTAGGCATTCCGCAGTGGGTTTCCGACAATCGTCTCGCCAACTTCAACCCTGCCACGAATTCTCTGGTTCAGGCGCAAGGAGATTCAATTTCCGGCCGTTCGCTGGTGAATCTGCAAAAAAACAACTGGGCTCCGCGTGTTGGTCTTGCCTATAGTGTCACTCCCAAGACGGTAGTACGTAGCGCGTATGGAATCAGCTACATTCAATTCAACCGTTTAGGTGGAGAAAATCTGCTGGCTTACAATGGCCCTAGTGTGGTGGATGCCACCATCGACCAGATTCCAGCTCAGGGTGTTTGCCAGCCTAACCAGAATCCTGCTACATGCTTCCGGCTTACCTCGCAAGGATATGCTCCGAACTTTGCCACGCCCGCAAACTTCAATCCTTTGCGCGCCCAGGCCCGCTACATTCCCCAGAACACTCCCACCGGATACGTGCAGACCTGGCATTTGAGCGTGCAGCGCGAGTTGGCCAAAGATATGGTGCTTGATGTCGGGTATGTTGGTAGCCATGCTCTGCATGTTTCGATTCTGGGCGACTTCAACCAAGCCAATCCAAACGCGCCCGGCCAGAATGTACCGCTGCAACTGCGCCGCCCGATTCCCAATTTCAATGCCATCGAAATCGCTTTTGCCGGCGGCTTTCTCGAATACCATGCCTTGGAAGCCAAGCTGGAGAAGAAGTTCTCGAAAGGTCTTTACCTGCTGAACTCATTCACATGGTCGAAAGGGATTGACAATGCTTCGGGACACCTGGAGGCATTCAACGGCGACAACTCGCGTGTGAACATCAGCAATATTGCCAGTGAGCGGGGAATCTCAGGGTACAACCAGCCATTCAACGACACGCTTTCGCTCGTCTATGATCTGCCGTTTGGTAAAGGACGCCGCTGGGGCGCTGACGCTTCCCCTTGGGTCCGTGGTTTTCTGGGAGGCTGGCAGGTAACAGCGATCAACACTATGTCCAGCGGATTGCCCGTGACGTTTGCCTATAATCCGAGCGCCGCTGCCAACGTCAGTGGCCTGCCGACTTACCGGCCGAATATCATTGGCAATCCGGTCAACTCCTCCAGCGCCTATGTCAGGACTCCATTCGCATTGGCGAATTTTTTCAACCTCGCTGCCTTCCAGATTCCTGATCGCAGCCAGCCTTTTGGAAATGCCAGCCGCAACTCAGTGCAAGCGCCTAACTTCAGGCAGTTGGATATGGGACTCCACAAGCAATTTCCGTTGGGTGGGGAAACCAGGAACCTTGAATTTCGGGCCGAGGCCTTCAATCTCTTGAATCGCACAAACTTTTTTGCGCCTGACGGCAACGTAAGCAGTCCCACTTTCGGAGCAATTACGCTGGCATTCCCGGCGCGGCAGGTTCAATTGGCGATGCGGCTCTCATTCTAAAGTGATCGGTGGAATCTGCTGAATTTTTTGCAGTGGGGCTGGGAGAAGCCCCTGAAAAACATTCGGATTTTTGCTTGCCAAACCGCCAGAATAGAAAGAGAATACCTGAATTAAAGTTGGCTTCCCCCTCATGATGCCGACCCCAATGGTTTGCCCAGTTTGTGATGGCGAGCCCGTGTTGGTATTGTCCAGATCGCCCAATTTGATTTGTCGTTTTTGAAAAGGAGTTGTAGCCGTGACCAACAGGATCATGTCTCCCGCTGCGCGGGCACTGGTGTGCTCTGTATTCATCCTTGGCTTGATTAGCATTGCATTTCCTTCGATTACCAAGAGCTTCGGTCCGGCTACAGTTGCCGCGAACGCGCCCAGCATGGCGAATCTTGCTGCTGCCAATCCGCCCACGATCGTCAAGGCTTTTGATGCAACTACGGTTCCTCTCAACGGCTCGGCGGGCCTGAGCTTTACGCTTACCAATACTGACGCCACCCTCGCCGTGAATGGTTTGGCATTCACCGACAACCTGCCGACAGGCCTGACTGTCTCCACGCCGGGTAATCTGACAAGCACGTGCAATGGGACAGCCACGGCTGCGGACGGATCTTCCACAGTCAGCCTGGCAGGCGCCAGTCTCGCTGCGGGCGCATCTTGTGTCGTATCAGTGAGCGTGACCGGCACAACGGCAGGCTCAAAGGACAATAGCGTAACCATTACTTCCACGGACGCTGGAACCGGAAACACGTCGAATGCCAGTCTTGCAGTGGTCGCGCCGCCAACGACTACGAAGACGTTCAATCCGACGGGCATGGCTCCCAACGGAACCAGCACTCTGAGTATTACTATTACCAATCCGGCGGCGAATACTGTGGCGCTCACTGGAGTTGGGTTTACCGATAATTTTCCTGCCAACCTTGTGGTAGCGACTCCCAGCGGCTTGAGCAACACTTGCGGAGGCACAGCTACGGCGGACGCAGGAACCACGAGCGCTACTCTCACTGGCGGGACTATTGCAGTTAACAGCTCGTGCACCGTAAGCGTGAATGTGACCAGCGCCTTTGCGGGATCATATCCCAACAGCACCGGCCCCATCAGCTCCGACAATGGCGGAAGCGGAGATGCCGCATCGGCGACTTTGTCGGTAGCGCTGCCGCCCACCATCAGCAAGCTCTTTTCGCCCGACACGATTACGGTCAACGACCAGACATTGTTGAGCTTTACGATCAATAACCCGAACAGCGATCCAAACACCAACATAACGCTCACTGGAATTCAGTTTGTTGACATGCTGCCGGCGGGCGTAGTGGTAGCTTCGCCCAATCAACTGTCGAATAATTGTGGCGGTACCGTTGTCGCTACTCCTGGATCGTCATCGATCAGCCTTTCTGGGGGTGAATTAGGACCGGCTGTAGGGCTACGGCCACAACCGAAGGCCCCGATACGCTCACAAGCGACGGCCCCCGTGCGCTTACAACCTGCGGCCAGTGGTTCATGCTTTGTTTCGGTGGAGGTGCAAGCAACTACTGCGGGAACCAAGAACAATACTTCCGGGCCGATCTCCGCCAACGAGAGCGGTCCTGGCGCTCCCAGCAACACCGCGACCCTGACAGTGAATGCAGCGCCGCAAGTTCAACCGCCGACCATTGCCAAAGCCTTTGGTGATGCCACCATCCCGGTGAATGGCGCCACCTCTCTGACCTTCACCTTCACCAACCCGAATGCCAGTACCGAACTGCTGAACGTTTCCATGAGCGACACGCTGCCCAGCGGCCTGATCGTGGCTACGCCCAACGGCTTGACCGGCAATTGCAACGGGGCCTTCTCCGCGAATCCGGGAGGCAATACGATCAGCGTGAATTCATTGGACTTGCCCGCGAACAGCAACTGCTCATTCTCGGTCAACGTGACCGGAACCAGCGCCGGCAACAAGCTCAACACCACCAGCCCAGTCACTGCGATTTACGACAGCGGCAGCGGCACCAGCTTCCCCATGGTCACGGGAGGAACGGCATCGGCATCCATCGTGGTGGTGGCGCCACCTTCGATCAGTAAATCATTCAATCCGGCGATGATCTCGCCCAATGGCATTTCGACGTTAACCTTCACCATTACGAACCCGGCCATCAATCCGGTTCCAGAAAACGGGGTAGCCTTTACCGATACTCTGCCCACGAATGTCGTGGTAGCGATTCCGAACGGTGCAACCAATACCTGTGGCGGGACCCTCACCGCGGTCTCAGCTTCGAACAGCATCAGTCTGACCGGAGGAACAATCGCAGCCAACAGCTCTTGCACCGCCAGCGTGAACGTAACCAGCGCAGTGTCGGGCGTTTATACCAACACCACAGGCCCGGTAAGCTCTACCAACGGCGGTACAGGAAACACAGCCTCAGCAACCCTGCAAGTCAATCACGCGATTCTTCGCATCACGAAGACGCACAACGATGACTTTGAACGCGGTGAGCATGGCACTTACACGATCACCGTGAGCAATGATCCCACGGCTGGGTCCACTATCGGTACAGTAACCGTGGTGGATACCCTGCCCAACGTGAAACATACGTTGGTGCCGATAGCGATCAGTGGCGTGGGCTGGACTTGCAACCTGGCTACGCTAACCTGCACGCGTAGCGATGTGCTTGCTCCGGGAGCAAGCTATCCGCCGATAATGTTGACCGTCAAAGTGCCCAAAAACATCAAGAAGCATTTCACTAATTCAGCCACTGTCTCCGGTGGTGGAGATCCAAACAGCCACACCGCAAACGATCCTACTCGCGTCGAAGGAGGCGACGACGAAGGCGATCATGAAGGTGATCACAATGGTGAACACGATCACGGCCCCGATGCCTAGCAAGGAAGAGTCTATGCCCAAGGTGCACACTTTCATCATTACTCTCGCTGCCGCCGCTGTTCTGGTGGCTATGCCCTCTCGAATAGTGGTTTCTGCCTCTCCGCAAACTGGCTCGGTCAGTCTTTCTTCGCCCATGCTTGAGCCTCGATCTGGACATAGCGCGACTTTGTTAGCCGATGGCAAAGTTATCGTCATAGGCGGCATGCGTCGTAACCAGGATTTCTACAGATCGGTGGAGGTGTATGATCCCGCAACCGGCAAGTTTCGGCCGGGTGGTGAGATGAGCATAGCGCGCGTGGGACACGTGGCCGTTTTGCTCCCTTCAGGAAAAGTGCTGGTTGCTGGTGGATGGATTGGAGGCGGATGTACAGATTCCGCCGAGCTTTACGATCCATCAACAGGGAAGTTTACGGTGATCGCAAAGATGACATCGAGACGCGGTCGGCCAAGTGCTACATTGTTGCCCAACGGTGACGTTCTCATTGCTGGCGGCGCCGATCACGACTCCCCAGGTGGAATGGCTTCAGCAGAGGTTTTCCATTCAGCCACAATGACCTTCGAGTCCGCAGGCTCCATGCATCACGCACGCATTTCTCACACAGCCACCTTGCTCAATGATGGCCGGGTGCTCGTTGCGGGAGGACGTGGGGAGAGTGTTACGGCAGCCGCCGAGCTTTATGATCCTAAATTGAAGCGGTTTATTACAACCGGCAGCTTGCTTACCGCCCGTTATAAACACACAGCCGGTATCCTTCCAGATGGAAAGGTGCTAGTTGCCGGTGGCTCGGATGATCACGACTGGCGAGGAGCCATGAGTAGCGCAGAAATTTACGATCCTCGCACTGGGCAGTTTACCGCCACCTCACCCCTGAACGATAGCCGCTTCAAGCTGCCTGACGAAGCGGTGCAACTTGCATCGGGGCAAGTGCTCATTGCTGGCGGAAGCAGAGAGGTTGAGATCTACGATCCAACGGCCGGGAAATTTTTTCTCGCATCAGGTCAATTGAGTGATCCATGGCATTTCATGACTGCAACCCGGCTCAAAGACGGAAGTGTTCTGCTGGCCGGCGGTTATCCGAATAACGCCGAAGCCACTAACCAAACGTGGCTCTATCGATCTCTTGGAAAGAGTTTCTGAGCCAATACTCAAAACAGGCCCTATTTCACTTTCAAGACCACGGCTGTCTGATCATCGAAGACCGGAGTGCCTTCGGCGAATTTGTCCACAGCTTCGAATATCGCGGTAACAATCTGGCTGGCGCTGCGACGCCAGTGTTTATCAACGACCTGCTCCAGACGAACCCGGCCAAACTGCTCTTCTTTAGTGTTGCTGGCGTCGAGAATGCCGTCACTGAAAAAGACAAAGACATCTCCAGGGGAGGCATTGATGACAACTTCGTCGTAGCTCACCTCGGCAAACATTCCTAGAGGCAGGCCAGCGGCCTCCAACATGCGCGCATGGCCTTCGTGGCAGTAAATGGGACGAGGCAGGCCAGAGTTGGCCACGCGCATGGTCTTCTTCTTATCATCCCAAACGGCGCAGGTGATGACCACAAACTGGGCTTCGAGGCGTCGTTGATTCAGTGATCGATTTACTTCATACAGCATCTTAGCCGGAGAAGGCTCTGTCGGCGCCAGGCTCCGAAGAATCCCGCTCACCAAAGCTGCATAGAGCGCCGCAGGAGCACCTTTGCCGCTCACATCGCCCACCACGATCGAGGCCAATGGTGGCTTGTACTCGAGAAAATCGTACATATCGCCGCCGATGGCATGGGCTGGTATGAACCTTGCGGCCACCTCCGCGCCTGCTAATTGTGGACAAAAAGGTGGCAAGAGATGGTTTTGCACCTCGCGGGCCATGGCGAGGTCGCGCTCCATGCGTTGTTCCTCGCGGGCCAGCCGTTCATAGAGCCGGGCATTCTCAATGGCAATTGCTATTTGCGCGGCCAGGATGCTCATGGTGCGAACATGGTCCTCGGTAAAGTAGCCGCGCCGCGTGTGCTCCAGGTCGAGAACGCCGATTACTTCATCTTTGTATATGAGTGGTATGCAAAGCTCAGAGCGGGTTTCAGGATTCAGCTTGATGTAGCGGGGATCTTTGGTTACGTCCGCCGCCAGGATGACTTGTTTCTGCTCTGCGGCAGCGCCCACTAAACCGCGTCCTAGAACAATGTCGTGTTTCAGGGGAATGCTCTCTTTGAAACGCAAGGAGAAGCGATGCACCAGCTTCTGCTTGGAATCATCGATCAGGAGAATGGAAAACATTTGGTAATCGATGACTTTGAGCAGAAGGTCAGCCACGCGCTTGAGGAGCTGGTCAAGATTGAGGATAGAGGTCAGCTCGCGGCTGATCTCGTTCAACAGCAGCAGCGTGTTGGCCTGGCGCACCACGCGCGTATAAAGCCTGGCATTATCAATGCTTACTGCGATGCGGGAGGCGATCAGAGTGAGCAGGCGCGCATGTTCGTCCTTGAAGTATCCCGGTTCGGGCGCTTCAATATCGATTACGCCAATGACCCGATTTTTTGTGATCAGCGGGACCGCCAACTCTGAACGCACATGGGCCACGGCTTCGATGTATGAGGACTCCTTGGTCACATCGTTCACGAGAATGGCGCGGCGCTCTTTGACGGCGCGTCCGGTGACTCCATGGCCGACCTTTACCCGAAAACGCTCGGCCACGTCCGGCGCATGACCGATCTGAAAACGAAAACGCAGCTCCTGCGTGCGCTCGTTCAGCAGCAGAATGGAGAAAATCTCGTAGTCAATGACGCGCTTCACCACTTCGGCCACGCGCTGCAAAAGCGTATCCAACTCCAGCGTGGTATTGAGGACATCAGACACTTCCACCAGCAGAGACTCGACGTCAACGCGCAAAGGAAGAACGGAAGATGTGGTCACAGATTCCAAACCAACCATGATAGCAGGAGAAGCCGATAGTACTCAGCCGAGGAAATTGCCATGATTGCCATAAATGCCAGAATTGCCATAATTCAAAGAGAGGTACCCAGCGGAGCGGTTGCACTCCGCGGCTTGGTTGCTCGATTCAAATGAAATTCTGTGAGAGCCGAAAACTAACGGCCAAGGGCTAATGACTAAGGGCTAATGACTAAGGGCTAATAGCTTTCGCTAGCAGCTAATAGCCAGTAGCTCATAGCTACCTACCACACTCTGCAAGCGTTCTGACTCACCATGGGCTGGCCTGCTTTGCAGTGGAAGGCCGATTGGAATTCTGGCATGTTCTGCACTACGCCGTTGACCCGCCAGCGCCCGGGAGAATGAGGATCGGTCCGGACACCGAGGCGCAAGTTCTCTGGAGTAATGTTCTCGCACCAGGCGCGGGCGAAGCCCAGGAAGTAGCGTTGGTCAGTGGTGTAGCCATCAATTTTTTTATCGGGGCTTTGCTTGGTTTGGGCCATGAGTTCATGCAATGCCATCAATGCGATGCGGGCGCCGCCATTGTCGGCGGTATTTTCACCCAACGTCAGCTTGCCATTCAGTTTTAGGTCATCCACAGAAGTAAAGCCGCTGTATTCATCCACCACGCATTTGGCTCGTTTCTCAAACTCCTGTGTATCTGCGGGCGTCCACCAGTCACGAAGATTCCCCTGGGGATCGAATTGGCGTCCTTCATCGTCAAAACCGTGGGTGAGTTCATGGCCTATCACCAGGCCGATGCCGCCAAAGTTCACGGCGTCATCCATGGCTTTGTCAAAAAAGGGCGGCTGAAGGATGCCGGCGGGAAAGACAATTTCATTGTGCTCCGGGTTATAGAAAGCATTCACGGTGGGCGGCGTAATGTCCCACTCGGCCTTGTCGACCGGCTTTCCGATCTTCATGAGTTGCCGGTGCGCTTCAAACTCACTGGACCGTTCGAGATTTCCGGGAAGGTCATTGCGAACAATGTTGAGTTTGCTGTAGTCACGCCATTTCTCCGGATAGCCAATCTTATTGCGGATGGCCTTCAGCTTGATGAGGGCTTCCTTCTTGGTGGCCTCGGTCATCCAGGGAAGAGAAGTGATGTCCTGCTGAAGAGCGCGTTCCAAGGCATTGACCATCTTCAACATGCGATCTTTACCTTCTGCTCCGAATGTTTCGTCGACGTACAACTGTCCCAGGGCTTCCCCCAGATTTCCATTGGTGGCCGCGATACAGCGCTTCCAGCGAGGCTTCAACTCTTTTTGTCCACCGATTGCCTGCTGTAGTTTGAAATCCTCCTGGACGAAATCATCAGAGAGCCAGGGCCCGGCAACGTTCAGCAATTGCCAGATCATGTAGCTCTTCCATTCCTCCAAAGGAATTTTTCCGATAGTGGCATTCAGGCTTTTGAAGAAGTCGGGATTGTTGACGTTGAGGTCCTTAAAAGATGGCGCGCCGGTTACGGCGAAGTAGCGGTTGAGATGAAAGTTAGGGGCTTGCGTTTCAATTTCAGCCACCGTCATCTTGTGGTCCTGAGTTTTGGGATCGCGGCGCAGTGTCCGGTCCATTGCAGCCCGCGCCAACTCGGTTTCGATCTTCATTACCGCGTCCGCGCTTTGCTTGGCCTGTTCGGGCGGCTGGCCGATCAAGGTAAACATCTTGGCTACATGGTCGGTATATGTCTTGCGAATCGCTACCATGTCCGCATCATCTTTCAGATAATAGTCGCGGTCGGGAAGAACAATTCCACCCTGATCGATAAAGGCGATGGTCATGCCGGCATTGTGTATATCGGGGCTGGAGTAAAAGGAAAAAAGCGGGTTGGGTCCAAGTAGAGACTCATGGGCCATGACCTCGATCATCTGCGCTTTGTCTTTGACGGCGGCGATCTTGTCCAGCTCGGGTTGAAGCGGCGTATAGCGTTTTTTGTTGGCAGCCTCTTCATCCATACAAGAAGCGTAGAAGTCACCGATTTTCTGTAAGGAAGGGCTGCGCTTCGGATCATTCACGCTGGCTTTTTCGAGGATTCTGCGCAGCACAGCGTTGTTATGCTCCTCGACTTCGGTGAAGCTGATCCAATCGGTGTAGTCGGAGGGGATGGGATTGCTTTTAATCCAGTTACTGCACGCATACTGGTAGAAATCGACGCAAGGGTCAAGGGATCGATCAATATTGCCGATATCAAACTTGGGGGCGGGCCGCTCCTCGGGCGTCTTGGCTTGCCCCAGCATCATGGAACAACTCAGCAATGCTGTGCCACAGATCCGGACTAAAAAACTCCTCATGCGCATCCTCTCCTCATCCCTGATTATTGCAGGAACTTTTATTGTAGCGTGACTACAGGTTTCACTTTTGTAGAAATGGATTTGTTTCCCGTTCTGTGCCGATGGTCGTCGCTGGCCCATGTCCGGGAATTACATGGGTTTCATCGGGAAGAGCCATGAGCCGGCTATGGATGGAATTGATGATTTTCTCAAACGATCCTCCAGGGAGATCGGTGCGCCCAATGCTTCCGGCAAACAAGGTATCTCCGGCGATCAGCGTTTTTTCTTTAGGAAAATAAAGGCAGATGCTGCCTTCGGTATGGCCAGGAGTATGAATCACGTTGGCAGAAACATTCCCAATCTTCAGGACGCGACCGTTGCCGACTGCGTCGTCCACCTGCACCGGGCCTGGCGATTGCATTCCCACCCAGGTTGCTTGGACATCCAGCAGTTTCAGCAAGGCGTGGTCATCCTGGTTCATGAGAATAGACGCGCCGGTCGCAGCTTTGAGCTTCATGGCTCCGCCCACATGGTCAATATGAGCATGAGTCACCACGATTTGCGTCAACTTCAGACTATGCTCGCGCAGAATGTTTAGTATTTCTTCAACTTGGTCGCCAGGATCGATGACCATGGCCTCATGGGTCTGGTCATCGCCGATGACGGAACAATTACATTGGAGCGGACCTACAGGAAAGATCTTATGGAACATGAGAGGTTTTTATCTCTTTGGGGACGGCGCGGCTGGAGTACTCTGTGCTGGGGCCGTGGGAGCGCCTTTTACATTCTCCATGACGGAATTCGAGTGTCTTTTGGAAGCAAAAATGGTCAGGGAGATGGAGGTCAGCATAAAAATAACAGCACACCAGGTAGTAACCCTGGAAAGCAGGGTTGCCGTACCGCGAGGGCCAAATGCGGTTTGGCTAGCGGACCCGCCAAAAGTGGCAGCAATATCGGCGCTCTTGCCATGCTGTAAGAGCACAACAAGGATCAGCACAGCGCATACCATGACGTGAACGACGGTGATGAGATAGGTTAACCACATTGATTTATCAGGAAATCCCTTTCAAGAAACTTAATGGTGCGGAAGGGGGGATTTGAACCCCCACGCCTCACGGCGCCACCCCCTCAAGATGGTGTGTCTGCCAGTTCCACCACTTCCGCAGTAAAGTCTTTTATTTTAAATAACTTAATGATTCAGTGTGTTAGGGGAGCAGTCGCTTATTGAACTCCGGGCACTGCGCCAGATTTGCACCGACTTCGTATATCCTTAATTATCGTATCGTTTCCGGCGACGTAGCGCAATGGGGTGGGATGTCCCGGCTGTAATTAAAAGTGCGAGTCACGCCTTGCGGCTAGCCGAGGGAACTGGCCCCCAAAGGCCCCACTACCGTCCACAGGGTAGTGGGTCATTTTGGGTGAAGACGTGTGTCGGCATGACTTGAGAGCTTGCGGAAAAAGGGACTATCAGAGTTGATTTGTATCAGGGCGCTTGTCCTGAGGTAAAGCCGAAGGAAGTTTACTCGTGCCGCAAAGCGTTTAGAATCAATCGGGCTTTAGCCCAAGTGTCACTTACTTTAGAAAATGCCTCTCTGTTCTACGACTCCCTCTCACCCTGTCATCCTGAACGTAGCGCCGCGAAAAAGTTTAGCTTCAGAAAAATCATGGGCGCGGAGTGAAGGACCCCGAGAATGCGTCAATATTCTACGTCAGATTAAGAGGCAACTCGGCAACGCTCGATTTTTTCCCCCAGAAGCCAAGTCCCACGCAGCCCGCAGCTCGTATACATCAAACACATGGCGGGTGTTCTTGTTGCAAAGTAAGTGACATTAGGCTTCAGCCCCTGCACACCGCGACCCGCTTCGAAAATTTGTAGCTTTAGTCTGCTGGATAAGCGGCCACGCGGTTCTCGCCAGGATGTTCTAGTCATCTACGTTCCCGCTCCACCTGCTGCCTTCCGTGTGGGCTTGGCGATCATCAGGGCTGCGGAGCGCTCCGCTATGGCGCTGATGGTGCGCGATGGATTTACACCCAATGGCGTGGGAATCGACGCGCCATCAACCACATAAAGGTTCTCGTATCCGAATACTTGACCAGTATGGTCCACCACACCATCGGCTATCGTGCTACCCATGTTGCATCCACCCAAGGGATGCGGTGTGATCAACGCATCTTTCCAGAGAGGATTCACAACCGGTATTCCAAGTGTCCTCCATGACAGCGCCTCGTGAGTGTTGATCTCGGCTTGAAAA